>JAGLCY010000262.1 GCA_023270185.1 Candidatus Krumholzibacteriia bacterium | reverse complement strand
CCGGCAGACCATGTTCGCCGAATTCGAACACCGTGTTCACGGGCTGGGCGAAGAGGGCCAGACCCTGACGAATGATTCGCTGGGCGAGCTGTATCAGGAGCTTCTGGCCAAATACTGGGGGCCCGCCGTCCAGTTCGATCCGGTGCGCAGCCCTTTGACCTGGTGTCGGATTCCCCATTTCTTCTACAACTATTATGTTTACCAGTACGCCACGGCCTATTCCGCGGCGGTCGCCCTGTCGCGCAAGGTGCTTCGCGGCGACGAGAAAGATCGGGAACAATACCTGGACATCCTGCGTTCCGGATGCAGCAGGTATCCCGTCGAAACCATCAAGCTGGGCGGGGTGGACATGGCGACGTCAGGTCCCATGGAAGATGTCATCGCGCTTTTCGGCTCACTCATCGACCAGACGGAAGAGTTGTTGGACTGATCATGATAACTACAAACAAACTACTCGTTGCCGCCCTGTTTCTCGTGATCGCCATGACGGCGACAGCTTCTGAACCGGCCCGGGGCCCGGTAGCCGAACAAGCCCAGGATCCGGCCAGTGATGAATCGGACAACCTTTCGGTAAATCCGGTCACCTACACGAACGAGGGCGGGGATTTCCAGATCATTTTTCCGGGCGGCTGCGGCAAGCTGGTGACCCGTTACAACGAGCCCGACCTGTTCGGTGGGGAACAGTGGGACGAAATCATCCAGGTCAATCACGTTTATTGCGATCGTTACCAGGAGAAGGGCGAAGGTTGCTCGGTGACCGCCACCTTCAACCTGCACGGCGAGGACGGATCGATGGCCGGCCCCGAAAACGTCGTCCCGCGGGTCGAGGACGCCCTGGCCGAATACGGGGCGAAGGTCGTCAGCCAACAGGTCATCAAGAATGAATTCGACAACGGGATCTTTGTTGAAGGGGTCGATGTCAGGGCCAAGCCGGACATGGGCGCCGGTGAAATCTGGGTCCGTGGGCTTATCGTCCAGGGCGACATCTACATCCTGACTGCCTGGAATATCAATGGCGGGGTGTGGGAGAATCCCGACTACATCACCTTTTTCAATTCATTCCAGCCCTGGACGGATTGACCGACCGACTTATTTTGTGCCTGCAATCACCTCCCGATTCCGTATAATGTCGCCTGGGTACGGTCGGGGGGTTTTCCCCGCTAATTCCACCAATTGATCGATCCAACAAATCGAGGGGTTAAATGCATCTCCGAAAACACCTTCTGGCAGCGGGTGTCATGTCGATCCTGCTGGCGGGATGGTTGGCGGCCTCGTCGGCCCAGACCGAGGGGCAAAATTCTGCCCAGAATGCCAGGCAGGATACCGAACAGGCGATCGACACCCGCCAGGGCACCCAGCAACGGCAGGACGAATGGTCCGAGGAAAAAGCCGATCTGGTGCGCAGGTTCCGGTCCGCGACGGCCGGTGTCAAGTGGCTGGGGGAGCGCAAAGCCGAAGAGACGGCGCAGGCCCAGGCCCTGGATGACCGTGTGGCCGAGTTGGAACGGCGCCTCGACGAAGCGGACCGCCTGGAAGGCAGCATGCAGGACACCCTGATGGTGATCTTCCACCGTCTGGAGGAATCGGTCGTCGCCGGTCTTCCCTTTCTGCCGGAGGAACGCAACCTGCGGCTGGCCTCGGTGCAGGACGAACTGGTGCGGCCGGATGTGACCTCCGCCGAAAAACTGCGCCGCCTGCTGGAAGCCCTGCAGGTCGAGGCCGGATATGCCTCCAACGTGGAGGTCTACCAGGACATGATCGAAATCGATGGCGAACAAATCCACGCCGACGTGTTGCGCATCGGTCGGGTGGCGCTGTTCTGGCGCACTCCCGATGGCGACCGGGTGGGAAATTTCGATCCGGCGGTTGACCGGTGGATCGAACTTCCGGGCCGCGCCAAGCGGCGCATCGGGCTGGCCATGGAGATGGCCTCGAAAATGCGTCCGATGGAATTGATCGATCTTCCCCTGGGGAGGATCGGACAATGAAAAACTTCATCGCTTTAATGCTGCTGACATTGCTGCTGATCGTATTGGCCGTTCCGGCCGCCGGGCAGGACATCCGCGAAGCTGCCCGCAAAGCCGCCGCCGACCGCGCGGCCGCCCAGGAAGAAGCCAGCCTGGCGGAAGAGGCCATCCTGGCCGATCAGACCAGACTGCGCGCCGAAGTCGACCGGTTGGAACAGGAACAGGCCTCCTTGGAGCAGGATCTGCGGGATTTGGAGTCTCGCCAGGCCAATGCGCGCGTGTTGCGCGAAAAACTGGTCGAGGAGTGGGCTGGCCGTGAGTTGGGATTCCGGGAAATCTCGGGCAACGTGCGGGTGGCGGCCCGCGACCTGGAATCGATGTTGAAGGCCTCGCCCTTGAGCGCGGGACAGGAATGGCGCCTGGACGCGGTCAGTCCCCTGCTGGACACGGGATATTTCCCCGACATCGACGACATCGCCGGCATGGCCGGAGTATTTTTCGACGAGATCGATCGCGGGGGCCAGGTCAGCCTGCGTGAAGGAGAGTTTATTGGAAGGGACGGTCGCCAGACCACGGGCCAAATTTTCCAACTGGGCAAGTTCACCACCGTCTATCAGGCAGCGGGGGAAACGGGATTTCTGGTCTGGTCTCCCGAAGGACAGCGGATGTTTGCCCTGGCGGAGCTGCCGCCGCGAAACGTGCGGCGGTCGCTGGACAAGTATCTGGTCGGCGAATCCGAACTCGTTCCCCTGGACATGAGCGGTGGCGCGGCCCTGCGCCAGCTCACCCGGCATACCGACCTCGTCGAGCAGGTGCGGCAGGGCGGGCCGATCATCTGGCCAATTTTCCTGATCGCCCTGGCGGCGCTGGTGATCGTGGTCCTCAAGATCATCTATCTGAACCGCATGCACGGCAACACGGATCGCATCATGGGCGAAGTGAACGAACTGGCGGCCAAGGGCGACTGGGCGGCCTGCGACCGGATCGTCGCCGGGCACCAGGGCAAGAAGTGGCCGGTGGTCAGGGTGATCCGGGCCGGGCTCGAGGCCCGCAACGATTCCCGCGAAACCCTGGAGAGCGTGCTGCAGGAAGCGATCCTGGTCGAGCTGCCCCAGGTCCAGAAAGGGATCGCCATGCTGGCGGTGCTCGGCGCCGTGGCGCCCCTGTTGGGTTTGCTGGGCACGGTCACGGGCATGATCGACACCTTCCGCGTCATCACACTGTTCGGCACCAGTGATCCAAAGCTCATGTCCGGCGGCATCAGCGAAGCTTTGGTGACGACCGAACTGGGACTGGCGGTGGCCATCCCCATCATGCTCGTGCACACCTACCTGTCGCGGAAATCGGATCACCTGATCGGCGACATGGAAGCCAAGGCGGTGCAGCTGACGAACATCATCGAAAAGCAGCAGATCGCGGGGACTCAATGACCGACGCGTTCTGGTTCACGGTCGATTATTTCCGCCAGGGCGGATGGATCATGCTGCCGCTGGTGGTCACTTCGGTGGTCCTGTGGACGATGATCGTGGACCGCATGCGGGAATTCGCCGTGTTGGGACGGGGTGACCTGGACCGCAAGGAAGCCATTGCCCTGGTGTCGGGTAAAGGAACGGTTCCGGAGGGTCATACCCTGGGACTGAGGGCGCGACTGGTGCGGGAATTTCTGCAGGAGCGATCAGGAGTGGTCCGGTTGGACAAGAAGATCCTCAGCCAGGTGTCACTCCAACTCCAACAGTCTCTGGACGCCCGGTTGGCCGCCATCGCCGTGCTGGCGGCCGTGGCCCCGTTGCTGGGCCTGTTGGGCACGGTGCTGGGCATGATCGAAACCTTCGAGGTGATTTCGGTCTTCGGCACCGGCAACTCGCGCGCCATGGCCAGCGGCATCTCGATCGCCTTGATCACGACCCAGACCGGTCTGCTGGTGGCCATCCCGGGGCTGTTGATGAGTAACCGGTTGAACCGGACGGCGCAGACGCTGAAAACGAATCTCCATGAAACCACGGCGGTGCTCGCGCGGCACCTGGCCGAAGGGGCCGAATCATGATCAACGTCCGCAACACCCTGCGCGGAGGCGGCAGCGAGGTGAACATCAACATGGGTCCCCTGGTGGATATGGTGTTCCTGCTGCTGATTTTTTTCGTCGTCACCACGAGTTTCGTAAAGGAGACGGGCATCGATGTGCACCGTTCCACCGCCGCCACCGCCGAGATGAAGGAACGCGGCAACATCATGCTGGGCATCAGCGCCGACGGGCAGGTCTACATGGAGGGCAAGCGCATCGATGTGCGAAGCGTGCGCGCGTTGGTCGAACGCGCCCTGGCCGAGGACCCCGAAAGCGGCGTGGTGATCGTGGCGGACAAGGACAGCAATACCGGCACAGTGGTGCAGGCCATGGACCAGTGCAGGCTGGCTGGCGCGATCAACGTAAGCCTGGCCGCGAAACGGGAAACGGGAGAATGATACTGCGGAAGGGCATTCTACTGACTGGCGCGGCCGCTGTGGCCGTGGTGCTGAACATCGTGTTGTTCGCTTCGGCTGCCCTGTTGTCGAGGGACCGACCCGTTCGTGATGTCGCTCCTCCTCCGGTATCGGTGAACCTGGTCACCCTCAAGCCGGCCACACCACCTCCACCGGAGGTCCAGAGGGAGATCCCCAAGCCCAAACCGAAACCCGAGATGGATTTCACTCCGGAACTGGCCCGGCCCAGTCTGCGGGGTCCCGCGCCGCTGGATGTCTCGGTGCAAATCGATCCTTCGTTTTTCGCCGGTGGTCCCGCGCGCGGGGAGTTTGTTTTCAACAGCGGCGATCTGGATCAGCCGCCGCGCAAAGTGGTGCAGTCGGCGCCGGTTTATCCGTACAAGGCCCGGCAGCGGAATCTCGAAGGGTATGTGAAGGTGAAGTTGCTGGTTAGGGCCGATGGAACGGTTGGGGAGGTTTCGGTGATTGATGCCGAACCCAAGGGGCTTTTTGATTCCGCGGCGTTGAAGGCTGTACCCCAATGGAGGTTTCAGCCAGGTGTGATTGACGGTCAGTCAGTTCCGTCCTGGGTGGTTACTACAATTCGATTCACCCTGAACAACTAGGTTGTGACTTTGAATTTATGTCCAACCAGATCAATGTCCAGTGCCAGGGTTCCAGGCCTGCGTGGATATTGGTTATCATTGCAGGAAAACCCGCTGGCGGGTTTGTACACATGGATAATAAATTTCATTGCAGAAAAGGCCCCCCGGGGGGCCTTTTGGGACAATAAATATGTTGTCAATTATGCTAATTTTACAATAAATATATTAAAACAACCAAAGAGGACCGAAGAAAACCTTAACCCATTGAAAATAAAAGAAATATACAAGAAAAGTGCCCCCGGGGGCACTTTGAATATTCAATCCCCTGATAACAAACGATTTAATATTCTGAGATCCAACCTGATGACGAGAATCGCTTCATCAGTATTCCTGATGCTCATGGTGATCGGATTCAGCAACCCTTCGGTCACGGCTGCGCAGACGGAGCAGGAACTTCGGGCGGAACAAGAGGCAATTGAATCCGGTGACGGGCTTTCGGCCAGAGGGAAAAAGGCGCTGTTTCGGGCCCGGGGGAAGCAGGACGACGGGGACTTTGAAGAGGCCGCTTCCATTATGTCGGAGTGGTTGAATGGTAATCCGGAGAGGGCCCATCCATTGCTGCTGTTCAACCTGGCGTTGAGTCATTTTGCTTTGGAACAGGATCGGCTGGCTTATGAGGATTTGACGAAAGCGGTGGAATTGGAACCACGGTATGGGCGGGGGTGGCTTCGGTTGGGGGAAGCGGCTTACGAGCTTGGGAAGTATACGGAAGCCGGAGAGGCATTTTGGAAGGCTTACGATCTTACTCCTGAGCATACACCGGAAATTTTGTATTACGCCGGGGTCAGTTTATTGATGGGGAAAGAGCCCGGGCGGGCTCTGGAGGCCCTGGAAAAGTTGTTGGACGAGCATCGTGACGGGGCGGACCTGGACTGGTATCAGGCGATGATTTCGGCTGGGGTCGAGGCGGAACGGCCAGGCATTGTGGGGCCGTTGGTGGATCAGCTGCTGGATGACAATTCATCGGAATCCCGCGCCTGGGAACTGTCCTACCAGTTTGCCGTTGGGCGGGAGGATTACCGTGCGGCGGCGGTCAGTCTGACAGTAGCCGGTTACCTGCGGCCGCTGAGCCATGACGAAGTTGTCCAGTTGGGGGATCTTTACGCGATGATCTCGGTGCCGGTGCAGGCGGCGCGATATTACCAAGAGGCCATGAACATGCCGGCGACGGACGTTGAAACCGGTCGCGCGGATGAATTCAAGCGCTTGGCCTCGGCCTGGCTCGGGGCCCACGATCATGACCGGGCCCGCGCGACCTTGAAGACCGCGTTGGCTGAAAAGGAAACGGTCGGGCTGTGGTCTTTGCTAGGCGACCTCGAATATCTGGACGGTGATTTCGAGGCGGCCCTGACGGCGTTCGGAAGCGCCTGCGATCTGGATCAGGACTTCGGTCGCGGCTGGTTGATGATGGGTTATTGCGCCATCGA
>JAGLCY010000261.1 GCA_023270185.1 Candidatus Krumholzibacteriia bacterium | reverse complement strand
CCGGCGTCGGAAAGCAGTTCCCAGAACGCGGTGCCCTTGCGCAGGTTCTGTACCTCACTGCCGCCGCGGGGAAGTTTCCAGGAACCGATCTTCCAGAAACGCATCGGTCCCTTGGCCTCGCTGGCGCTGTAAAACGGCATAAGCGTTTCGGGATCGCGGTGGATGAAGTCGAAAATGCCATGCCCGCCCGAATCCATGCCGGTCGTGAAGTTGGACCAGGCCACCGGTGACTGGGGCGGTGTCGAAGTGCCGAAGGGCGTCAAGTGACCACCGTCGGCCAGGAATTTTTCAAAGTTGGGCATAGCGCCCTGGTCGAGGAAATGTTCGAGCAGGATGGGATCCATGCCGTCGAAGCCGAGGACAAGGACCTTCGGGCCGGGGTCGGCGGTGGCCATGGTTGTGGACAGCAGCACAGTTATCATAATGCTCATCCATGTTCTCATGATGCCGCCTCCTTCTCATCTTCCTGGAATATGCTCCGCCCGGTCATGTGCCCCGGCGCTTTGATACCCAGCAGATCGAGGACCGATGGAGCCATGTCTACAAGATTCGGCCTGCGTGAGGCGAAAGGCATCGAGGAAAAGAGCACACCCGGCACCTGCCGCGGATCCATGCAATGGTCGCCCGACCAGCTTTTCGTATTGTCGCTGATGAATGCACCCGAGACTGCGCCCACCGCCGCGTCCCAATCGGTGCGGTAGCCGGGTTTGTAGCCGACGATCACGTCCGGCCCGTTCTCGCGGTAGGGCCCGTGGTAGATTTCCTCACTCGCCCAAAGTTCCGTGATGGCCTCGCTGTCCTTTCCGGGATCAGGCAGACCGCGCAGCCTGTCGTTGATCTCGATTTTCAGGTCAAGAGCCTGGGCGGGATCCACGCAGCCTTCATTCTCGCGCCCTTTGATGTTCAGGTAATATCCAGCCAATCCGTTAGTGTAGGCGCGGGTGCGCGACCAATCGATGTCGCCGACCTCGTGACGTTCACCATCTGGAATATTCGGCAGCGGACCTTCTGCCGGATCACTCTTCAGGAAAAGATAACCGTTCCCGCGAAACCACGAGTTCAGGTTCACCCCTCTTTTGAACTGTTTGAATCCGTGGTCCGAAATGACCAGCAGGGCATCGTTATCACCGACCCTGCTCAGGGTCTCCCCCACAAGCTCGTCCGCTTTTCTATAGAGATCGAAAATGGCGTCCTTGTGGATCTCGGTATCCTTGCCCTTGTTGGCCGGATGCCCGGGATCGAGATAACGGAAGAACATGTGCTGGATGCGATCGGTGGCATCGAAAACCACCGACACCACGCCTTCCGGCTGCCGATCAAGCGCGTGGAAGAACTGGGTCTTTCGTTCCTCGTGGATGGCGTAGGCCTGGTCGAGAAAAGCCTGCTCATCGATGACCCGTTCATTCAGCGCCCAGGTATCTTCGGCCAATCCCAGGGTGGCGTACCGTCCATGTAGACGAGAAAGGGCCATCGCGTAATGCGGTGGATTGCTGATGGGCATCGCCGGTTGCCGCGGATCGATGTGCAGCGGGCTGACATAAAAAGAGAAACCCGGCTCGAAACCAGTGATGCGGATCTTGCAGATACCATGCGCCTTCCGCGTACCGGCGCCGAAGCCGACGGGAATCCACTCGGAATATTCGTTCGCTTGGAGCGTGAAGGTCTGGCCGGCCAGAATGAAGGTGGCCTCATTGGCTTGTTTGTTTATGGAGACCTTGATAACCGCTTCCATACTGCCGGTGCCATCGGGCTTGTCCGGTCCCAGAAGTTTGGCGGTCCACTTGTTGTCACCGTCGGGTTCGAGATCCATCCGCACCCCGCCGGTTGTGCGGGATGATTCATTCTTCCGGCCCGATTCCGTGTAATGGGAAAACGTACCCTGGGTGCCGCGCAAATCGGGCACGCACATGGCCGAAAGCATCTTGCCGCCGAACTTGTCGGGGGGAAAGGTGATCGGAATGCGCAGGATCGAACTTTCGACTCCCGCCTCGGCGCAGGTTTTCCAGAAGGGTTTGCTGCGCTTGAGAAGTTCAAACTTGTGACCGCCGCCGGGCAGGGTGATGGGTCCGATTTTTTT
>JAGLCY010000260.1 GCA_023270185.1 Candidatus Krumholzibacteriia bacterium | reverse complement strand
CCTGCCGCCTGCCGGGTGATCGGGGTCCAGCACCAGCCAGATGATGTCGCCTTCGGCCAACTCATCTTCCACCAGGGCGGTCTCGGGAACCACGGTGAAGCTTCCGGCCTGATACCTGGAACTGCCGGCGCTGTCGGGCTCCGCGCCTGTCAGACCGGTGGTGACATCCTGTCCCCAGTTGCCGGAACGGATCATGTCCAGGCTGAAGTCCAGATGTTCGGGGCGGTCATAGTCGACACGGCCCTGTTCGTCGACCACCGAATCCAGGGGCGCGCCGGCGAATCGCGTGCGCAACGCCCAGGCCACCGCGTCCCGGTGGTCATCGGCTCGGGCCAGTTCGGTCACCCGGTACATCAGGCTGACGCAGTCCTGCCGGTTGTCGCGGATCAAATCGCCCTCGGCCACATAGCCCCCTGCTTTCAGGCCGAACAGGTATTCAATCCCATCGGCGTCGAGGAATCGCCGGGCCCATTGTCCGATCCTGGCGGGGGTCGCAAGGTCCTTTTCCTCGGTGAGCAAACGGTCTTCCTGCTCGGGGGACATGATGCGCGGCGCGGATTCGGCGCGTTCAACGGCGCGGGTCAGGGCCTGCCGGTCTTCCCCGGAGGTGCAGCCGGCGGCCAGGATTATTAATATGCAAACAAGTGGCATCATTTTCATCATGTGGCAAAATCTACCGTCCGGCGGGCATTTGGTCCATCACCCTCTTGCGGATTGTGCAAAAGTTCAGGATAATTGTGACAAAGAAACCGGCTGCCCGACCAACAGGAGAATCGATCGATGAAATGGACACTTATCAGAAATCTGGCCGGACCCATACTGGGCGCCGCGGGCGGATTCGGTATCCACAAGTGGATAACCTGTCAGAGCGGAGGCTGAAGCATCACCTCCAGCCCCATCCTGATGGTCCTTTTCGGGGCCGTCTTCGGGTGGGGAATTCTCTCCGGTGGAGAGAAAAAAACCAGCACCGAGGAGTTTCCCGAAAGCTGAACGATCCTGACCGAAACACCGAGGTTGGAAGATGAAAAACGTCTATGCGTGCCCCCACTGTGAAGCGGTCCTGAATCCCAGTGTGAAAATCCTGCTGGTCATCGGTTACAGGAAGAAAAAGGGCATGATCCTGCTCAGCCCGCAGCCGGGAAATTTCAAATACATCTGCGACAAGTCCGTTGAGAAGGGCCTTGCCGAAGGCGCCAAAATCAGGTTTTCGTGCCCTGTCTGCTCGGCTGACCTGACGTCCAAGTCCAACAGCCAACTCGCCGAGCTGCGGATGATCGCTCCCGACCGCGAACCACGGCGTGTTGAATTCAGCAGGATCTACGGCAAACAGGCCACTTTCATCTTCGACGGTGAAGATGTCATTTCCTTTGGGGACGATGCTGATCACCTGGGAGAGACAAATTTTTTCGGAGCCTGACAACCGCATATTGAAAATGAATCCACCTGTCATATTTTTGTCATTATTTTCCTTTGAAACCGGGTATCCACAAACTAGAATTTTGGCAACCTGAAAAAACCGACTCTCCCTTGGAGGCAGTGCATATGCGTTCCGAAACCAGGTACTCGACACTTTTCCTGGCCGTTTTTCTTCTGCTGGTCCTACCTGCTGTGGCAGTTGAAGTTGTCGAGGATCACCAGGACATCGAAGGGCCCTTCACCACCGCACCCGAGGTGACCGCGACCTGCCTGGAGTGCCACGAGGACGAAGCCCACGACTTCATGAAAACCTCCCACTGGACCTGGATGCCGATGCAGAATGTCATCGGCAAGGGCGAAGTTGAGCTCGGCAAAAAGAACATCATGAACAACTTCTGCGTCGGGCTCAGCTCGAACTGGGCGGCATGCACGAGCTGTCACGCGGGTTACGGATGGGAAGACGAAAATTTCGATTTCTCGAATCCGGAAAACATCGACTGCCTGGTCTGCCACGACCAGACCGGATTATATGAGAAGTTCCCCACCGGCGCCGGCCACCCTGTTTACCAGAATCAGGAATGGGAAGGCAAGATCTGGGAACCCCTGGACCTGGCGGGCATCGCGCGCAGCGTGGGCAAAGCCAGTCGTAAGACCTGCGGAACCTGCCACTTCTACGGCGGCATGGGCAACAACGTCAAGCACGGCGATCTCGGTAAATCCCTGATCAAACCCGCTCTCGAACTCGACGTGCACATGAGCAGGGACGGCCAGGACTTCGAATGCATCGAATGCCATGACACCGTCAACCATTCCATCGCCGGCAAATCCATGTTCGATTCACCAGGCGGTAAAAACCATCTGGAATGCGACAGCTGTCATGACGATGACCCGCATGAAAAGCGGATCCTGAACTGGCACGGCAAGTCGATTACCTGCCAGACCTGCCATATCCCGGCCATCGCCCGTGAAAATCCCACCATGACCTGGTGGGACTGGTCCACTGCCGGCACCAAAGTCAAAAACGTGAAGGACCAATACGGGATGGACACTTTCAGCCCGGATAAAGGCACCTTGCGCTGGGAAAAGAACCTGCAGCCCGCCTACACCTGGTACAACGGCGTCAGCACGCAATACCTGATCGGTTCCGCCATGAACCCCGACCAGGTCACACACTTGAACAAGCCCCTGGGTACGCGCCTGGATCCCAGATCCAAGATCTCTCCCTTCAAGGTCATGCGTGGCAAGCAGGCTTACGACAAGCAGAACCGGATTCTGGTCGTCGCCAAACTCTACGGCCCGACGGGTCTGTGGGAAAACGGCCACGACTGGAATTCCGCCATCGCCCAGGGCATGGAGGCGGCGGGCGTGGAGTACAGCGGCGAATACGGGTTTGCCGAAACGGAATCCTGGTGGAAGGTCAACCACATGGTCGCTCCCAAGGAAATGGCGCTCAAGTGCGTGGCTTGTCATGGCGATGAAGGCGGCCGCCTGGACTGGCACGCCCTTGGTTACAAAGGTGATCCCGCCAAGAATCGTGGGGTGTCGCGTTTCGAGCTTGAGGATGCTTATCACGATGTGAATGTGGATTGAGGCTTGCCCTCTTGGGGGTTCCTGGCTCAGCGCAAAGCGCCCCGGTAAACCGGGGCGCTTTGCTCATGCTGGAAGCATGATTCGCCCTGAACCCCCAAGAGGGCAAGCCCCAATCCACATTTACATTGCGGGGAGCATTCAAGGGGGGAAATGTGGTAGAATTATAGGGGTTAATGGAAGTTGGGCCTTTGTCAGACGAAAGTTTATGAAGACAATTTTTTGCATATTACTGATCAGCACCTGGATTTTTTGTGGGGTTGCGGCCGCTGAGGTTGTGGTGGACCTT
>JAGLCY010000026.1 GCA_023270185.1 Candidatus Krumholzibacteriia bacterium | reverse complement strand
TATTCCCCCGAAGCAGCCTCAGCCTCGGCTTCCATCTCAGCGGCGATCTCGGCAGCCAAAGCCGCAGCGATCTCGTGCTCCTGGATGCCCTCGATGATGCGGTCATCCTCATCGGCGGGCTCTTCCACGGCCAGGTACTTGAAATCGTTCAGTCCCGTACCGGCGGAGATCAGGTGACCCATGATCACGTTCTCCTTGAGACTGCGCAATTCGTCGCGCTTGCCGCGGGCGGCCGCGTCGGTCAGCACCCGGGTCGTTTCCTGGAAACTGGCGGCACTGATGAAGCTGTCCGTCGTCAGGCTTGCCTTGGTGATGCCCAGCAGGAGCGGCTCGAAGGTGGCCGGCTCCAGTTCGGGTTCGCCCTTGGCCCGCAGGTCCATGTTCTTCTTGTGGATATCCCGGTTGAAACCCTCGATAGCCTGCTTGTTGACCTGTTCGTCCTCCAGGTACGGCGTGTCGCCCGGGGAGATGATCATGACCTTGCGCAGCATCCGCGAGACGATGATCTCGATGTGCTTGTCATTGATTTTCACACCCTGCAGGCGGTAGACCTCCTGAACCGCGTTGACCAGGTACTTCTGCACCTCACCCACACCCTTGATGGACAGAATGTCCATGGGGTTGATGGGACCCTCGGTCAGGCGGTCTCCGGCCAGGACGTGTTCGCCCTCGTAGGTCCGGATGTGCTTGCCGTGGGGAATGGTGTATTCCTTCTCCACGTCGTGCTCGCCGACGACAGCCACCTTGCGCTGGCCGCGCGTCGTGCCGCGGAACTCGACCACGCCGTCGATCTCCGTGACGGTCGCCGATTCGCGGGGCTTGCGGGCTTCGAAAAGCTCGGCCACACGGGGCAGACCACCGGTGATATCGCCGGATTGGGCAACTTCACGGGGAATCTTGGCAAGCTGGGTACCGGCAGGCACTTTGTCGCCGTCTTCCACCAGCAGGAAGGCGCCGGTGGGCAGGATGTATTCATAAATCTTGCGGCCGGTCTTGGCGTTGACGATCTGGATGGCCGGTTGCACGCTCTTGTCGGCGCTTTCGACGATCACCGGTTGCTTCATCCGTGTCTTCTCATCCAGATCCACGCTCAAGGTCAGACCTTCGACAATGCCGGTGAAGGCCACGATTCCCGCGCCCTCACTCAGAATGAAGTCCGCGAACGGATCCCATTCGAAGATGGGATCGTTCAGGTTCACCTTGTCCTTGTCCTTGACCAGCACGATGGCGCCGTAGGGCAGCGTCATCTGGCTGCGCGTGATACCTGAATCCAGCAGCAGCGAGATTTCGCCCTTACGGCCGATCGAGACCATCTGCTTTTGGGAATTCTTGACCAGCTTCACATCACTGTTGAACACGATCTTACCGGCGGCGGCAGCCTGCTTGGTCGTCTGTTCGACGATGCGGCTGGCCGTACCACCGATATGGAAGGTCCGCAGGGTCAGCTGCGTGCCCGGCTCACCGATGGACTGGGCGGCCATTACTCCGACCGGTTCGCCGATGTCCACCAGCTTGTGCTCGGACAGGTTGTAGCCGTAACACAGGGCGCAGATTCCATGCTTGCTTTCACAGGACAGGACCGAACGCATGAGTACGCTCTGGATACCCGATTCCTCGATCGCGAGGGCCAGGTGCTTGTCGATCACCGCACCGGCCTCGGCGATGACCGTGCCGGTGCCGTCGATGATGTCCTCGGCGCTGGTCCGTCCGATGATCCTTTCGGACAGGCTCTCGATGGTCTTCTCGCCCTCCTTGAGGGAGGAGATCTCGACACCGCGCAGGGTGCCGCAATCGGGCTCGTTGACCACGATGTCCTGGGCCACGTCAACCAGGCGGCGCGTGAGATAACCCGCGTCGGCGGTTTTCAGGGCCGTATCGGCAAGACCCTTACGGGCGCCGTGAGTGGAGATGAAGTACTCGAGCATGGTCAACCCCTCGCGGAAGTTCGCGATGATGGGCTGCTCGATGATTTCACCAAATCCACCGGTGATCTTCTTCTGGGGCTTGGCCATCAGGCCACGCATACCGGCCAGCTGCTTGATCTGGTCGGCGGAGCCCCGGGCGCCCGAGGCGTTCATCATGTAGACCGAGTTGAAGCCCTGGTCATCCTTGCTCAGGTTGTCGAACATGCGGTCCCTGACGTCATTAGTCACCTGGGTCCACTTGTCGATCACCTTGTTGTAACGTTCCCGGTTGGTGATCACGCCGTCACGGTAATCGCGCACGTAACCGTCCACGATCTTCTGGGCGGCGGTGATGATTTCACTCTTCTCCGGCGGGATGATGATGTCATCGATCCCGATGGAGATCCCGCCTTCAGTGGCGTGGTGGAAACCGAGTTCCTTCAAACGATCAAGGAAATCCATGCAGGCGGTCATGCCCATCTTGGCATGCACTTCACCCACGATCCGGGCCAGATCCTTCTTGTTCAGCGGTTTGTTCACGAAATCCATGGCATCGGGAAGAACCTCGTTGAACATGACCCGCCCGATGGTCGTCCTGAGGGTGCCGGCCTCCCTGCCCATGCGGATATTCACCAGAGCGTGTTTTTCGATGATGCCCGCCTCATAGGCGCTGTAGACATCGGCGACGTCGGCAAAGGACTTATCCTCGCCCTTGGAACCGGGTCGATCCAGCGTCAGGTAATAGCAACCCAGCACCATGTCCTGGCTCGGCGAAGCAACGGGCTCGCCGCTGGCAGGGGACAGGATGTTCAGGGGCGACAGCATCAGCAGCCGGGCCTCGAGCTGGGCCTCGTAGCCCAGGGGCACGTGCACGGCCATCTGATCACCGTCAAAGTCGGCGTTGAAGGCGGTGCAGACCAGCGGGTGAATGCGGATCGCCTTGCCTTCGATCAATACCGGCTCGAAGGCCTGGATGCCCAACCGGTGAAGGGTCGGCGCGCGGTTCAGCAGAACCGGGTGATCCTTGATGATCTCTTCCAGGATGTCCCAGACCTCGGGACGCTCCTGCTCCACGAGTTTCTTGGCGCTCTTGACGGTCTGGACATAACCCTTCTCCTCCAGCTTGCGGATGATGAAGGGCTTGAACAGTTCAAGGGCCATGCTCTTGGGCAGCCCACACTGGTAGAGCTTCAACTCGGGCCCGACGACGATCACCGAACGGCCGGAATAATCGACTCGCTTGCCGAGCAGGTTCTGCCGGAAACGACCCTTCTTGCCCTTGATCATGTCGCTGAGCGACTTGAGGGGACGGTTGCCCTGACCTTTGACCGCGCGCGAACGCCGGCCGTTGTCGAACAGGGCATCGACGGCTTCCTGCAGCATCCGTTTCTCGTTGCGCAGGATCACGCCGGGCGCCTTGATCTCGATCAGCTTTTTCAGACGGTTGTTGCGGTTGATCACGCGGCGATACAGATCGTTCAGATCGCTGGTGGCGAATCGGCCGCCGTCCAGCGGCACCAACGGGCGCAGATCCGGCGGCAGCACCGGCACGGCGTCCAGGATCATCCATTCAGGCTTGTTGTTGCTCTGAAGGAAGGAGTCCATGATCTTCAGCCGCTTCAAGGTGGTCTTCTTGCGCTGAACCGAAGTTTCGACTTTTACCTGGGCCCGCAGTTCCTGGTTCAGTTCCTCCAGGTTGAGGTTCGCCAGGAGCTTGCGCACGGCCTCGGCGCCCATCTCCATCTGGCACTCCCATTCGGGGTGCTCCTCCTTCATCTCCCACCATTCCTCGTCGCTGATGACATCGCCCACCTGCAACTCCGTGTTACCGGGTTCGATGATCACGCTCGACTCGTAATAGAGGATCCTCTCGAGGTCCTTGACCTTCATGGCCAACATCTGCCCGATACGGCTGGGGAGGCCCTTGAAAAACCAGATATGGGCGATGGGCACGGCCAATTCGATGTGACCGAGGCGTTCGCGCCGCACCTTGCTCTGGGTAACCTCCACACCACATTTGTCACAGACCATCCCACGGAAACGGATACGTTTGTATTTCCCGCAGTTGCACTCCCAGTCCTTCACCGGACCGAAGATACGTTCGCAGAAAAGACCGTCCTTTTCCGGCTTGAAGGTTCGGTAATTGATGGTCTCGGGCTTCGTCACCTCACCGTAGCTCCAGTCCCGGATCACATCCGGGGACGCGAGCTGGATCATGATGGCGGTGTGTTTCGAGGTCTTCTTGGCATCATCCCGAAATGTCTGGCCGAGCATTTATAATCCTCCTGGGGGTGCCGCCGCGAAGCGGGTCCACCGGGTCAAAGTGTCTAGACGGCGTCTTCCAGGTTCACGTCCAGGCAAAGGCTCTGGAGCTCCCTCATCAGAACATTGAAAGACTCCGGAATTCCCGGCTCGGGCGGATTCTCGCCCTTGACGATGGCTTCGTAGATCCGCGAACGGCCCGTCACGTCATCGGACTTGACCGTCAGCATCTCCTGGAGGCAGTTCGCCGCGCCGTAGGCTTCCAGGGCCCAGACTTCCATTTCACCGAATCGCTGGCCACCGAACTGTGCCTTGCCGCCCAGCGGTTGCTGGGTCACGAGGCTGTATGGGCCGATGGACCTGGCGTGGATCTTCTCCTCGACCAGGTGGTGCAGCTTCAGCACGTAGATGACCCCGACGGTAACTTCCTTGTCAAAGCGTTCGCCGGTCCGGCCATCGTAAAGCACGCTCTTGCCGCTGGGATCCAGACCCTGTTCGGTGAGCGCTTCCTTGATCTCCTCGATCTTGGCCCCGTCGAACACCGGCGTCATGACCTTGACCCCGTGCTTCAGGGCGGCATAGCCGAGATGGGTCTCGAGGATCTGGCCCAGGTTCATACGACTGGGAACACCCAGGGGATTCAGTACGATATCCACCGGAGTGCCGTCGGCCAGGTAGGGCATATCCTCTTCAGCCATGATTTTCGAAACGACACCCTTGTTGCCGTGACGGCCGGCCATCTTGTCGCCCACACTCAGCTTGCGCCGGCGAGCCACATAGACCTTGACCAGCTTGACCACGCCGGGGGGCAGTTCGTCCCCGCGCAGGGCCCGTTCGCAGTTCTTTTCGTACTCGACTTCGATCCGTTCCTTTTCACGGGCGGCGGCTTCGAAGACGGCGCGGATCTTGGCGTCCTTCTTGCCTTCCTTGACCAGGGGAAGACCCCAGTGGACCGCCGTGAAATCCAGGCTCTCCAACACGACCTTGGTGAACTTGCGTCCCGACTTGAGCAGGACCTCACCGGTGTTGGCGTCGATGATGTGATGAGCCGTCTCGCCGGCGAACAGTTCGACCAGACGCTCCTTGGCAATCCCGTTGATCTTGTCGCGGCTGCGGTCACGTCGGCGACGAAGGGCTTCGAGCTGCCTCTTTTCCTCCTTCTTCGAGCGGGAGGTACGGTCCTGGCGGCTGAACACGTTCACGTCCACCACGATGCCGTCCATGCCCGGAGGAGCCTTGAGGGAAGCATCCTTCACGTCACCGGCTTTTTCACCGAAGATCGCCCGCAGGAGCTTTTCTTCAGGGCTCAACTCGGTCTCGCCCTTGGGTGTGACCTTGCCGACCATGATGTCGCCGGCCCGGACCCGGGCCCCGGGATAGATGATGCCGTCTTCGTCGAGATCCTTCAGGGCGTCTTCCCCGATGTTCGGGATCTCGCACGTCACTTCCTCGATGCCGCGCTTGGTGTCGCGGACCTGCAGATCGAATTCCTCGATATGCAACGACGTGTAGATGTCGTTCTTGACCAGTTTCTCTGAGACCAGGATCGCATCCTCGAAGTTGTAGCCGCCCCAGGGCATGAAGGCCACCAGGAGGTTGCGGCCCAGGGCCAGCTCACCGTCCTGTGTGCAGGGACCGTCGGCGATCGGTTGACCGATGCTCACCTTCTGGCCCGGCACAACCAGGGGTTTCTGGTTGTAGCAGGTGTCCTGGTTGGAACGCTTGAACTTGCGCAGGGGATAATCCACGAGCCCACCCTGATCGAAGAAATTTCCACTGGATACCTTGTCGGGATCGTCGTACCGGATCGTGATGGAGTCTGCTGTCGCGGACTCGACGGTGCCGCTGGCCTCGGCCACCACCACCGCTCCCGAATCTATGGCAACCTTCTTTTCCATACCGGTGCCCACGATGGGGGAATCCGACCGCAGAAGAGGCACCGCCTGGCGCTGCATATTGCAGCCCATGAGTGCCCGGTTGGCATCGTCATGCTCCAGGAAGGGAATCAATGAAGCCGCCGCGGAAACGATCTGCTTTGGCGACACATCCATGTAATTGATTTCCGTCGGTGAGGCCATCGGGTACTCACCCTTGAACCGAGCCAGGACCTTTTTCGCCTTGAAGGTCCCCTTGGGACTGAGCGGGGCGTTGGCCTGTGCTATCGTCACGGTATCTTCCTGGTCCGCGGTCAGATAGTCGGTCTTGGAGCCCACGATTCCATTTTCGACCCGGCGGTAGGGTGACTCGATGAAGCCGAAGCTGTTGATCCGGGCATGGGTCGCCAGACTGGCGATCAGGCCGATGTTGGGACCTTCCGGCGTTTCGATCGGGCACATCCGGCCATAGTGGGTGTAGTGAACATCACGCACCTCGAAACCGGCGCGGTCACGATGCAGACCTCCCGGCCCCAGGGCGGACAGGCGGCGCTTGTGGGTCAGCTCACTCAGGGGGTTGGTCTGGTCCATGAACTGGCTCAGCTGGCTGCTGCCGAAGAACGACTGGATGACGGCCGATACCGTACGGGCATTGACCAGGTCCGCGGGGCTGATCGGTTTCTCCTTGTCAGCCAGGTTCATCCGTTCCTTGAGAATCCGGGACATGCGGCTCAGACCGACGGAGAACTGGTTGGCCAGCAATTCGCCCACCGACCGGATCCGGCGGTTGCCGAAATGGTCGATGTCGTCGATGTCGCTGTGGCCCAGGAACAGCCCGATCATCTCCTGGATGATGGCCAGGAAATCGGATGGGGTCAGGGTCGTGGTCTTGGGGTCCACGTCCAGGTTGAGCCGACGGTTCATCTTGTACCGGCCGACCTCGGCCAGATCGTAGCGTTTCTCGTTGAAGAAAAGACGCTCGAACAGGGCCCGCGCGACTTCCTCGTTGGGCGGATCGCCCGGCCGCAGCAGGCTGTACAGCCGGCGCAACCCCTCGTCCTGGTTGCTGGTCGGATCCTTGCGCAGCGTATTGAGGATCAGGCTGGGCTTGTTGAGGGTCACTTCACCCTCGGCCACGAGTTTGACTTCCTTGAGCCCGCCGGTCAGGAGCGATTCCCGGAGCAGGGCGTCGATGATCGCCCCCGCCTTGGCGAAAGGCTCCTCTTCGTCGGCCCGGAAGACATCCCCGGCCAGGACACGGCCCTCCAGGGTTTCCTCGAGCTCCTTGTATTTCTTGGTCCCAGGCTTGGTGATCCTGACCGTTTCCACCTTGTGGAACAGTTCGATGATCTCCTCGTTGGTCTGGAAGCCCAGGGCACGCAGCAGGATCGAGGCCGGTTGCTTACGTTTCCGATCGATGTGCACATAAAGGATATTGTTGATGTCCGTGGTGAACTCGACCCAGGAACCACGGTAGGGGATGATCCGCGAACGGAACAGCCGGCGGCCATTGGGATGGATCTCGTCGCTGAAGAACACGCCCGGCGAACGGTGCAGCTGCGAAACGATGACCCGTTCCGCGCCGTTGATCAGGAAGGTGCCCTTTTTGGTGATCATGGGCAGCTCGCCCAGGTAGACTTCCTGCTCCTGGATGTCCCGGATCATCATTTCCTTGTCCGAGGCTCCTTCGGGTTCTTCCTTGACCACGAGCCGCAGCCTGACCTTGAGGGGAACACTGAAAGTAAGACCCCGCTCCTGGCATTCCTCGATCCCGTATTTGGGTTCCCCCGTCTTGTAGCTCATGTACTCCATGACAAGGTTGCCACGGTTGGATTCGATGGGGAATATCGTCTGGAAAATCGCCTCCATGCCCAGGGCGCGCCGGTCCTCGGGCTGAATCCCGGTCTGCAGGAATTCATGGTAGGAATCCAGCTGAACGGCCAGCAGGTTGGGCATTTTCTCGTCACGCAGGATCTTGGAGTAGTTAACGCGTCCGGTGAACTTGTCGACCGAAATTTTTTTCACAGGACCACTTCCTAGGAAGAAGGGTGGGACACCAGGTCAGGCATCCGCAATGCAATGATATCTGGGCGGGAACCTCATCCGAAGCTTTCGCGCGGATGAGGTCCCGCTTGGGGAACGGTTCCGGAATCAATCCCGGAACTGACTCTGGAACTACTTGAGGTCGATGATGGCCCCGACTTCTTCCAGCTTCGTCTTCATCTCTTCGGCCTCGTCCTTGGTGACGCCTTCCTTCACGGCCGTGGGAGCGCTTTCCACCAGATCCTTGGCTTCCTTCAGGCCGAGTCCCGTAATGGCGCGGACAACCTTGATAACCTGGATCTTCTTGTCGCCGATACCAGTCAGAATGACGTTGAAATCGACCTTTTCCTCTTCGGCGGCTTCACCGGCGCCGGGGGCGGCGACCATGGCCACGGGGGCGGCGGCGCTGACGCCGAACTTCTCTTCCATGGCCTTGACCAGGTCGGCGGCTTCCAGGATGCTCATGCCTTCGATCATCTCGAGGACCTTGGCGGCGTTTTCACTCAGTGTGACATCACTCATTTTCTCTATTCTCCTTGCAAACCGGATCAAAGGATCCGGCGGGTTGTCTGGAATTTCGACGGACCGGGCGGATAACCGACGGTCAGTCCCGGTTCGTTCAGCTCGTCGCTTCGGCTTTCTGCTGTGCGACGGCGTCGATGGTGCGGGCCAAAGCGCCCATCACACCACTCATCGTGGCGGCAATACCCGTGAGCGGGGAGTTGATGCTTGCCATCATCTTGGCAATCAACTCGTCCTTGCTCAGGATCTTTGACAGAGCCACGATCTGACTCTTATCGAGGTACTCGCCATCCAGGAATCCGCCCTTGATCTCCATCGCCTCGTTGTCCTTGGCGAATTCAACGGTGATCTTGGCCGGATCGATCTGGCTTTCCGGACC
The DNA here is from genome assembly GCA_023270185.1 of Candidatus Krumholzibacteriia bacterium. Classification (GTDB taxonomy): domain Bacteria; phylum Krumholzibacteriota; class Krumholzibacteriia; order LZORAL124-64-63; family LZORAL124-64-63; genus JAGLCY01. The sequence goes on along the minus strand of JAGLCY010000026.1, from coordinate 2,524 downwards.
GAACATGATGGCGGTAGGACCGGTAAGATGGTCCTTCATGATCGCCAAATCCGCGCTTTCAGCGGCGATTTTTGCCAGGCGGTTCTTGACTACCCGGCAATCCACCGCGGCGGCGCGACATGTCCGACGGAATTCGGTCATCTGCAAAACCGTAAGACCCGAGAAATCCGCCAGAACCATACTCTGGGCGGCCTGGATCCGTTTGGCGATGGCCTCGACCTCGGCTACTTTACTTGGATTTGCCATTAGGCAACTCTCCTTGCTATCTATCTGCCGGTCCCAACAATCAGTCGCAACGGCAGGAATCCTCCCCGGCTCCGACCTAGGCGAAGCTGGCGCTGTCGATACGAATGGACGGGGTCATCGAGCCGGAAATGAATAACGACTTGACGTAGGTCCCCTTCACCGCCGCGGGTTTGACGCGAATCAGTTCCCTGTAGAGAACGCTCACGTTTTCCTCGAGTTTGGCGGCTTCGAAGGAACGCTTGCCGACCGGAACGTGAATGATACCGGATTTGTCGACCCGATATTCGATCCGTCCGGCCTTCGCTTCCGAAACGGCCTTGGTGATGTCCATGGTGACGGTGCCGACCTTCGGGTTGGGCATCAGACCGCGGGGACCGAGAATACGGCCCAGCTTCCCGAGCTCACCCATCATGTCGGGCGTGGCGATGATGACGTCAACGTCAGTCCAACCGTCCTTGATCTTGGACAGGTATTCGTCGGCGCCGACCATGTCGGCTCCGGCGTCGATGGCATCCTGCTCCTTGGGGCCGCGTGTGATCACGAGCACCCGGACGGACTTGCCGGTTCCATTGGGCAGCACGACCGTGCCACGAACCATCTGGTCGGCATGTTTGGGATTGACGCCCAGTCGGACCGCCATATCCACCGTCTCGTCGAATTTCGCCTTGGGAAAGGATCCCAGCAGCTCGACGGCTTCAGAAATGGAATATTCCTTCTGCCGCTCGAACATTTCCCGGGACTGATTGTAGGCTTTTCCGTGCTTCATTGGGTTGTTCTCCAGTCGACTGTGATTGTTCGATCGGGTTCGGTACAACCGCTCCCGCGGCATTCCTACCCTGTTCTCCGGTGCCGGTCGATTCCCGAGGGAACCCGGCGCCGTGCTTTCGCAGCCATCAAACCTTAACCGGTCTAGACTACTTCCAGTCCCATGCTTCGCGCCGTGCCCGCGATGATGAGCATCGCGGCCTCGGTCGAACCGGCATTGAGATCTTCCGCCTTCAATTCGGCGATCTCGCGCAACTGTGAGCGCTTGATCGTACCGGCGGAAATCCTGCCGGGCTCGGAACTGCCTGAATCCAGGCCGAGGGCCTTCTTGATCAGAACCGAAGCGGGGGGCGTCTTGGTGATGAAGCTGAAGCTTCGATCCGCGAAGACAGTGATGACCACGGGGATCACCAGACCCATCTGCTCCTTGGTCCGTTCATTGAAGGCGTTGCAGAATTCCATGATGTTCAGACCATGCTGACCGAGAGCAGGACCCACCGGAGGGGCGGGATTGGCCTGCCCGGCCTTGACCTGCAACTTGATCTGCGTCATGACTTTTTTTGCCATGTCGACTTTTCTCCTTCAACTGAGGGCCGGCGTCACCAGCGGTCTTCCACCTGTGGCAGGGAGTCCAAACCTGCTTCCGGTTTCAAGCCGCGGATCGGCCTCATCTATGTGACAATCCGCTTCCGTCGAGAGGGACGGTCACGGGGCGGCCCAGATTCCAGACAAAAACCTGGAGCCGCAGAAACAAACGGCGGATCAGATGGGCTTCACCTGAAGGAAGTCCAGCTCCACCGGAGTTTCCGAACCGAAAATCGAGATCATCACCTTGAGCTTTCCCTTGTCGGGATTGATCTCGTTGATCACGCCGGTCCACTCCGTGAACGGACCGTCGATGACCTGAACGCCGTCCCCCACCTCGTAGGGGATCTCCAGCGTTTCCCTGGCCTCGTCCGGGGCGGAAATGCGACCGAGAATCCGGTCCACCTCTTCCCTGGTGATAGCCGCGGGCTTTTGTACGGTGCCTCCGATAAAACGGGTCACACCGGGAATGCTGTTGATGAAGTGCTGGGTCTCCTTGTCCATGATCATCTCGACCAGGATGTAACTGGGGAAGAACTTGCGCTTCGAAACCGTGCGCTTCCCGTTCTTCATCTCGGTCACTTCCTGCGTCGCGACCAGCACCTCGCCGAACGATTCCTCCATGTGGTTCGACTTGATGGCCATTTCGATATTTCGTTTGACCTTGTTCTCGTGCCCGGTATTGGCGTGGATGACGTACCAGTTCATCCGACCCCGGCGCTCGATTTCAGCCTGCTCCGCGGGTGAGAGCTGGATTTCCAACACGTCCAGCAGTTCATCCTCTTCGGAAACAGGGCCGGCATCGGCTTCAGCAACCGATTCGTCGGCGGATTCCTTGGCCTCTTCGGCGAATTCCTCGTCCGGAAGGTCGAAAAAGAGGGACTCATCCGTGTCGTCATCACCGGTGGCGGGGGCCTCATCCACGGGG
>JAGLCY010000259.1 GCA_023270185.1 Candidatus Krumholzibacteriia bacterium | reverse complement strand
AAAGCCCGCCTTCAGCCTGATCGGCGACCTGGACCTGGATGGTGACGGCCGGACCGAAGTGGTGGTTACCGGACACACCGAAGACCAATCACTCTGGCGGTTTTGGATCATGGACCCCCATTCCGGGGATATCCAGGGATCCTTCGACCTTCAGGGCGGACATGATATCAGGTCCGATGGGATCTGGGACGGCTCATACCGCGTCATCGACTCGCTGAAATGTACAGTAGACGGCCAGGAAAGAACGGCCCTCATTATCTGCGTCAACGTCGGCTTCGACCTCGAAGGACGAGGCGTACTTGCGGTCGATCCGGCGACCGGGGAAATCCTGTGGCGATACGTGACCGGTCCCAATCCCCTCGATTTTGCCTGCCAGGTTGTTGACCTGGACCTGGACGGGGACCAGGAAGTTGTTTTTTTCGGTCGGGCGCCCGACAACCTGGGCGGAAGGAAAATCAACGGCTACAGCGACAACGAGTCGCGTCTGTTTGTCCTGGACCATCAGGGTGAATTACTGTGGACCCACCGATTGGGCGGCTGGTACGGCAGCGGATTTATGACAATCGCCGACCTGGACGGCGACGGTTTCGAGGAAATCATCACTTCGACCCACACCACTCCCGAAGTTTGGGGCGAGGTCGTCGTCTGGTCCCACGACGGCAGGAGTATGGCTCAACGCGCCTCCGACTGCGAATCCAGGAACGTGGTCCTGATACCCGGCACCGAAGACCACTCACCCCGTTTGGCGGTGGCGTCCAAGAGCGAGGTTGTCCAGATATTTGAATTCGCCCCACCCGAGCTGCAGCTCGTTGCGGAAATAAAGACCAAGGGACTGCCTTTTATCAACTGCGTCGAGGACATCCTGCCTCCCGCCGGTCCGGAATTGGTGTTCTCCACCCCGGACGGAACCACCTGGATCCTGGATCGGGAATTCCAACCGCTGGCCCGCAGCCAGGACGAGCCCAAGAATTATCATACTCCCATGACCTTTTGGCAGCCGAAACCCGACCTCGGTCTGTTGATGAACAATGATGGTCCGGGATCTCCAATAGTTTTCGCCAAGGCCCCTCCTCCTCCGGTAAACAAAACCCTGATCGCGACCATTGCGGTCGTTGCCCTGTTCATCGCGGGCGGATTCCTCTATTGGAAAAAGGGGCGCTCCGCCCGCCTCGCCGATCCCCTCGTGATGCGGGAGGTCAGGCTCAATCTTCTGGAGGATCTCGAACTGTCCAGTCACGGGGCCATCGCCCCGCTGAAGTGCCTGCGCCGGCTGAGTTGGCATTTGAACGCCATGGCCTCCGGGCTGGGTGACAATCCCAGTATCGAAGTGCGGTTAAGGGAAACCTGGACTGAAAGCAGGGAAAACGCCCTGCCGCATTTGGCGGGCATCCTGGACCGGGCGCGGATGGCAGGCCTGGCGGGCGCCAACGTCGACTATGCCGCCCGCGCCCTGACCAAGATCGGCTATCAGCTGGATGAACTGGAACGGAAGGACTTTCAGGTTTCGTGTTTCGAGACTGTGGCCCCGGAACTGGACTCTGAAACAGTCAAGGCCGACGACGCCCTGAAAGATCTTCGTAGGGAAGTCGCCGCATTTTTCCACACCGATCTGGCCACGACCGTCACCAGGATCCTCCGTGCCAACTCCCAGACTCTCGAGGAGTACGGCGTTTCCGTGCAGACCGGTTACCTGGCCCAGATGGCCGCCGGTGGCGTGGAGGATTCCGTCCGTAAGACAAACTCATCCGTCACCTGTCTCATCGATCCCAAGGAATTGGATTTCGTGTTGGACAACCTGGTGGGCAACGCCGCGCGCGCCATG
>JAGLCY010000258.1 GCA_023270185.1 Candidatus Krumholzibacteriia bacterium | reverse complement strand
TCCCGCAAGATCCTGCGGAAGTATGGTGGCGGGTTGATGATTCTCGAAACCACCACTGGACGAGGAAGCACCTTCCGGGTCACCCTTCCGGTGGCCTAGCAGCCTGTCGAATCAGATCTCGAAACTGTCCTTCAGACTTGGAACGGTGACCTGGGCGCCGAAACGCTCTTTGATCCGGCCAGCCATCGCCTCGGCCGATTTCTCTTCCCCGTGAACAACGAAAACCCTGCCCGGCTTCCTGGCCGCGGTGTCGATCCAGCGCACGATCTCGTCCCCGTCGCCGTGGCTGCTCAAACCCTGGATGGTCGCCACGCGAGCACCCACCTCGATGTTCTGACCGTGCATCCTCAAGGAGGTCGCCCCCTCCTGAAGCGCCCGCCCCCGCGTGCCCATGGCCTGGTATCCGGTCAACAACACGAGATTGTGAGAGTCAGGCAGACGGCGCACCAGGTGGTGAATGACGCGCCCTCCGGTCATCATGCCACTGGCGGCCACGATCACCCGCGGCCCTTCCATGTTGTTCAGCTGCTTCGATTCGTGCACCGTGCGATGCAAATTGACCTTAAAGGGGAACAGCCGGTTGCGCCCGTCCAGGGTGATTTCCTGATCCAGATTGCAATCGTAGAGATGGCGCGAATAGATCGCCGTCGCGTCGATCGCCATGGGACTGTCGATGTGGATGGGAACCTCTTCCAGATCGCCGCCGATCATCAGGTCGCGCAGGATCAGCGTCACTAATTGCGTTCGGCCGACCGCGAAACTCGGCACCAGCACCACGCCTCTCTTGTGGATGACGCGTTTGAACTCCTCGCGGATCTGGTCCAGCACCGGTTTGGTTTCATGCTGCCTGTTGCCGTAGGTCGACTCCACGATCAGCACGTCGCAATCAGGTAAAGGTTCGGGATCGCTGTGCAGCGGAACATCGTAACGGCCCACGTCGCCGCTGAAAACAACGGTGATCTCGCCGGGATGGACGCTGTCCCGCATCTCCTCGGCAATACGGAATTCCACGAAGGCCGCCCCCAGGATATGCCCGGAGTTGATCATTCGGAATTTCAGGCGGGAGGACAGCTTGACCCAGTGGTTGTACTTCGCGGGCTGCAGAAGCTTGAGTGATTGCAGGGCGTGAACCGACGTGTACAACGGTTCAGCCGGGTGATGCTTGGAAAAGCCCTTCTTGTTCGCGTACGCCGCGTCTTCCTCCTGGATGTGGGCTGAATCCATGAGCATCAACTCGACCAGTTCCGCGGTGGCCGGAGTGCAGTGGATGCCACCCTGGAAACCGTACTGCATCAGGCGGGGCACATAGCCGGTGTGATCGATGTGGGCGTGGGTCAACACCACGTGGTCCAGGAAGCCGGGTTCGAAGCCCGGATCCTCCCAGTTCAACAGGCGCAGTTTTTTCAGACCCTGGAACATGCCGCAATCGACGAGAACACGTTGACCGCCGGCTTCCAGGAGGTGTCGGCTGCCGGTTACTGTTCGGGCGGCGCCGTGGAAGGTTAGTTTCATGATTCCATCCTGCCGGGTTGAGGTTTTCGAACCATCATTCTAAAGCAACACCCCCCACACCTCAAGGGCGCGGGGGGCGCGATGCTTACCGGCAAATCCGGAATATCAGTCTTCCACTTCCTTCGTAACCTGAACCTTGATCTCGGTCTGGCCGTCCTTCATCTGGACATCGACCACGGCATCGCCCTCAGCCACGCCCTGCTCGGCCAGCTGCGCCATTATCTGGGCCCGGATCTCTTCTTCAGTGGCCCCGTCGACTTCCAAATGGAAGACTTCACGCTTCATCTTCGAAGCAAAGCTCTCCTCGATGGTGCCGCTCAAAGTTTCGAACGATATATCCGCGTCCTCGAGTTCGGGAACCTGCCGGCGCAGTTCGGCGACCAGCGCGTCCCCGTCCAGGTCCTGGCCCCAGGCCATGACCTCGATGAGTTTCGGTCCGTCCATCGTTTCGCTGATGCTGACCGAAACGTTTTCGATACCCGGCTGGGTATCCAGGAAATTGGACAGGCCGGTGTCAATGGAAATCATGTCCACGTCGGCCTTGGCGGAAAAGCCGATGGACATTTTCTTGCCCATGTCGACTTCGGTTGTGGTCGAGGTTGAGCAGGCGCCGACTCCGAGCATGACAAGAGCCAGGCCGACGAGCGCGAAGCGAGCAGTGCGGTTCCAGGGATTGAGCATTATAAGCCACCTTCGTTTGCGGGATTGTGCAATGCGGTACCGGGAAACAAGGCGGCCTTCCAGTTCGCTCCGGTGTTCCGGCCGCGGCCTGTTGGCTGTATCCGGTTCATGAAGTCGCTCCAGGTCGTCGTTCAGTCTGCGATCATGCATTCCGGCCCTCCCTTCCTTTCCGGTTCTTCCGCCAGCAACTCCTGCCGGATCTTTCTCAACGTTCGCGCGAATCGCTGTTTGACCGCGGCCTCGCCCAGGTTCATGACCGCGGCCACTTCCCTGACCCGCAGCCCCTGGCCGAAGCGCAGGGCGAACATTTCCCGGACATCGTCCGGCTCGCGACACAACAGCTGTCTGACCTGTCGCAAATCTTCGTCGCGGACCAGTGACCCCAAGGGGTCCCCCTGATCGGCGGCCAACACCTCGGCCAGTTCCTCCACCGGCACGGGACCTTTGCGGGCCGAGCCGTGGGCATCCAATCGCCGGTGGTGATCGATGACCGCGTTGCGGGCCATGGCCAGGATCCAGGTCATGACCGATCCCTTGTCCGCCTCGAACCGATCGAGACGTTCCAGGAATTTTTGGAACACCGCGCTGGTCAGGTCTTCGGCGTCGTGGACGTTGTTCGTTCGAGCGGCGATGTAACCCGCCACTGGATCGTACAACTCTCCGTACAGGCGCCTGAAGGCGTCTTCATTGCCTCGCCTGGCCAGCCGTAGCCAAAGACCGTGGCGTCCATCGCGCATTCTTTTTTTAAGATCCAAAGAGCTTTCCTCGATATCCGGAATGCCCGGGCAAATATCAGCTGCTGATCGAGTATCTGGTCACACGAGTATACGCAGGCCCGGGCAGGTGGTGACATACCCAATCAAAAAAAAGCGCGGACACCTTTCGGTGCCCGCGCCCACTCCCCTCCAGGAGAGTGTCCGAATCAGGTTCGCTCTAGTTGGCTGCAACCTTCTTGGTCTTGGCTTCGACCTTCTTGTCGTAGTCGGCCTTCATCTCTTCGGCGGAAGCGCCACAGCAGCCTTTGCCGGCATCCAGGGAAGCGGCGCAGCACTTGTGCATATCCCCTTTAACCTCGACGGAAGCCTTGTGGTAGGCAACCTGTTTCTCGTAGTTGGCCTTCACCGTATCGGCGTCCTTGCCACAGCAGCCCTTGCCGACTTCCGCGGCGGCGACACAACATTCGCCCATGTCGGCAGCGGCGGCTTCGCAGGCAGCCTTGTCGGCACAGCCTTCCTTGTAGCTGGCGCAGGAAGCCTTGACGGCGTCCGCATCCTTGCCACAGCAACCCTTGCCGGCCTGGGCCGCCTCGATGCAGCACTCACCCATTTTGGCTTGCTTGGCGGCGGCCTTGCAGTCCGGTCCGCCGGCCACGGCGAAGGAAGAGATCATCACGACCAGGGCCACGGCCATCACCATTGCGTAAGAGAATCGTTTCATTTCAATTGTCCTTTCTAGACCCCGGCGGATCTGGCCGGGTGAAAAAATCAGGGGGAAATTCCCCTTCTTGGCTACCAACATCGTTGGATGGAGATATTATCCTACCGAAGTAGTATAGGATCGGTTCCCAAAACAGCCACCTTAAAAAGAAAAATTTGTTGGGCGAGGTCGGACCGGGCTTTTTTTCATGGATTCTGCCTCGGAAATTGTGTCCGGAAGGTTTGACCCCCTGTCGGACTGCTCCAAGCGCGCTGGGATATTGGATATCATGGCGAAAAAGATCCCCTGGGGGTTTTTGGGGGACAATATATATGTTGTCAAAACTCCAAACAGACGAATTTATATCCTGACACAATTAAAGCACAACTTCAAAAGCATAACCAATTTCAAAGGCCCAACCTTCAGGAATCGATTTTCCGTGCCGATATATACGGACAGGATATAGCCCGATCATCCAACCGGAAAAAGGAGCCCCGGTGACGCCAGGAAACGCCATGATCACCTTTTTCGCGATGTTTCTCCTTCTGGGAACCGCCGCCGCGGTGAACCCTGCCGACGCAAATACGGCCCCTGGAGAGGTTTCCGCGCCTGACAAGGAAACTATTGTCGTCGATGAGGATGATTTCGTGGGCCGCCACCTGGTCTGGTCCTATTTCCAGGCCCTCGCTGAACGCGAGGATGTCATGATTATCGACGTTCGGAGCGATTTCCTGCCCGCGGCGGGTGATCCTCCCGGACTGAATAATGTGCGACCCATCCCCCTGGAAATATTTCTGCCCAATTTCGCCGCGCGCAAGGTCCACCAGGACAAGACGTTGTTGATTTTCGACGAGTCCGGCCTCGAACTCCGCCGTCTGCAGTATCATCTCCAGAAACACGGGTATGATGACTATTTTTTCCTGGAAGGTGGAGCCCAAGGCACCCTGAGTCCGCGTGCAAACCGCAGCTAGCCGCTACTTTTTTTCGAAAATATCTGTAATAAATTCCCCACCAACCTCACTCACTCATGTCACAAGCAATCCGGACTCTTCCGGTTGAAGGCCACGACAGGCCGAATAAATGAGGAGCAGGGCCCATGTACGAGGTGGAACAAAATATCGACCGGCGCAACAATCAGGCTATCAAACACTACCTGTCCATGATTGCCCGGTATGATCTTCTGACGCCCGAGCAAGAGGCCAAACTGGCCCTTAAAATCCGTGGCGGCGACAAGGATGCCCTGGACCATATGGTGAACGCCAATCTGCGTTTTGTCGTCAGTGTGGCGAAGAGATACCTCAATCGCGGGCTGAGCTACATGGATCTCATCGCCGAAGGCAACGTGGGATTGATCACCGCC
>JAGLCY010000257.1 GCA_023270185.1 Candidatus Krumholzibacteriia bacterium | reverse complement strand
CGGGAAGCCACCAAAATCAACAAGGTCGAGCGCAAGCTGGAGCAACAGAAGATGGGCCTGGTTCTAGATGATGAACTCTCCGAGCTGGTCGATATAGCTCCGCGCAAGGTGGCGCGGATCAGGGCGGCCGGGCGGCCTAACATCTGCATCGATGAATCGGCCCGCGAAGACAGCCCCTCCCTGGCCGAAAGTCTCAGCGACCCGAATGAGGTGCTTCAACCCGAGGGGTTTGAACGCGAAGCCATGCACCGGGAACTGGATCAGGCCCTGAATCAGTTGAACGAGCGGGAGCGGCACATCATCCAGCGGTATTACGGCCTGGGACACCATCCCCGGCAGTCGCTGGAAATGATCGGAAAATCCATCATGCTTTCCCGGGAACGGGTCAGGCAGATCAGGAACCGGGCCTTCGCCAAGATCCGTGATTGTTATCGTGGGCAAGTGCTGGCCGAATACCTCGGCTGAGCTTCAATCACGGGATCATGGCAAAAAAAGGCCCGGGCCAATCGCCCGGGCCTTTTTGTCACCAGCCGATCTTCTGGGCAAACGCGAGGGGGATCGGTTTGGTCGGTCCAGATTATTGACCGGCTGGAGAACTGATTTTTTAAAACAGGAGGCCAAGATCGCTACCGGCTCCATTATCGAATCGGTTTCCAGGGGGGCATGTTTCCCGAATTGCGACTCGATAGCGGCCGGTTTCATTCCCCCCAGATGGGACCCTGATGGTGACCAGGTGATTAAGAATCCCAATTGAGTCAGACGAAATGAAACGCGACTTGCTTGACCTCCCGTTTCGTGACTTTGCCGACGGGGTGCGTCAGCTGGTTCACGTGCGTTAGAAAACGACTTTTCCGGAAGTCGCGCCTGAGGGACGTCTATAGGTTACCTGAGGGATTGTTTGATTAATCTCTAGTTGTTATTTAACAATGACTTACGGGTTTAAAAAAAGTTGGCCAAATCTTCCATAAACATGAGATCGCCGGCCATGTTGTCCGTCCGGGCGTAGATGATTTCGTTCCCGCCGGGTGCCAACGCCAGTCCGGAGCCCGCCAAACCGGGTAATTCGGTCAGAAAAGAAGACTCTCCCGTGGCCAGATCGTGGAACATGAGAAAAGCGCTGCCTTGGACCCGCATGACCCAGGCGATCCGCTGCACCGTGTTTCCGTCGCCCATCAGGCGCCAATTCCGGCGATCCTGGTGGCTCAGATCGGGAATGATCAAATCGGGCTCCGCGGAATTATTGAGTGCCACCCGCCACAGCCCGGGGCGGCCGGGGCGGGTGAAATACAACTCTTGTCCGGAGGGAGACTCCGTGGCCGTCAAACCACCTGTGGTGGTCAACCGGATCCCGGGGCGGCCTGCGGGATCCTGCCGGTAGATCTGCCATCCTTCCCCGCGATCAGCGCTGACCAACAGATGCTCCCCGTCCGAACACCAGCTGGTAAAAACTTCCTGGCCTTCGCCGTTGTCCACCTTTTGGGGTTCACCTCCCCGCGCCCGAATCACCATGACGGTGGACCGGCCGTCCAACACCGCATTGAAGGCGATCCGGTCTCCGGCCGGTGACCAGCGGGGGTGACTAACCATCGCGGCGCCCAGCGAGGTCAATCGCTGCAGATTTTTCCCGTCCCGATCACCCAGCCACAACTCGGGTTTGCCGGACCGGGCGGAAACGAACACGACCCTGCTTCCATCGGGATGGAAATCGGCCTCGAATTCCCAGCGCGTTGACTTGATGAAGGGTTCGGTTTCCAGCTGCCAGGGATCCCGGCCCACAATCCTGATGCGCCACAGATCCTGGTCGGCCCGGACCTCTTCGTAGACCAGGTCGCCGGTTTCCCGCGCGATGGTGGGATTCCAGGCGAAATCACCGGGAGTGGGAATCCACTGGGGCTGCCCCTCCTGGACAGCCACGCGCCACAAGTCGAACCTGCCCTCCGGTGCGGCGGCGTAAACCAGCGAAAGACCGTCCGGGCTCCAGGCCAGACCCTGCAAGGCGGCCATTCCCTCGAACACCGTGGTGGCGGTTCCCCCTTCGGCCGGCGCGGTAAAAAGTCCGTTGCGCCCGGCCTGGTCCAGGCCGATCCAGGCCACGGTTTTGCCGTCGGGTGAAAAGCGGGGTTGAAAATCGCCGGCGGGATCGGGTCGGTCCAAAGCGACTTGATGGACTTCGAAATTATCGATCATGAGAGTGAAAAGGCGGTGGCTCACCGGGTCGGTGGTCGGCGCCGAAAAAATCAGGCGTGTTCCATCCGGCGACCAGTCCAG
>JAGLCY010000256.1 GCA_023270185.1 Candidatus Krumholzibacteriia bacterium | reverse complement strand
TTATTTTTGCCAACTGCTGAAACCCTCCCAGACAACCCCCCGGGGAGTTGTTGATCCAAGCAAAAGACTGATAATGAATGAGTTAAAAAAAGAAAACACAAATCCAGAAAAAGTGGCCCAGCTGAATGCGTATCTTCCGTCTCCACCTTGTTCCCTGTCCTGAAAAACGGACAGTTTTCCCAACCAGGAGCCTGGTCGAGGGAAATCCACCTCCGAAAAAGTATTCCCGAATCCAGTATTCAAGTCCCTGATAGAGCTTTAAAATTTAATCATGGAAAGCCCAAACACATATAAACCACCAAAGCCAAGCGACTTACCATACACCGGCAGCCCCGCCACCCCAACCCCAGGCATCTTCCCTGCAACACACAGAATGTAGACATCGATCCCAGAGCGAAAGGAAGACGCCATGAATACCGGATTGAAGAACCAGCACCGCCTCATGATCATCACCGTGGTGGCCGGCCTTATCCTGGCGGCAATTGCCTTCCTCAAACCGGCGCAAGCGGAGGCCCGCGTGGTCGTCCGGGCTCGCGTTGGGGCCGTGGGAATCGCGGTATCGCCGGACAGCCCCCGTGGCGTGATCGTCCAGACAGGGCCCCGATCCTATCGATGCGATATCCGGGTACGTCCCGCGCGCCCCCTGCGCGGACACTATGTCTGGGTGCCGGGTCATTACGAAACGACCATTATCAAGAAGAACTGCCGAAAGATCCACAAAAGGGGCCGGATCGTATTCAGACACCACAGGGCCCACAGGCACAATCATTACCGAGATATCTGGGTGCCGGGCCACTGGGAACGGGTCTGATCCAATAAATTCCCGCCAGCCGCCACCCCCGTCCTTCACGGGGGTGGTTTTTTTCCCGAAAACCATCAGACAATCTCCTCGCCATTTTCCTTCCGCGGGGTTATTCTCTTGCGAAGATTGAATCCGGATAAGCGATCAACCCAGGAGGTCGCAATGCGGATGTCCATATGGATTTCCATCCTGATAGCGATGGTGGTCGTCGGACCGGCGTCCTCGAGTGGAGAAGTCCCACACCACGCGGTGGTATTGATTTACCACCATGTGGATGAGGGAACGCCTGCTTCCACCAGCCTATCCCCGGAGTTGTTCGCCGAACATCTTGATTACCTGGTGGATCATGGTTATCGGGCATTACCCCTGACCGCGCTGGTGGACAGCCTCAGGGTCGGAGGGACGATTCCCGACAGGACGGTGGCCTTCACGTTTGATGACGGTTACCGATCGGTCTATACCGAAGCTTTTCCGCGACTGCGGGAACTCGATTGGCCCTTCACGGTCTTTGTGTGTCCCGATGCTCTTGATCACGGCCGGGGACCGGTCATGACCTGGGACCAACTGCGGGAAATGGCCGCCGCCGGGGCTACGGTTGCGAACCACGGCATGTTCCACAATCACCTTCAGCGTCGCGCCGAAGGTGAATCGGATCAGGCCTGGCGCGCCAGGACGAGGGCGGAGTTGCTGGAAGCGCAAGGGCGCATTGCAGAGGAAATCGGTTCCGCGCCGGGGTTGTTCGCCTACCCGTACGGCGAGGCTGATGAAGATCTGCGGGAGCTTATCGGTGAACTGGGTTGGGTGGCTTTCGGTCAGAATTCGGGTCCCATGGGGGAATCCAGCGATCTGACCATGTTGCCCCGATTCCCGATGGCTGGCCCGTTCGCGGCCATGAAGACTTTTTCGGACAAGGTGGGGAGCCTGCCTTTGCCGGTGTTGGAGGTCCGCCCCGTTGATTCCCTGTTGACCCTGGAGGGCGCGGGGAAAGAGCGCGGACCCGGTTTGCGGTTGACCCTGGGCTCGGGCGATTACCGGTCAGGCCAACTGGCTGCATTTGCCAGTGGGCAGGGTTCCGCTGACATTGAATGGATCGACGCCGAGGCTGGGATCCTCGAAGTGCGGGCGCGGCATGCCCTGCCAACAGGACGTAGCCGTTACAACATCACAGCTCCGGCCACGGACGGCCGCCGCTATTACTGGTACAGCCATACATGGATCGTCGGGCAATCTCACAAGGACTGATCCATGAGGAGAATGGTCATCTGGATGACCTGTATATTTTTGCTGGCTGTTTTGGCGCCGGATTCCATCCATGCCGACCAGGGACTCACCGTCCCAAGCCATGCGCCGGGCCAGGGTCTTCGCTGGGCGAGATCGGCCGTCACTCCGTTCCAAACCTATGCCCTGGACCAAAAGCCGGCCTTCCAAACCGGCGCGTTCAGGCAGGCTTCGTTTGGGCGACGTGAGGCTCCCATGCCCGATTTCACGATTAATCAGGATGTGCACGCCAAGAAACTGAACTTTTTCAGTTTTCTGCTGCCTCTGGTCGACGAGGAGAACGAGCGATTGCTGGATCTGCGGACCCGGCTGAACTACATCTACGAACATGTCCGCTGGGAACGGGAAATCGACCATCAGGACAAGGTCTGGCTGCATGACGTGATCGAGGAGTTCAGGATTTCCGAAACCAACGTCCATACGGAGGAATTCTGGGAGATCGCCCTCAAGCGCGTGGATGCGTTGCCCGATCATCTGGTGCTGGCCCAGGCGGCCAACGAATCTGCCTGGGGCACGTCACGTTTCGCCCGGGAAGGCAACAATCTGTTCGGACAGTGGTGTTTCCGCCAGGGTTGTGGTCTGATCCCGACCAATCGTCCCGCGGACGCCACTTACGAAGTGGCCCGCTTCGATTCGATAAGCCAGTCCATCGGCAGCTACATGCACAACCTCAACACCGGCCGCACCTATCAGGAGTTGCGGGAGATCCGTTCGGAAGCTCGCCAAAAGGGACAGGAACCGGACGCCAACGCCATGGCCGCCGGCCTGATGAGCTATTCGGAACGCGGCGAGGACTACATCACCGAATTGCGGTCCATGATCAGGCACAACGCCGTTGTGATCGAAGAGGCGCGGACCCATCTGGAGGAAGGCGCCAGTTCCTGACCGCTGATCCGAGCCCTCCAGGGATATGGGTCCAAACGATGAGGAGGGCAGGATGAGATTGACCCGCGACATCCTTACCCGCCTGTCCGCCGACAGGATCCTCATCCTTGACGGAGCCATGGGCACCATGATCCAGACCTACGGTTTGGGCGAGGCGGATTTCCGCGGGGCGCTCCTGGTTGATCATCCTGTCGATCTCAAGGGCAACAACGACATCCTCAGCCTGACCCGGCCGGAGGTTATCAGCGGTATCTACCGGGGCTACCTGGAGGCCGGGGCGGACATAATCACCACCAACACCTTCAACGGCACTTCGGTGGCCCAGTCCGACTACGGGACCGAGCATCTGGTCCGGGACATCAACGTCGCGGCTGCCCGATTGGCCCGTGAGGCGGCGGACGAATTCACAAAGGCAGATCCCGACCGTCCCCGCTTCGTGGCCGGTTCCCTGGCGCCGACCAACCGCACCTGTTCCATTTCACCGGACGTGAACAATCCCGGTTACCGCAACATCACCTTCGAGCAACTGGTCATCGCCTACGGCGAAGAAGCGGAGGCCCTGCTCGACGGTGGGGCCGACATCCTCATGGTGGAAACCATTTTTGATCCGCTCAACGCCAAGGCCGCCGTTTTCGCCATCCGTGATCTGTTGCGCAGACGCGGCCTGCACGATTTTCCCGTCTGGGTCTCCGGCACCATCACCGATGCCAGCGGACGCACTCTCACCGGCCAGACCCCCGAGGCCTTCTGGATCTCCCTGCGCCACTGTGACCCAACCGTATTCGGCCTGAACTGCGCGCTTGGGGCCACCGCGATGCGCCCCTTTGTCGAGGAGATCTCCTGGGCCGCCGACACGCTGGTTTCGGCCCACCCCAATGCCGGATTGCCCAACGAGTTGGGTGGTTACGACGAGACTCCCGAACAGATGGCGGGCATCCTGGCCGAGTTCGCCGAGGCGGGGCTGCTGAACATCGCCGGGGGCTGCTGTGGGACCACACCGGCCTACATCAAGGCCATCGCCGAGGCGGTTGAGGGCATTCCTCCTCGGAAGGTGCCGGGAAAGAAAAAGGGGACCTTCCTTGCGGGACTGGAACCTCTGCATATCGATGAGGACTCCCTGTTCGTCAACATCGGCGAACGGACCAATGTGGCTGGCAGCAAACGATTTGCCCGCCTGATCCGCGACGACAAGATGGAAGAAGCTCTCGAAGTTGGCCGTCAGCAGGTGCGCGGCGGTGCGCAGATCGTCGACGTGAACATGGACGACGCCATGCTCGAGTCGGTCGAGGCGATGAGCACGTTTTTGAACGTGCTGGCATCCGATCCCGAAGTGTCCCGGGTGCCGGTGATGATCGATTCCAGCCGCTGGGAAGTCATCGAGGCCGGGCTGCAGCGCATCCAGGGCAAGGGTGTGGTCAATTCCATCAGCCTGAAGGACGGCGAAGACGAATTCCGCCGCCGGGCTCGCCTGGTCATGCGGTACGGGGCCGCGGCCATCGTCATGGCTTTCGATGAAAAGGGGCAGGCTGATACGCTGGAGCGAAGGATCGAAGTCTGTCGCCGGGCCTGGAAGATCCTGGTCCAGGAAGAGGGCTTTCCGGCTGAAGACGTGATCTTCGATCCCAACGTTTTTGCCGTGGCCACCGGCCTTCCCGAGCACGACGCCTACGCCGTGGATTTCATTGACGCCTGCCGCGCCATCAAGGAATCCATGCCCGGCGCGCTGGTCAGCGGAGGCATCAGCAATCTCAGCTTCAGTTTCCGGGGCAACGACACCGTGCGCGAGGCCATGCACTCGGTCTTTCTCTACCACGCCATCGCCGCGGGGATGGACATGGGCATCGTCAATGCCGGGCAGCTGGCCGTCTATGAGGAGATCGCGCCGGAACTTCTGAAAGCCGTGGAGGACGTGATCCTCAACCGGCGCCCGGGCGCCACGGAGCGGCTGACGGAAATCGCGATGGCCACCGTGGGGAAAAAGAGCGAGCGGAAAGAAGATCTCAGCTGGCGTGAAAAGCCGGTGAGCGAACGGCTCTCGCACGCCCTGTTGACCGGCGAAGCGGATTACGTGGAAGAGGACACCCTGGTCGCCCTGGAGGAGTTTGGCGCCGCCCTGGAGGTCATCGAAGGGCCCCTGATGGCCGGGTTGAACAAGGTCGGCGACCTGTTCGGGGCGGGCAAGATGTTCCTGCCCCAGGTGATCCGGTCGGCCCGGGTCATGAAAAAGGCCGTGGGTGTTTTGGACCCCTATCTGGAGGCCATGAAAGACGGGAGCGCCCGCTCGAACGGCAAGGTTTTGATGGCCACGGTGAAGGGCGACGTGCACGACATCGGCAAGAATATCGTGTCGGTTGTGCTGGGCTGTAACAATTACGAGATCATCGATCTGGGCGTGATGGTTCCCGTGGACAGGATCATCGCCACGGCCAAAAAGGAGAAGGTGGACATCGTCGGGCTCAGCGGGTTGATCACCCCGTCCCTGGCCGAGATGACCCACGTGGCCCAGGAAATGGACCGGGCCGGGCTGGATATTCCGTTGCTGATCGGCGGCGCCACCACCAGCCGTGTCCACACCGCGGTGAAAATCGCTCCGTTCTACGAGCCTGGTGTTTTCCATGTCCCGGACGCTTCGCGGGCCGTGTCGGTAATCGGGGCCCTGATCAATCCGGGCACCCGTGAAGCCGCCGCGGCCAACGTGCGCCGGGACTATGAAAAAGTGCGCGTTGAAAGAGAAGCGGTCGCCACGAAAAAGAAATTGATGCCGCTGAATGAAGCGCGGGCCAATGCCCTGGCGCTGGACTGGTCGGAGTATGAACCTCCCCAGCCGGCCCGCCCCGGGATCCATGTCCTGGAGGACTTCGACCTGGAAAAACTGCGGCCCTACATCGACTGGACCCCGTTCTTTCACACCTGGCGGTTGCCCGGCCGTTACCCGAATATCTTCGATGATCCCGAAGCGGGGATCGAAGCCAGGCGTCTGATGGACGACGCCCGGATCATTCTGGATGAACTCATCAAGGGTGGTGAGCTGAAGGCCTCCGCCATCCTGGGACTGTTTGCGGCCGAGCGAGACGGGGACGATCTGGTCCTGTTCACCGACGATGAGCGCTCCACCGAACTGCGCCGTGTGCCTTTCCTGCGCCAGCAGCGCCGCAGCGCCGGCAACCGGCCTAACCACAGCCTGGTCGATTTCGTGGCGCCCCGGGGTTCGGGGCTGAAGGATTGGGTGGGTGGCTTCGTGGTCACCGCGGGCCTGGGCGCCGGCGAGGCCTCGGCAAAGCGCCAGGCGGACGACGACGATTACCGTTCGATCATGGTCAAGGCCCTCGCCGATCGTCTCGCCGAAGCCTTCGCGGAGTATCTGCATCTGAAGGTCAGGCGCGAGTATTGGGGCTACGTCCATGAGGAAAACCTCGACAACGAAGAACTTATCGAGGAAAAATATCGCGGTATCCGGCCGGCCCCGGGTTATCCCGCCTGCCCGGACCACCTTGCCAAGCGGTTTCTTTTCGAGTTGCTTGATGCCGAAGCTAAAATCGGGGTCGTTTTGACCGAAAACTGTGCCATGGATCCCGCCGCGAGCGTGGCGGGATGGTATTTCAGCCATCCGGAATCGAAATATTTCGGGATGGGTCGTATCAACCATGACCAGGTGGCCGATTATGCCGCCCGCGCGGGCATCAGCGAAAAAGAAGCCGCCGGGTGGCTGGCGGCGAATCTGGGCTGAACCACGGGAATCCGAAAGAGAACCAATGCACGTTATCGAACATCTGGACAAGGCCGATAATCCACTCTTCAGCTTCGAGATCATTCCGCCGCCGCGGGGCAAGACGGTGCGCGACATCATCGACATGGTCGAACAGATCGCTCCGGTGAATCCCCCGTTCATCGACGTGACCAGCCACATGGCCGAAGCCACCTACGAAGAGCAGAAAGACGGTTCCATCAAGCGCAAGGTCAGGAAAAAGCGGCCGGGAACGATCAGCATCTGCGGCATCATCCAGAATCGCTACGGGATCGACACGGTGCCCCATCTGTTGTGCACCGGGTTCACCCGCGAGGAAACCGAAGACGCGATCATCGAGTTGAACTATCTGGGCATCCACAACGTATTGGCCATTCGCGGCGACGAGTCCAACTACAACAAGGTGCTGAGTTCGGGACGGACCCGGAACATCTACGCGGGCGATCTGGTCAAGCAACTCGTCGACCTGCGCGATGCCAACTTCCTGGACGACATCGCCAACAGCGAACCCATCAACTTCTGCATCGGAGTGGGGGGTTATCCGGAAAAACACGTCGAGGCTCCCAACCTGAAGACCGACATCGCGAACATGAAAGCCAAGGTCGACGCGGGCGCCGACTACATCGTGACCCAGATGTTTTTCGACAACGCCGATTTCCACCGCTACGTGGAGATGTGCCGCCAGGCGGGCATTACCGTACCGATCATTCCGGGTATCAAACTCATCGATGGCGTGCGCCAGTTGACCTCGTTGGCCAAACACTTTCACGTCAGTATTCCGGACGATCTGGTGGACGAGATCATGGAGTCCCCCGGGAACGTCAAGGAGATCGGGCGGGCCTGGGGCAGGAAACAGGTGGAGGAACTGTTGGGCACCGGTGTGGAATGTGTGCACTTCTACGTGATGAACGATGCTTCGCCTTCGGTGAAAATCATCCAGGACCTGACCTGACCAACGTTTCAATCCCCGATTATTGGGTTGCGGACCCGCGTTCCGCATTGTAGGGTTCTGCTCGTCAGCCCATGCTGCAGCGCACGGCCACAAGGATGTGGCCTTCGACCATCGCTGAAGGGATTCAGGACGCGAACCATGTCTCCAGACGTACCAGTATGCCGTCTTCTTTTCGTTCACCGGGATCCGGCCCTTGCCGATCGTATCCGCGGTTTGCTGGGACACGTCCCCTCCGGGGACAATGAGTCCGGTTTCAGGGTGGCCCATCTGACCCATCTCACCGACGCGTTCACCTACCTGAAAATCAGTCCGGTGGACCTGGTCCTGGTCGGTCCCGATCCGGCGGGATCAGGCCTGGTTGAATCGATTGCCGAACTGAGCGCCATACACCCGGAAATTCCCATCGTCGCCCTGCTGACCTCGCCCACAAACGAGGAACGAAACGCGGTGCGCAAAGCCGGAGCCCGGGAATGCCTGTCGGCGGATGAATTCGACTTCCAGATCTGGACCCGGACCTTCGAATTCTGCCGGCGGGAGATGACCCTCAGCCGGGAACTGGCCCAGGTCACCGCCCGGCTGGACTGGCTGGTCCACATGGACTCGCTGACCGACCTGCTGAATCGCAAGGGCATGGAACGGGCCATCATGGAGGAACTGGCGCGCTGTCGCCGGGATGGCGATGAACTCCTTATCCTGCTGGTGGACCTGGACGACTTCTCACGTGTCAACGCCACCATGGGCCATGGAGTGGGGGACCTGGTGCTGGTGGGGGCCGCCCGCCGCATCAAGGAATCGGTCCGTGATCAGGATATGGTCGGACGCTGCGGAACCGATCGTTTCGTGATCATGCTGCCGGAAACCGAGGTGGCCGTCGGAGAGGTCATCGCGGAGAAGATCCGCCTGGCCGTCAGCCGCGACGTGATTAAGGCCGGCGGGGAGTCCATTACCACGACCGCGAGTCTGGGTCTGACAGCCATCAGTCCCACTTCACTGTCCTTCGACGAAGTGCTGGCCAAGGCCCACTTCGTCCTGCAGCGCAGCAAGCTCAAGGGAAAAAACCGGGTGGCCCGGGCAGCCAGCCTGGAGGAAGTCGGCATGATCCGCCCGGTGACCGCGGGCCCCGAAATGGTGCGCGCCCTGCTGAGGGGCAACGTGCTCGAGGTGTCCAGTCAACCCATCGTCAATCTGTCCGACGGCCGCATCGTCTCGCGCGAGATGTTGATCCGCGGACCCGAGGGACCTTTGCGTCGCCCCGACCACCTGTTCAGTTTCTGCCAGGAGAACGACATCACCACCGCCGTGGATCTGCGCTGTCTGAAGCTGTGCGCCGCGGCGGCCGGGCGCCTGGGGGCCAACGGTCATTTCCACGTGAACATCATGCCGGCAACCCTTCTTCAGACCGAATCGGCGGAATTGATCCGCGTGCTCAGCGGCAACGGTACCGATGGCCAGTGTTGCCTGGAAATCAGCGAACAGCAATTGCTGGGCGATCCCTCGGTGTTGGTACCACGGGTCCAGGCCATACAGAAGGCAGGCATCCGGATCGCCATCGACGACGTGGGCTTCGGTAACAGCTGCCTCGAGGGCCTGATCATGCTGCATCCGCAGGTGATGAAGATCGACAAGCGCCTGGTCCGCGGTCTGGCCGTCGATCCGGAAATGCGCAAGGCTCTGGCCCGGCTGCTGAAGGTGGCCGACGTCCTGGAGGCCGAAGTCGTGGCCGAGGGCATCGAGAATACCGAGGATTATCACATCCTGTTGGATATGGGCGTGCGGCTGGGGCAGGGGTATCTGTTCGGGCGGCCCTGTATGTGTTCGCTGGATCCGGTGCTGAACGGAAATCAGAAGCCAAAAGCTAAAAAAAACGGGGCCCGCGCGAAGGCCTGACGGGCCATCACCCGATGGCCAGCAGAATGATTCCTCCCACGAAGATGTAGATCACCGATTCCCTTTCCCACCGCTAAGAAAATGGCCCTGGTTTTCACCAGGGCCCGGGTCGCACACATGAATTCGATGCCCAACTTGAGTTCTATTCGATCGTCGAGGTGCACATGGGACACCGCGTGGCCTTGATGGAGATCTCGCTGTTGCACTGGGGGCAGTTCTTGGTCGTCGGCTCGGCAGCAGGAGCTTCCTCTTCTTTACGTTTGGCCGAGTTCATGCCCTTGACCAACATGAATATGGCAAAAGCGACGATGATGAAGCTGATCACCGTATTGATGAACATGCCGTAGTTCAGGGTCACGGCCCCGGCTGCCTGGGCGTCGGCGAGAGCGTTGTAGGGCCCGGCGATTTCGGCACCTTGCTTGAGGACGACGAACATGTTGGAGAAATCCACCCCACCCAGCAGCATTCCGATCGGAGGCATGATCACGTCGGCGACAAGCGACTTGATGATGGTTCCGAACGCGGCACCGATAACGATACCGATGGCCATGTCCATCACATTGCCGCGCATGGCAAATTCCTTGAATTCCTTAAACATGCAATTCCCTTTCAATTAAAAGAATTATCTGATCTCGGTCCCTAGAAAACACGGGTCCGAGAAAAAAGTCAATGCATATGAAATCAGTCCTGTTCCGTTGGGTTACCCCGCCAGATCACCGGTTTCCTTTTCCACCGCCTCGAGAATCGCGCAGGATTCAACCAATTCCTGCATGGCCGTATGGTCGGGATACAGGGACCGATCCTCGTCCAGGAAATCCACCTTACCCCGAATGACTTTCCGTGCTGCATTCACGCCCTTGCCCGGCTGGAAGTCGCGCAGGTCCAGGGCCTGGGCCGCACCCATGAATTCGATGCCCAGCACTCCGTAGGCGTTGTCGAGGATCTGCTTGTTCTTCAAAGCGGTGTTCATGCCCATGGACACGAAGTCCTCCTGGTCGGCCGCCGCGGGAATCGAGGCTACGGACGCCGGCGCGGACAGGATGCGCTGTTCGACGATCAGGCTGTCGGCGGTGTACTGGCTGAGCATCATGCCGCTGTACATGCCGGCGCCCCGGGTCAAAAAGGGTGGCAGGCCGGCGCTCAACGCGGGGTTCAGCATCCGGTTCAGCCGCCGCTCGGAAAGGACGCTGATCATGGTGATCGCCTGGCCGGCCATCTCCATGGGCAGGGACACGGGTGTGCCCTGGAAATTCGCGCCCGTCTGGAAAGTGCCGTTTTCCGGGAAGTAGATGGGGTTGTCGCCCACGCCGTTCAACTCGGTCTCGACCTGGCTGCGGGCGTAGGCCACCGCGTCGTGGGCCGCGCCGATGACCTGTGGGGTGGAGCGCATGGAGTAGGCATCCTGCACCCGGGTCTTGACCTTTCCGCTGAGCAGGTCGCTGCCTTCAAAGCACCGGCAGAGGGCTGCTGCGCAGCGTATGGCGCCGGAGAAACCACGCGCCTCGTGCAGGGGAGCCTCGTAGGGTTTCATGTTGGCCAGCAGGGCCTCCAGCGACATGGCCGCGGCGATCTCGGCCTGCTTCAACCAACGCTCCATGTCGTACAGATGGATGGCGCTCATGGCCGTCAGCAGGTTCGAGCCGTTGATGGTGGCCAGGCCGTCGCGGGCCTCCAACCCCGGCACCGGAATGCCGGCCCGATCCAGGGCCTCTTTTCCCTCGATCAATTCGCCCTGGTAATAGGCACGTCCTTCACCCATCAGCAACAGGGCCACCTGGGCCATGGGAGCGAGGTCGCCGCTGGCGCCCACGGAACCCTTCTGGCAGACAAA
>JAGLCY010000255.1 GCA_023270185.1 Candidatus Krumholzibacteriia bacterium | reverse complement strand
CGTTGATGCGTCCGGCCATGGCCCCGCGCACGTATTCGATGGGCGCCGGGTCGCCGATCCCCGCGGCGTGGTTGTAGATCAGGTACTTCTGGAACTGGCGCACCTGATCATCATCCAGTACGATCTCACTGAACTCGCCGATTCCCGTGTTGACCCCATACATGATTTCGTTGGCTTCGAGTTTTTCATCCAGCAGGGCGCGGCACCGTTGGATTCGCTCCAGCGCGGCCTGGGGCAGTTCGACCTGCTCGCCATGGCGGGCGATCGCCACCAGCTTATCGATGGTGAGTTGTGAGCCGTCCAGGATGATGGCCATCGGGGGTCTCCTTGCAAAGGTATTTGAGGTCGCGAAATGACACCGCAAAAATGCTCATTTCCGCGGTACTTGTCCAGCGGGCAAAGGCGGTGTATTTTTTCATTGAACCACGGCTGAGACTGGTTCCCGCTGATTGGGCGGGATATTCCAATGGAGAGACACATGGCAGGCAAAGCACTGATCACCGGCATCACGGGCCAGGACGGCTCCTATCTGGCGGAATTGTTGGTGGACAAGGGTTACGAGGTCTTCGGCATGGTGCGTCGGTCCAGCACCGAAACCATCGAACGGGTCGAGCACATAAAGGACCGGATCACTTTCCTGCAGGCCGATCTGATGGATCAGGCCTCCCTGACCAAGGCCTTGGAAGAAGCAGCTCCGGACGAGATCTACAACCTGGCCGCCCAGTCCTTCGTGCCCACCAGCTGGAGCCAACCGGTCCTGACGGGCCAGATCACCGGCATGGGTGTGACGCGGGTGCTGGAGGCGATGCGGCAGGTGGCGCCCAAGGCCCGGTTCTACCAGGCCAGCAGCAGCGAAATGTTCGGCAAGGTGCGTGAGGTTCCCCAGTCCGAGATGACTCCCTTCCATCCGCGCAGCCCCTACGCCGTGGCCAAGACCTACGGCCATCACATCACGGTCAACTACCGTGAAAGCTACGGGCTGTTTGCCGCTTCGGGCATCCTGTTCAACCACGAGAGTCCCCGCCGCGGACTGGAGTTTGTCACCCGCAAGATCACCGACGGCGTGGCCCGTATCAAACTGGGCCTGGCCGACGAACTGCGCCTCGGTAATCTGGACAGTCAGCGTGATTGGGGTTTTGCCGGCGACTACGTCCAGGCCATGTGGCTGATGATGCAGCAGGATGAACCCGACAACTTCGTGATCTCCACCGGCAAGACCCATTCGATCAGGGATTTCCTGGATATCGCCTTCGCCCACGTGGATCTGGAATGGGGGGAGTACGTCAAGCAGGATCCGCGTTACCTGCGCCCCGCGGAGGTCGATCAGCTCATTGGTGATTCCAGCAAGGCGAAGAAGATCCTGGGCTGGGAGCCGACCGTGGATTTCAAGGGTCTGGTGACCATGATGGTCGACGCGGACATGAAACTGCTGGGTGGATGATCAGCTAACGATCAAACTGGGGATCCGCCGACACGCCAAAGGCCAGCAGCACGCTGGCCAGATAGACGGGCCGTTCCAGCATCATGAAATGCCCGGTTCCCCCCATCCTCTTGAAACTGAGTGAGCGAGCCTTGCCGAAGCCGTAGTGCTCCAGCTGGTGCTTGCTTTGGTCCTTCCCCGGGAACATCAATTCGCTGCCGACGACAAGCATGGGCACCGGCATGCTGTAGAGCTGGCCCGAGACGTCAAAATCGAAACTGCTCATCAGCAGGGAGATGAAGGTGGCGCTGTCGGTGCGCAGGGCCGTGTCCACGATGCGTTCGGTGATTTCCTGGTTCGGGGTCATGTTGATGAACCGCGAGTAGACGAACTTGTCGTAATCATTCGCCAATTCAATCCCAACGGCGGCTTTCTGTTCCTCGCTGGCCAACTGCAGGGGAGCCGCGTCAAGGACGATGAGCCGGCCAACATCGGCCGGATGGTCGATGGTGTACCTGAGGGCGATCATTCCGCCCATGGCGTGGCCGACCAGGGTGGGGTAGGTGATCCCCTGATCCTTGATGAAAGCACCCAGCCGCTCGACTTCCTTCCCGATGGTCGGGCTGGGGATGGGCCGCGTCCGGCCGTGACCGGCCAACTCGAAGGTCCAGACCTTGAAGGTTCCCTTCAGATACGGCAGACAATCGTCCCAGATGTCGGCATCGCCGCCCAGACCGTGGATCAGGATCATTTCATGTTCGCCCCGGCCTTCGTGGATTTCGGGCGGGCCCTGCCGGGGCTCTTCCTGGGCGGTTGCTGTCGCAGAAAAGATTGCTACTACCGCAAGTGCCAATACGATATTCCGGTATCCATGTGTGCGTTTGATCATCATCGATTTTTGTCCTCGGGTACGAAAAACACGCTGCCGTCGATGGCCTGGTGAACGGGACCATCGAAAAATTCTCCCACCAGCGCGGCCAGGTCCAGCGCGGCGGCGGGAGGGTACTGATGAGTCAGGGCCACCTTGGCTGGTTTAGCCCGGGCACACAGTTCACCCACCTGGGAAACGGTCATATGACCAGCGGTGGCCAAGTGGTCCGGCATCGAGCATTCGACCACCAGCAGGTCGGCTCCGGTCGCGGCTTTATTCAACTCCGCGCAGGGCCCGGTGTCCCCGGAAAAAACCGCCGTGTGGCCCGCCGCATCTGAAAAATGGTAACCCAGGCTGAATCTGGCCAACCGGTCCTGGTTGTGATCGACCTTGAAGGGTCTGGCGGAACCGCCGCCGGCCAGGGGCAACGTAACGCCGGGGCCTATTTCGGTCACTTCCAGCTTTCGTTGCCGCGGTTCAATCCAGGTCCCATAGATATCTTTCAGCTTTTCCAGATAGGACGCCAGCCCGGGTGGTCCGAAGAGTTTTATTGGGTCGGTCCTTTTCGGAACGGGAGAATGCAGCGCGAAAAGCAAGGGCACCAGATCGGCGCAGTGATCCGGGTGCAGGTGCGTGAAAAGCACTGTTTCAATGTCGTCGACACCCCGGGGAGCCTGGCCGGACTGGACCAGACGCACCAGGGCGCCGGGCCCGGGATCCATCAGAATGGATTGGCCGTCCACGGTCACCCAATAGGCGGCCGGATTGTGAGTCGGTGTGGGCACGGCGCCACCGGCGCCCAGGATGTGGAATCTGATCATGGGTATAAAGGAACAGGATGGGGTGGGGGAGTCAAGGGTGGGGGGTGGGATGTCAGGATTGAGGTGGCTGAAAACGATTTTTCTTTATTATTTGAAGCCTTGTAACTAGATGAAAATAAAGTGAATTATCTCAATTTGCCCTGGCTATTTTCGCTTTTTTTTCGTATATTGAATTTACCTCCCAAAACCCTTAATCTGGAGGATTATCATGTCCTACATTTCTTATACCCCAGATCAACCTTCCGCCATAGTCCACTCCTCGCTCAAGCGCTCATTGACCGTAATGGATGAGGCCCACCAGTGTGCAGTCCTTTGGTTCGGCGAGGTCATGAGGCGCGATCTCTATCGTGATATGGGTTGTTCCTCCATCAATCAGTACGCCACCCGGGAGCTGGGTTTTTCCAAATCCAAGGCCGGCGATTTTATACGTCTGGCGCGGCAGTTGGATAATTTGCCGGCTGTGCGAGATGCGTTGGCATCGGGGGAACTCGGTTATACAAAGGCGCGGGAAATCGTATTGGTGGCCACACCTGAAACCCAGGACACTTGGCTGAAGGCTGCCAAAGGGACCCGCAAGGAGCTGGTCAACGAAGTGAAAAAGGCCAAACACGCGGCCAAGGTGGATCCAGGCCAGGGAGTGTTGCTGCCTTCATCGCCACCGGTTGTTGCCCCCCGCGAACTGCCCGTACGCTTCGTGGTGGATTTGAG
>JAGLCY010000254.1 GCA_023270185.1 Candidatus Krumholzibacteriia bacterium | reverse complement strand
TCCACGTCCACGAAAACGCGGCAACGGGCCGAATGACCGTACAAACCGATGCGGGCGAACGCGAGCTGAGTCGCGCCGAATCCGAGCGAATGCGCTGCGATGCCGCCGTCTGCGAACAAGGAGGCCGCAACACGACCACGATCCCGCCGCGCATCCGAAGGGAGGTGCTGACAAGAGACAAACATTGCTGCCAGGCCCCGGGTTGCCATCGGACACGTTTCCTTGAGATCCACCACATCAAACCGCGCAGCCAGGGAGGCAGCAACCAGGCGGAAAACCTCGTGACGCTCTGCGCTTCCTGCCACCGCTTGTGGCATGAGCGGGGTGGCAAAAAAGTCGCCTGATTCGGTGCCCTTAACCAAGCCGACCACTTCCCCCATTCCGCCTACCGGGTTATGTTGGCCCCTGTAAATCATCCAACCAGGTAAAGGAGCCTGATAATGGAGTGGGCCGAACGCATCGAAACCATGACGGCGGGATACCGGGATTCATGCATCCTGATCGCCGCGTTGAAAGTGGGAATTTTCGAAGCCCTGGGCGAAGATAAGCGAACCAGCAAAGAATTGGCGGCAGCCCTGGATCTGGATACTCACGCTGTCGACGTGGTGATGTGCGCACTGGCCGCCGTGGAAATCCTGCGAAAGGAAGACGACCGATTCACCATCGATCCGGGCGCCCGGCCATATCTTCTGCCCGGCGGCCCCGAAACCATGGTCAGTATCATCGGCCACAACCGGTCCATGCTCAGAAGTTGGGTGCAGTTGGAAGATGTCATGCGGACCGGCACCCCGGCGACACGGCAGGAAAGATCAACCGATGAGATGGAGGACTTCATCCGCGGCATGGAAAACGTGTCGCGGCGCAGCAGCGAAGAAGTGGCGTCGAAAATCGATTTTTCCGACGCGCGCCGCCTGCTTGACCTGGGGGGAGGTCCCGGCACCGCCGCGATCACCTTTGCGCGGGCCAATCCCGAATTGAAGTGCGTGGTTTTTGACCTGGAGGGCCCCGTAGGGATCGCTGCCGAGCAGATCAAAAAGGCGGCCTTTACAGACCGCGTCACCACCCGTGCGGGGGATTTCCTCACCGACGACATCGGCAGGGATTTCGATGTCGTGTACATCTCGAACATCATCCATATGCTGAGTCCGACAAAGACCCTGGCTCTTCTGGAGAAGGCAAGCGGGGCCCTCGTTGCCGGCGGTCGGGTTTTGGTGAAGGATTTCTTTCTCGCCGATTCTCGCATCGAGCCCCCCTGGACGGCCCAGTTCAGCGTGAACATGCTCGTGAACACCGAGGGCGGAAAATCCTACACCTTTACTGAAATGAAGGATTTAATGGCCAGGGCGGGCTTCGGTGGCCTGAAAACGGTGGGAATCGCCCGCAACAGCATGGTGATTGTCGGTAGGAGGGAATCCTGAGGCGATCCCGGTTGTATAAATGAGATACCCTGTTTTGCCGGCGTGAACATCAAACCGGGCCGGCCCAACTGGACAGGAACAATCCCTATCCCTATCATGGGGCCGATTTTACAGGGTGGTTTTCGGGTAGATGGTCATCCGGCAGGACCGGATTCAGGAAGGTGACAATGAACATCCGCACATTCTTCAATTTTGTTGTTCCGGGTCTTTTGCTGGCGAGCCTGGTGGTAACACCTGTTCAAGCCCAGGACAATGCCGAGCCCGATACCGTCGAACACGAAATGATCAAAATTTCCTATCCCGATGAAGACGGCACACTGACGACGGATGAAAAGATCTCGATGCTGAATGAAAAGCTTAACCGCGATCCCGCGGACGCCAAGTCCTGGAATGACCTGGGTGTCCTGTACGCTTCCCAGGAAAGATTCGACGTGGCCCGGGACGCTTTCATCCGGGCCATCCAGGCCGATCACACCAACGGTGATTTCCATCGCAACCTGGGGATGGCCTTTTCTAAGCTGGGCATGCACGAAATGGCAGTGACCGAGTTCGATGCCTATCGGAAATTCGACGCGATGGGTGGCCGGGACTACTGGCGTCTCATCGGCGGCGCCCAGGTGCAGGCGGGCATGATCGATGATGCCCGCGCCACCTTCACCGATGGCATCACCGCCATGGAGCCGGATCTGGGTCCCGAGGGATTCCGCCTGGTCCTGGCCCTGAACCAGCTCGAGGTCGAGAAGGGGACCGAAGAGGCCGTTCGCGCACTGCTGGAGAAGTACACTCCGCCCGCGGCGGCTTTCATTCATGCAACCGAGGCCCAGGGTGATCCGGAGGCCCAGGACGGCTATCTCGAGGCCAGGTCGATCGTGCACAACCGGATCCAGCAGATGGTTGATGACGGCAAACTCATGGAGCAGTCGGGCCTGGATGCGGAGGCCGCCAAACTCTACAAGTCGGCCTATGAAATGGCGCCGGACCGTGACGACTTGCTGCCCCGCCTGGTGGATGTCTACATCAAACAGGGCATGGTCCTGGACGCGGGGGTGGCCGCGCGCCTGGCCCGCGCTGATCATCCGGACAAGGCCGGAACCTGGATAGCCACAGGCAAGGTGCACGAACAGAACAAAAAGCTGGAAGAGGCGGTGGCTGCTTACGAAAAGGCCTACGAGATCGAAAAGATCGACGACTTGCGGGTGGCCATAGGAAACCTTTATATGCGCATCGGCAACGACAAGGAAGCCAGCAAATGGCTGAAGGCGGGGCTCGGCGAAGGGGCCAAACCCGAGGTCGTCTACAATTACGCTGTCAGCCTGATGCGCGAGAAAAAATACCACGCGGCGATTCCCTCGCTGCGAACGGTGACCCGTGATCTGCCGGAGATGTTCCAGGGCTGGCTGGCCCTGGCGCAGTGCCTGCAGATGACCAAACAGTATTCCCAGGCCATCGAACCGTACGAAAAGGCCCTGGAGCTCAATCCCGACGCCAAACTTGCCTTTCATCTCGGCCGGGTGTCCATGAAAAGCAAGCAGTACGACAAGTCCATCGCGGCCTACCAGAAGGCCCTGGAAATGGATCCCACCTACGTGAAGGCGCGTTACAACCTGTCGTTGACCTACATGGACACCGGACGCTACGAGGAAGCGGTGGAGTCCTTCGACAAGATGATCGAACTGGATGGCGAGTCCTACCGGGCCTATTACAGCCAGGGACTTTCCTACTATTATCTGGGCCGGTACGATGAAGCGCTGGAGGCCTTCGATATGGCCATGGAGTTCAAGGAGACGGTGAATCTCTTCAACAACATCGGTCTGGTCTACGACAAACTGGGCGACAAGAAACAGACAGCCGAATGGTACAAAAAAGCCCAGGCTCTCAAGGACGGTAAGTAGATGAATGTCCGTGTCCCGGCAGTTCTGATTTTCATCCTGGCGATTATGGCGGCAGGTGGTGCGGTGGCCCAGATCCACTGCAGCGAATTGCCGCCCCTGACACCCGATTCGACGTTCCCCCGCTGCTCGTCACGCGAGTTGGCGGTGGCCGGGTTCCCGGACCACATGCACGCCTACGGCTGGTCCGGTTGGGAGGTCATGACGGACTCCGAGGGCCGCGCCTATGGTCCCGGATCCATGTGCCAACAGCGCGAATTGGTGCCTCGGGAGGGTCTGATCGTCGAGCCTGATCAGAAAAGCTATGGGCAGTTCGTTCTGAGGCATAATCCCGGGTACAAGGACTGCGACATGATTCCGTTTCTGGAGTTGATGGACTGGGCCAACCGGGATGTGACCGGCCTGTTGGGTCTGGCGGCCACCGATACATTGACGATCCTCAATCCCGACAACACGCAGCAGTACACTGAGCAGACGGGACATGGGGTTTGGCGGCTTTATGCCCTGGATGGGGATAAATGCACAATCCAGCCCTATCCCGTGCTGATGGCCCGGACCCTGGACGGCCACGCGGCCTTCATGCTGGTTGCCGACTGGATCCTGCGAGAGACCATTGAAGCGGATCTTCCTCCCTGGCTGCACCAAGGCATCGTGGAGTACATTAGTGAAGACGGGATGCATCTTCTCAGTTACATGGGTGAATTCCGCGTGAAAGGTTCGATCCTGCTGGCGCCGCCCCTGATTGACGCCCTGTTGGCCAGGGGGATTGATCCCAGCCGGGATCAGGATCGCGAGATGTTCCGTCGCGCCAGCTACAGCGCTTTCCTGATGGTTTGGCAGCTTGTCGAAAATGAAGGTGGACTGACGGCCCTGCGCGAGTTCCTGGATATGGCCGCCGCGGGCACGGACCTCGACCAGGCCAGCCTCCAGGTGTACGGTATGGATCTGGGACAGCTTGCCGGATTCCTTGATCCGGTCAAGTCCGGCGAGCCGCTCCCCAAGGACATGGACCGGCCAAGGCCCGGCAACCAACCCTGACGATGACCCGAAATTTGAAAGGTCCAGCGACTTCATGAGCAATTCCAATCAGCCCCGCGTTCGTTTCGCGCCCAGCCCGACCGGTTTCCTTCATGTGGGCGGCGCGCGCACCGCGTTGTTCAACTGGCTCTACGCCCGCAGTCAGGGCGGCGCATTCGTGTTGCGCATCGAAGACACCGACCAGGAACGCAGCACCGAGGAATCGTACGCCGCAATCCTGCGAGGTATGGAATGGCTGGGGCTGGACTGGGATGAAGGGCCCCGCGTGGGCGGCGATTTCGGACCCTATCTGCAGTCCGAGCGTTTGGACATCTACCGGGAACATCTGGATAAGCTGGCCGCGTCGGGACATGTCTACAAGTGCTACTGCAGCGCCGATGACCTGGAAGCCAGGGAAAAAGCGGTGCGCGATGGAGGCGGCAACTGGGAAGGCTACGATGGTCACTGCCGTGATCTGACTCCTGCGCAGACGGCGGAATACGAGGGTCAGGGCAAACCCTTCGCCTGGCGTCTGCGAACCCCTGATGACGGGGTGACCTTCTGGTACGACGTCATCGTGGACAAACGCGAGTTCCAGAACGAGGTGCTGGTGGACCGTGTCGTCTTCAAGGCCGACGGTTTTCCTACCTACCAGTTTGCCGTGGTGGTTGACGATCACGTCATGGGCATCACCCACGTTCTGCGCGGGGACGACCACGTCAGCAACACGCCGTTCCAGATCCTGATCTACGAGGCCCTGGGTTGGAAGCCCCCCAAGTTCGGTCACATGCCTATGATTCTGGGCCCGGATAAGAAACGATTGAGCAAACGCCACGGCGCCACCAGCGTGGAAGAGTTCCAGAAGCTGGGTATCCTGCCCGCAGCCATGCTCAATTACCTGGCCCTGCTGGGCTGGTCGCCCGGGGGGAATGCCGACGAGGTGATGACTTCAAGCGCCATCATCAAGAAATTCAGCCTCAAGAAGGTCAACAGCAGCCCCGCGGCATTCGATTACGACAAGCTGAACCACATCAACAGCGAACACATCAAGAGGTTGTCGGCGGACGAACGTCTGGACCTGGCCAAGCCCATCATCGCCAAGCGGAGCTGGGCACTGGATCCGGAGTGGCTGATCCACGGCGCCGATTCGACCGACGCCTATCTGGGCCGGTTGCTGGGCACGTTGGGCAATCGTTTCAGCAGCCTGGTGACGTTGCCCGAGCAGATCGGATTCTTTTTCAGCGATGACCATTATGTGGACCAGGAAGCCTGGGACGAGAATGTGGCCACCGACGAGGCTCGACGTCTGATGATAGCTTTGGCCGACGCCATCGAGGAGGGCCTGGATATGGCGGTGCCCCAGGCGTCCAACGCCTTCGAGGAAGTGATCCGGTCCACCGCCGAGAAGTTGGGCGTCAAGGCCGGGCAGTTGATCCACCCCAGCCGGGTGGCGCTGACCGGGCAGACCCGCAGCGCGGGCATCTTCGAAGTCATGGAACTGGTGGGCGCCCCGCGTACGGTGCGGCGCCTAAGGGTGGCTGCCGCGAGCTAGCCGAGCTGGTGGCGGCGAACCGGGGGGATTGCCGCGAAACAACTGCCGAGCATTCTGGGACGATATGTCCTGGTCTGGATCGTGACCGGTCTGGCCCTGTTGCTGGTCACCTTCATCCTGCCCGGTTTCCGGATAGATACCGGTCAGCCCGGCTGGTGGATCTCCCTGTTGCGCCTGCCCCTGATCTTCACTGTCCTTTTGATTATTCTGCGCCCGTTGCTCCTGTTCCTGACCCTGCCTTTGAACGTGGTGACCATCGGGTTCCCGACCCTGCTTTTCAACGGCCTGATCCTGTATCTCAGCGCTAAATTCGAGCATCCCATCCACATCACCAATTACGGGGAGGCCCTGGTGGGCACCCTTGTGATAACGGCCATTTCCGGTTCCATCACAGGTTGGCTGGGTCTGGACGAGGCATACCCATTTTACCAGTCGGTTATCTACCGGATCGCCCGGCGCTTTGGCCCTCCCCGGCCCGAACGCAAACCCCTGCGCGGCCTGCTGCTTTTGCAGGTCGACGGTCTGTCCCTGCCCATCCTGCGCCAGGTTCTGAACAACGGACGCATGCCGACGGTTTCGGCCATGCTCGCCAAGGGCAGCCACCATCTTTTCGGGTGGCATTGCGGTATCCCGTCCAATACTCCGGCGGTGCAGGCGGGGGTATTCTACGGGGATCGGGAGAATGTACCGGGTTACCGCTGGTTCGATCGGGCGAATCAAAAAGTTCGCGTGGTGAGTAATCCGGACGACTTGCGGCTTCTGGAAACGAGGGTGGCCGAAGCCTGCGATGAACCCCTGCTGGCCGGTGGATCCTGCATCAACACCTTCATGTCCGGCGGGGCCTCCAAACGGTTGATGACCGTGACGGCCCTGGGTGAAAATCCCAGCCAGCGCAGGGACGGAGAGCGTGCGGACTTCAACCTGTTCTTCCTTAGCCCCAACGCGTACACCAAGGCTGTTCTGGCCAGCATGTGGGACTACATGGCCGGTATGTTCATGTCCTTGGCGGGACTTTTCGTAAAGTCCCGTCCCAGGCTGAAGTTTTCCATCAGGCGGTTGGCTCAACGGACTCTGGCCAACGCGTTCCTGCGGGATCTTTCCTTCTACTGGATGAAGATGGACATGGTTCGTGGCGTACCGGTAATTTATTCCAATTTCGTTGGTTACGATGACATCGCTCACTACTCCGATCCCGATTCCCTGGATGCCCAGCTCTCCCTGGCCGCCTTCGACCGTCGCCTGCGGACTCTTCGTCGCCGGGCTCGTCGCCAGTCGCCCATTCGCTATGAGATCGTTCTGTTTTCCGATCACGGCCAGACACCCAGCGTTCCTTTCCGCCTGCTTTACGGGAAGACCATCGAACAGACTTTACACGAGATGCTGGACCGTGCCCTCGGACGGGAAACGGAGCGGTCGGTCGGGCGGCCTGGTACCTACAGCCCGGACCGAAGTTACACCCTGGCGTTGCTCAGGGAACTCGAGGAGGTGGGCGCAGACCGCCTGGGCTGGGCGACCAACCGGGGGCGCCGCGCCTTGGCTCGGGTGACGGATGCAGGTCCGGAGGTCTCGGCCGTGGAGGCGGAAAGAACGGAACCCGGCGTTGTGGTCTGCGTATCGGGCAGTCTGGCTCACATCTATTTCACGGGGCACAATAAGCCCTTGATGCTTGAGGACATCATGGACTTGTATCCTGGGCTGGTTGATGATCTGGTCCACCATCCAGGCGTGGGGCTGGTGGCCGCCAGCCGCCGGTTCGGCGACGCGGTGGCCCTGTGCGATGGCGGAGTGCGCAACCTGATCACCGGCGAGGTGGGCGAGGAAAACGATCCATTGGGGTCTTTCCGGGATAAGGAACGCTGGGCGGGGGAACTGGCCCAGTTGATGAGTTACGGAGATTGCGGGGATCTGGTCATCAACGGCGCCTGGCTGGCCGATCGGCATCGGATCGTGGTCATGGAAGAACAGGTCAGCAGCCACGGGGGGCTGGGGGGCTACCAGACCGATCCCTTCATTCTGCTGCCGGCGTCCTGGTATGTGACGGATCTCGACCTGGAATCGCCTGAATCCCTCCACAAGTTGTTGAAACGGGAACTTGCGCAGGGTTGAAGTCCCGTATATATTTCGCTCTCGATTGCCCGGTCGTCCAATGGCAGGACAACTGACTCTGGCTCAGTCGATGGGGGTTCGAGTCCTCCCCGGGCAACCACATTGCCACTTTTACCGGAATTTGGTAGAATTCCGGGATGAAGATACAGTGGCCCCTTCGTCTAGTGGCCTAGGACGCTGCCCTCTCACGGCGGTAACAGGGGTTCGAGTCCCCTAGGGGCTACCATCCTTAAAGACTCCCTCTTTTGAGGGAGTCTTTTGGTTAAATGGACAAAGGACCGAGCAAAACTGATCAGCACCGGGATCCCCGGGGAATCGTTCAACAGGGTTCACGCGTCTGCCTGATCCGGCAGCCGAGTGAACAAACTGATGCCGTCCACACGTTCAATGGTGGCGGTGCCTCGGCAGAAAAGAGTTGAACCGTCCACATTGAGAGGGAAGGCCCTGTTGTCCATTGTTTCCAGGGTCAGGATTCCCTTGATTGGAAAATGTTCCATTCCCCACTTGGCCGGATCTTGCATGATTGAACCGTCCCGGGCATGACGGACCTGCCCGATCAGGTGTCTTGTTCCCAGGTCTCTGAGCGCGAAAAGATGAAAACGGCCCGAGCCGAGATCATCATCCGAGTAGGGCATTTCAGGCCCCAGGTATCCGTTGACGACGATCAAAGCCTGAAAGCGGCCGGTAGCGACCTCCAGCCCATCCACGAGGATCCGCCAGTTCCGTCGACCGAAGGGGCCTTTCAGTATTTTCTCGAGCAAGGCAAGCGTCATACCCAGGGTGAATGGGCCCAGATCGCCGAAGATCTGGCTCAGCACACCCTTGTACCATTTCATGAATCGGTTCTCTGTAAAATGAGGGATGCGGCCGAAAATCTCAGCCCCGCCATAACCAACAAAATGCCTGGGTGCGGCCTTTTCTGAAATGTCCAGGGCCGACAGGACGTCGCAGGGAATGACATGGCCGGAGCCAATCGACTGGGCGAAGACAGCTACGGCGGCTTCGATTTCGTCCGGCATGCCCAAGACCTTGCCGAGCAGGTCGGCCGATCCCTTGCGCAGAAATCCAAGCCGGATATCACCAAGGGGAACTTTCGCATCACAGCATCCCTCAAGCACCGCATTGAAGGTTCCTGAACCACCCGCCGAGATGAGCAGCCGCTGGCCATCGGCCACCAACTCGCGAGTCCGCACCCGTGCTTCAGCATGACTTTTGACGACATGCAGGTGCAAATCATCAAATCCATGTTCCGCGAATAGAGGTCCGATGCGCTCAACCTTGTTCCAGTCGCTGATCGATCCGGAAATGGTGGTCGCGATTACGTCGATGGTAGTGCTCATTCGCCGTTGCCTCCAGTTGCGGATCGAGCGCTTTCAACTACGCGACGGGCCTCGGCAGCTATTGAGTCCTGGTCACGATCGCCTTCCAGAATGGAGGTGGGCAGACCCAGATGCTCACCTGTGGCCTCGACAACCAGCAGGTAGGCTTCGCGAAGGCGACCAAGTTTTTCTTCGGTCTCGTGCACCTGCATCTTCTCACCCCGGTTTCTGATCCGTTCCATGGAGATTTCGGGCGGAATATCGAGAAAAATCACCGCATCCGGCATGGCGAGACGGGTCAGGCCCAGGCGCTTCATCATTTTCAGTTCCGGAAATTTTCTGAATAGAGGATCCCCGGCCGACCCCCTGCCGGCAAGTATGGCCATTGCCCTCGCGCAGAAATCCGCACTCATCATTTCAGGTTGGTAAAGGATCGACCAGGCAGTCATGTTGAGAATGGGGGAGCCGTCCATGAAGATGAGGTCGGAGCCGTACCAGCGTTTGGCTTCCCCAAGCAGGGCATCGCGCAGCAGGAGTTCGGTAAGTTTGGGAATCTTGTACCGTGCCAGGGACTTCGCATCCTTGGCCTGCGCGCTCACCCATCGACGGAGCTTCTCCTTCAACAGGGGCTGCGCGGCGCAAGGATCGCCGCCGGCGAATAGCTCGAGGCTGTCGCCGATCAAGCACGTGCGTCTTCCCTGGGATAGGTCGAGGGAAAGGCGCCGCGAAAGGGTACTCTTACCTGAGCCGTCGATGCCGAGCACGGCGACGACGAAGGCTTCATGGCGTTCCGGTTCCCGCTTATGTCGCGAGGCGGTCTCGGACTGCTCCAGGGCCAAAATGCTTTCACGCAACATTTCGGTGGAATCTCCAATCCCAGCTGCCAACTGTTGTGGCGGCCCAATGCTGACATGCTGCCAGATTGGTAAGGGCAAGTTTGCCTTTCGAGGCAGAGCCCGTTCCGTGCCGCGCAGGAATACCGGCAACAAGGGAGCCTCAGGGTGATTGGCGGCGAGTTTACCGACACCACAATGGAAATGCCCAAGCTGCCCCGATTCTCCGCGTGTCCCTTCCGGAAAGATGATGATGCTCTCGCCCGCGTCGAGGAAGGCGCACATCCTGCCCATGCAGTCACTACCGCCCGACTCGCGGTCAACCCAGACCGGTTTGAAGAGGAAGTCCACGGTGGCAAAGAGTAGCCGATGGCGAGCAAAATAGTCATATGCAGCCACCACGTGTGCGGCGACGATTAAACGGACCGGCAAGGCGGCATAGATCATAAGGATGTCAAGGTGGCTGTTGTGATTGGCGGCCAGGATGCAGGGCCCGCGGCTGGGCAGGTTTTCGCGTCCGCGCACATTCAGGCCAAAAACCAGATGCAGTAGGGGCCTCAACACCAGTATGTGCAGAACCAGGGGTAACAGCCTGCGAAGGTCAGTTGCCATGACGGTGAATCATTTCGCCGAATTTCATGGTCCAGCGCAGGTAATGAAACACGATCGGTGCGGTGAAGAGATATGATTTCAGGGAATCCAGAACATGTCCGCGGCCCGGTTCGAGATCCGCAGCGCTGATCCCGAGGTCACGTTCCAGAACGCCCACAGTATAGTTCCCCATATGAACGAGCACCGGAATCAGGAAACCGAGGAATACCGCCGGGCCCGTCGGAACCAAAGTCCACGAACGGAGTCCCAAGGTCAGGGCCAGGGAAATCAGGCAGGAGAGGACAAAGCCAGGAATCAAACCCCGTCTCGCTGTTATCGCACCTGCCAGATTGCAGCCAACCACAGCCAGCATGAGCAGCAGCACCAACCAAGTGGAGAAAAATGCCAGATAGGCGATATGCCCCAAACAGTAGACAAAGAAGAAGAGGCCGAAGTCGATGGCCCCAATTGAAAGCAAACTTCCATGGCCCTGGCTGTCACCAAGGGTTACCAGAAACGGAACAATGATGAATGCGTAGACAGGAATGGAAATGATGAAGAAGCCATACCAGTCTATCTGGATGAGATAAATCATGAACGGGATCGAAAGATAAGCTCCCAGGATGCCCCAACGATCCTCGAGTCTCAGATCGACAAGTGAAAAGTATTCACGCAGTGCGCGGAACGAGACAAAGGCCATGAGCCAAATGGCGGGCGCGAATGAAAAGAAATCGGTTACGACACAAATGAGGAGAAATATCCAGAAATAGCTCAGGTATCCGGGAAGAGTGATTCGGCCCCTGCTTAGGCCCGAAGCGGCCAACCCGAGCCCCAGAATCGACAACAACATTAGTGGGACCAACAGCTCCCAACCGATTTGCGAGAAGTCGATCGGCATCCTTGACCTCCTGTTCGTAGAGAGTCAATGGGGGCGAGATCTATCGACTCCACCATTCTGAATTAGGCGGCTTCTTTTCTCAATCGAATTATCTGAGTAGTGGGTTGGATATGGCAAGTTTGCCCGACACAGAATGGTCTGTCTGCTTGACATGAACGCTGGAGTAGCCTCCTCGTGCCAATTCAAGAGTGGAGGACACTTTTGCCAACCGGAATGTGGGGCTGGGCGATTTGTTATATCGGAGTATCTTAGTATGGTTCGCACACTGTCCCCTAGGGGCTACCAAAATAAAGCGCCTCCATCCAAACGGTTGGAGGCGTTTTTTGGTACGCCCGGCATGGGCACCGTCTTGGAGGTGTAAGTCCTCTCCTGAGCAGGTCACAGCGAGGGAAGTGAAGCGCAAGGGCGGAAGGGCGACCTACCGTCCGAAGGAAGCGTGGAACGAAACCGTGGGCTGATGAACAAGAACCGGATACGAGGCATTGGCGACCGAGGCGAGCGGGCCAGAAACCGCAAAGCCTCCGTGACCAAGGGGACCCGATGTAAATCCGGCAGTCGTGCGGTGAAGGTCGGTGTTCTT
This sequence comes from Candidatus Krumholzibacteriia bacterium, assembly GCA_023270185.1. Classification (GTDB taxonomy): domain Bacteria; phylum Krumholzibacteriota; class Krumholzibacteriia; order LZORAL124-64-63; family LZORAL124-64-63; genus JAGLCY01. Next base: position 1,276 of record JAGLCY010000254.1, on the reverse strand, counting down.
ATCCGGGGAGGTCTCGCCTCACGCCTGAAAGGGCGGCGTGGTCACACCCGCGGAGCGAGAAGTCAGCAGAGGCCATAGTAGCCGCTTGCGGCGAAGGGCCAAACGTCAGGAAGGATAAATCGAGCACATCACTCGTAGAGGTCATGGTTCAGAAGTCCATACAACTGGAGCTGCCGTTTGATGGTAGGGGTGAAGCCCCGAGAGCAGAGCGGAGTGAACAAGCCTCCTCGGCGTCTTGCGCAGACGAACATCCAGGAACCGGTTCGTTGATGGAACTCGTGGTCGAACGCGACAACCTGAAACGGGCATTGAAACGTGTAAAGCGAAACAAGGGCAGTCCCGGAGTCGACGGGATGAACCTTGATGAGCTGTCGGATTATCTGAGGCAGGAATGGCCACGCATCCGCGAGGAACTTCTCGTCGGCGGCTACGAGCCGTTACCTGTCCTGCGACAACTTATCGACAAACCAGGCGGAGGGAAGCGGGAGCTCGGCATCCCGACCGTTCTGGACCGGTTCATCCAGCAGGGCATATTGCAGGTTCTGCAGCCGATTTACGACGTTACCTTCAGTGATCACAGTCATGGCTTCCGTCCCGGTCGCAGTGCCCACGATGCAATACGTGAAGCGCAGCGGTATATCCAGGGAGGAAAGCAGTGGGTGGTGGACGTGGACGTGGAGAAATTCTTCGACCGGGTCAACCACGATGTGCTCATGGGAAGGCTGGCGCGAAAGATCAGCGATCGTAGACTACTGAGACTGATCCGCAGCTACCTTGTCGCCGGTGTGATGGCTAGCTGGGTCGTTGTGGAGCGGTACGAGGGGACACCCCAAGGTGGTCCCTTGTCGCCGTTGTTGGCCAACGTGCTGTTGGACGAGGTCGACAAGGAACTGGAAAAGCGAGGGCACGCATTCGTCCGCTATGCGGACGATCTGCGGGTGTTCGTCGGGTCGCAGAAGGCCGGGGAGCGCGTGATGCGCTCACTGGTGGTTCTGTTCGGCAAACTCCGGCTCCAGATCAACAAGGCCAAGAGCGCAGTTGACCGAGCGTGGTATCGTCCTTTCCTGGGGTTTTCCTTCTGGGTGGCCCAAGGCAGGATCGTTCGCGTTCGAGTCACCAGCCGATCTCTTGTGAGGATGAAAGACCGCGTCCGGCAGATAACCCGCCGGACCGGTGGACGGAGTATGGTCCAGGTAGCGAAGGAGCTCAGGCAGTATCTGTTGGGCTGGAAGGGGTACTTCCAGTTAGCGGAAACGCCAAGAGTCTTTCGGGGCCT
>JAGLCY010000253.1 GCA_023270185.1 Candidatus Krumholzibacteriia bacterium | reverse complement strand
TCGGCATCGACTCCGGGCGGTTTCGTGACCTCGACAACCAGGACATCGTCGTGGACATCACAGCCACCGCCGCGTTAGCCGTGGTCTGTGTCGCCCCCCTGCCTCCGACGCTCGATCCGGAACCCGACTTCACGCCCGGCGCCACCAACACCCTGACCTGGAGCGACGAATCGGATGTCGGGGCGGTCGAATACAACGTCAAGATGAGCACCGATGCCGACTTCTCCGTCATCCTGGACGAGAGCGGCTGGATCACCGGCCTGAGCCACGAATTCACCGGCCTGACAGATGGCCAGGAGTACTTCTTCAAAGTCATCGACCGCAATTTCACGGGGAAAGTGTCAAAGGATTCCGACACCGAAAGCACCATGCAGGACGGGGCTCCTCCCACGACCAGCGCCCAACCCCTTGACCCCACCCAGTACCTGGTGGATTTCCAAATCTCTTTCCTGGCCGATGATATCGGCAGCGGGTTTGATCAGCTCGACCTCATCTACCGGCATGACGGAGGCCTCTGGACCAATTTCGGATCATTTGTGACCAGCCCCATCGAGTTCACAGCCACTGACGGGGACGGCTTATACGAGTTCTTCACCATGGGAACCGATATTGCCGGCAACGCGGAAACCACGCCGGCCGGCCCCCAGGCCTCGACCACCCTGGACACCTCTGAGCCCTATGGCTCGTTCGTCATCAACGCGGATGCCGAAGCCACCAACACCGCCAATGTGGTCCTCATCGTCTCGGTCATCCGGGCCGATGAGATGCGCTTCAGCAACGACGGCATCGACTGGTCCACAGGCTGGGTATCCGTTAGCGGCGTGCATGTCTGGACCATTCCCGCCACCGAGGGAATCCACACCGTCTACGGGGAATTCCGGGATGGCGCCATGCAGGTTCTGCAGGCCAACGACGACATCGAATTCGACATCACGCCTACCGGCGGCGTCACTTCTCCTTCTGCCGCGCCCGGTCACGAATCCGTCCTCTTGTCCTGGACCAATCCCACCGATCCTGATTTTCACAGTGTGGAAGTCTGGCGGGGGCTTTACCACGATGGGGCCCACGAATCCACCTATCCGTCCTACATCGGCAGCACGATTCCCACACCCCCCGCCGATCGCGCCGCGGCATTGGCCAGTCCCGAGTGGGAACTCGCGGGCCGTTCCGAATTCGGAGCAACGTCGTTCATCGATTCATGGCCAACCAGGGGCGTCTACTACTACGAGTTCTTCGCCACCGATCCGGCCAACAACTACAGCGTGCCCGCCGGCGATCTTCCCCGGGCAACCAATTACATTCTCGGGGATATCGCCCAACCCTTTGACGGTCTGGTCAAGGTCGAGGATGTCACGATCCTTGGCGCCGTGTATAACGTATCGGTCTTCAACCCGCTCTACTTCGGCGAAGCCGACGTGGGCCCCACGGATGACACCACCGGCACGGGTATTCCCCAGCCGGACGACAACATCAATTATGATGATTATTTGATCTTCGCGATGACCTACATGCCGTCCGCCAAAAGCCTGGAGGGTGCCGGATCTTCCTCCGCAACATCCCGTACCGTTATCCTGGATTGGCGTCCGGACGGCGACCGAACATGGACCCTGGACCTTGTCGCCCCCTGCCCCATCCTCAAGGGTGTGGGCCTTTCGGCGGCACTTCCGCAAAACGCCGTTCCCCTGGTGACGGCAGGCCAGGCGGTCATCTCCCAGGTCGACCCGTTTTTCCTGATGAACATCGACCAACACGGACTCGAAGCGGGTCTTGTGATCCTGGGCACTGGGCGTGGCATGACCACCACCGGCTCCCTGTTGACGGTGGAACTTCCCGCTGGAATGGATCCGGGATTGCTGGATATCGGAAACATCACCCTGGATCTGCGTGACGTGAACAACAAACCCCTCGAATACGATCTCCAGGGCAAATCCGGGGCCGTTCCGCCGGCCACCTTCTCCCTGGGTGAGGCCTATCCGAATCCTTTCAACCCGTCCACGACCATCGGGTTCAGCATCCCGGGTGAAATGCCCGTCCGCCTGGAAATCTATGGCATGGACGGACGCCGGGTGGCTGTCCTGGTCGATGAAACCCTGGGCTCCGGATCCCATGAAGCCGTCTGGTTGGGCCGCGACGACACCGGTCGTCAAGTCGCTTCCGGTGTGTATTTTTCCAAGCTTCTGGCCGGCTCGCAAAGCCAGGTCCGGAAAATGACCCTTATGAAATAGGTTGAACCGTGAATGCTCGACAAAAAATCCATCTCATCCTGACGGCGGCCTTGATCCTGATGGTGTCCGTGAGCGCGGCCTCGGCGCAGATAGCCCTGCGCTTCACTCCGCTCGACACGACCATCGCACCGGGCGACACGACCCGCGTTTCGGTCATGCTGGACGATGCCGTCTATTTCCGCACCATCGAGCTGACCGTGACCTACGACTCCACCCTGATCCGCACCGTCCGCGACAGCAGCGGCCAGGGCGCCCTGTTCACCGACAGCGGCTTTTTCATCTGGGAATCTTTCGAGGAAGATGTGCCCGGCCATTGGCACGGCTTCGCCGCCATCATGGGGGCCAGGGATTCCGTGTGCGGTCCCGGCGAACTGTTCGCCTGGGAAGTGGAGGGTCTGATCGAGGGCACCACCGCGATCACTTCCATAGAAACCATTCTCTACGAGCCCAACGCCAACATCATCCCCGGTGTCACCCTGGATCCCACCACCCTCAGGGTCCGCATCCCTGCCAGCGCCGTGGGTGACCTGCCGGCGTATCAGACAAGCCTGGATCTCTACCCGAATCCTTTCAACCCCAGAACCCGGATCGGCTTTGACCTGCCGGCCGCCGGCCATATCCTGCTGGTAGTGTTCGACGCCCGGGGCCGACGCGTCGCCACCCTTCACGAAGGCGCCACTGCGGCCGGACCTGTCCACTTCGACTGGGACGGACGGAATGACAGCGGTCTCGTCCAACCGGGCGGGGTCTATCTTTTCCGTCTGGATTCACGGCAGGACGGCGTCACCCATACGGCAACCACGAAGGGCATCCTGCTCAAATAGGATTTTTTGGGGTTTCAGGTAAATCAGGCTTCGGACGCGAAGCTTGCCGGGCCGGAGCCTGCCGCCCGACGCTCGACTTCCGCCATCATTTCATCGAGATTCCGGAACAACACCAACCGGTGCTGCCTGCGATGCTTCAGGGGAACCCAGAAATCGTGGCGTTCCCGTTCGGTGAGATCACTCCATTTGGTCTTGATGAAATCGACCATGGCGCCCGCCGCTTCCAGGTATCGGCCCAGCACTTCCCCGAAGGGAAGTTGGCTGAATTCCTCCATGGATTGGCGGCTGAGAGTCTCGAACTCGACAGGCGGAGAGGGCGTGCGGGAGCCCCGATCAATCTTGCGGGAAAAGAAATTGACGGTGTAATCTTCCCAGAAAGCGATGTGGGCGAGGGTTTCCTTGAAGCTCAGGGTCCCATCCATACCTCGGCGCTCACGGAACACCCTGGGGCATTCCGCCAACCGGTGACGCAAAAGGCGATCCTCCTCCATGAAGGCGTCGACCAGCGATTTCCTGTGACTCAACGCGTCTGTCACTTTCCGGCGAGATAGGTGACCAGCAGACCATTCTGCGACTGCATGGTCATATCATAGGATCCTGAGGCTGGCAACACATGAAAATGGACCGCAGGGTGAAGTTTGGAACGGTCTCGATTCCACCCCGGGGATGGAACCTGGAAACCGTAGGCGAGATCCCTTCACCCGCAGTCCATTAAATTCCGGCTCACCGAACCGTGCATTGGGCGAGGCAGGTGGCGATTCGGTGGCCGGAATTCAATTATGGAACAAGCAGGCGTTCTTGTATAGATGGGGAAATCTTTAAAAATCTCTAGTTGTGCCTTCGAGAATGTGTCCGGCCT
>JAGLCY010000252.1 GCA_023270185.1 Candidatus Krumholzibacteriia bacterium | reverse complement strand
GGTCGAGCCAACCGAAACTTTCGGGCCTGAGAATGGGCGCGGGGGAGTGTGCGTCGGGTTTGATGTCGTAGAAGCGGCAGAGATCCTCCTGATGGATCATCTCGTACACGCCCTTGCAACCTCGGCAGCAAAAGGGACCGTCACTCTTTTTCCAGAACCGGCCCAACTCGTTCCCGCAATGGATGCACAGACCATCGGCGGCGGCTTTGCGCCACTCGTCAGGCCACTCGTCGGGGTGCTGTTGGTCCAGTGTGTTGGTAGTCATCAGGTTGCCGCCGGTTCGGATAGGCACAAAAATAGGGGATGCGCCTCAGTTGGGGCGTATTGGCAATGATATTTGTCCGGCGGGACCCGATCAAGAGCAATCGGAGACTCTATTGGAACCCTATGGTATGTAACATTCGAAATCGCCCGTCGCGGTTTCGACGATGATCCGGAAATACCGCGAGGCCGGCTCACCATCCAGGCTGAGCATGGCTCCGGGTGAAATATCCATGTCCAGCATGATATCCGGAACCTGGCCGCTGGACTTGAGATCGCAATCACGCCAGGTTTTTCCGGCCGCCAGTTCAGCCACGGAAGGCCGGACATGGCGGAAGAAGTTGTACTTGGCGGGCCTGGTCGGAAGGAAACCACACTGGGTCTGGTCCAGGGCGATGGCCTGTACGTGGCCCTGGCCGAACTGCTTGGTGGTATTGTCAAAAACACTCTCGCGGATTTCCGGGTCCTCGATCCCGACAACGTACCGCAAGTAGACATCCCGATAGATTTCCGGGCCATTGGACACCAGATTGAGGGGAACCGCAACATCGACGGAAATTTTCCACAGGCCGGTCGCGGGGTCAATCTCAAGGCCTGAGCGGCCGGGCGTCGCGCCCCAGGTAGGCACCCTGATATCGTCGGTGCCGCCACCATCCTGGATCTGGTTATACAGATCGCATACATAGTCGACCTGGTAGGCCCAGGCCATCATGCGTCGGTCCATCCTGTCCCATCGCTCACGAATGTCATCAAGGCCGTGCAACAGGATTTCCATCCGGTAGAGTTTGACTTCAATTTCGTAGTTCTGGTCTCCGCCCTGGCCCGGAATCAGCACTATCTGGATGAAACCGGTGCTTTTGTTCACCAACATGAACGCCTGCTGGATGAACTCGAGATCGCCGTCGCCAAGGCCGGCATTGGTGACCCGCAGGATCGTCGTATCACCGAAGCAGGGATGGGCTTCAATGGTCGCGGGGGATGTGTCCTCCAGACACATCAGGGTTTCGTCATAACTCGAGGGTATCGAGGATCTGGGCAGGATCTCGATGCATTGGATGCAGGGCGGATAGCCCACCTCGAACGTGACCGAGGCAGGAGTGCCGTCCCTGCGGCCGTGCTCATCGACGGACTGCATGTTGAAGATGAAATCCGTATTCGGCCCCGTCAGGAAACCGAGGGTATCAGCGTACCATCCCTCCATATTCGCGCCCCAGGGTGGGTCGGTGTTCAGGAGACTTGATTCCGACTGGAAGCTGAAGGTACCGCCGAAGAAGTTGTGACGTGTGCCCCGGACGAAGCCCGACAAGCCGATCTTGAAATTTGCGTCAAGCCTGAGGTCCCTCGGATCATCGCGCCCGAGGGCCTTGACCACGACATATGTCCTGTCGGGAATCCTGTCTCCGGATCGGAACGGATGATGAACTTTCGTCGGATCGTTCAGAAGTAAATAGTACGGGTAGATCTCGGGGTCCTCGGGATGGGCCCAATCCGTTTCCCCATCGAGGATGATGGTTTCCGGATCGAAATTAACCACG
>JAGLCY010000251.1 GCA_023270185.1 Candidatus Krumholzibacteriia bacterium | reverse complement strand
CGGATTTTCCTGAAACAAGAGGTTCGCCCCCGCCGTACTGTCCGGGTTGTGCATTTCACGTCTGAAGAATATGGGGGCCATGGTGGCGAAGCCTACCTCGAGGCCCACCGGAGCGAACTTGACCGACATGTCCTGGCCATCGAAAGCGATTCGGGAACCTTCGCCCCACGAGGGTTCTCCGTTGCTGCCGACAGTGTCGTCGTCGCCGACCTGGTTCTTGTCGCGGCTCCGCTGGCACGGATTGCCCCGGCCGAGTGGATCGTCAAAAAAGGCGGGTCGGGAATGGACATCGGGCCCATCGTCCGCGAGGGCGTTCCCGGCGTCGGTCACCGGGTCGACACCACCCATTACTTCGACGTGCATCATTCCAGGGCCGACACCTTTGAAAAAATCGACCCTGATCTATTGGCCCGAAATGTCGCCGCCATCGCCGGCCTCATCTATACCGTGGCCGAATCACCAGCCCGTCCCGGATCGATCGCGACGGGCCAAATCTCCTCTGGAGGTCATCGATGATAGTCCTGCCGTCCCCGAAATCCCGGAAAGCCGCCTGGGCGATCCTGACAATCCTTTTGTCCGTCTTCACGGCGGCCACCGCCCTGGCCTCGGACCCTGTGATGGGCGATCCGGATCCGAACGACATGCGCCTGCTGCGGAACCCGGATATCCACGGCGACATCATCGTCTTCACGTATGGGGGTGACCTCTGGACGGTTTCGGCCCAGGGCGGACAGGCCCGAAGACTCACCGGTTCAATCGGGTTCGAGAGCGCGCCCAAGTTCAGCCCCGATGGCATAACGATAGCCTTTTCAGGCAACTACGACGGCAATCACGATGTCTACACCATTCCCGCCGGTGGCGGAGAGCCTGCGCGCCTGACCTGGCATCCCGGTTGGGACCGTGTCATCGACTGGCAGCCCGATGGAGCGAGCGTAAGGTTCCAATCGGCTCGCGAAAGCCATACCGGACGGGACCTCCAGCTCTACACCGTTGCTACCGAGGGCGGCCTGCCTCGGAAAGTCATCCTGCCAACGGCCGGCCTTTCGAGCTATTCGCCCGATGGCAAGAAGATCGCCTACAACCGCATCAGCCGCGAAAACCGAACCTGGAAGCGGTACAAGGGCGGCATGGCGCAGAACGTCTGGGTCTACGACTTCGACGCCAACGACACGCAGCAGATCACCGACTGGGTCGGCAGTGACAATTTCCCCATGTGGCACGGGAACAAGATCTACTACAACAGCGACCAGAGCGGACGTCTGCAGATCTGGGTCTACGACACAGTCAGCAGTGAACACCACCAGGTGACCGAACATGAAGAATACGATGTGAAGCACCCCAGCCTTGGACCGGACGCCATCGTCTATGAAAACGGCGGCCGCCTGTTCGTGCTGGATCTGGCCACCGAAGAATCGCGTCAGGTGACCGTTTCCCTGTTCAGCGACAACGTGCTGACCAGGCCCACCATCAAGGATGTCGGCAGCCGCATCGGTGGCGGCGACCTTTCCCCGGACGCCAACCGGGCCGTGTTTTCCGCCCGTGGGGACATCTTCACCGTTCCCGCCGAAAAGGGAAACATCCGCAACCTGACCGCGACGCCGGGCATCCGTGAGCGCGAAGCGGTCTGGTCACCGGACGGCAAAACCGTGGCCTACCTCAGCGACCGGACCGGCGAATACGAGATCTGGATCCGCCCCGCCGACGGCAAGGGTGAGGAAAAACAGCTCACCACCGGCAGCAAGACCTACAAGATGCAGCTCGATTGGTCTCCCGACAGCAAACACCTGGCGGTCAGCGACGCGGCCATGAACCTGTGGATCGTGGACGCGGACAGCGGCAAGATGAAGAAGGTCGACCAGGCCACCAACAATGAGATTCAGGCCTGGAACTGGAGCCCTCAGGGCGGCTGGCTGACCTATTCAAAAAGCGAAGAGAACAACTTCAGCTCCATTTTCATCTACAACGTGGCCGATGGCAAAACCCATCGCGTGACCACCGACTTCACCGAAGACGGCTCACCCTGCTTCGACGACGAGGGCAAATATCTGTTCTTCGTCTCGGCCCGCAGCTTCAACCCCACCCTGGGCGGCTTCGATCTCAAGCCCCTGTGGACCAACATGGACGAGTTGTACCTGGTGACCCTGCGTGAAGACGTGGAGCATCCTTTCCCGCCTGAAAGCGACGAGGCCGAGGTCGAAGGCGACGAGGATGACGAGGATGACGAGGATTCATCCGAGGATGACGACAAGGACAAGGACAAAGAGGACAAGGACGGGGACGAGGAAAAAAGTGAAGAGAAAGAGGTCATCAAGATCGATCTTGAAGGTCTTTCCGACCGGATGGTCGAACTGGATGTTTCCCAGGGCAACTACTTCAATCTTCATTTCACCGAAGGCAAGCTCTTCTACACGAGCCGGCTCTTCACCGCGGGCGGCGGTCGGGACCCCAGAGGCGGCGGGTCCGACATCATGGTCTTCGACATGGAGGAGCGTGAAGCCGAAAAGGTGCTGCCCAAGGTCGGTGGCTGGGTCCTTTCCCGCGACGGCAAGAAGATCCTCTACGCCAGCAACGGCACCTTCGGCATCATCGACGCCAAGGCCGACCAAAAGCCGGCCGAAGAGCCCCTGCGGACCGGTGAAATGCAGGCCAAGGTCGACCCCCGGGCCGAATGGCGCCAGATGTTCCGCGACGCCTGGCGTCAGGAACGTGATTTTTTCTACGATCCCGGCATGCACGGCGTGGACTGGGATCACATGTACCAGCGTTACGGCCAGCTGATCCCCTACGTAGCCCACGGTGCGGACTTCAGCTACGTCCTGGGCGAGATGATCGGCGAGCTGAACAGCTCCCACTCCTATGTGCGTCCCGGCGACATGCCCCATGCCAAACAGGTCGGCGCGGGCCTGCTCGGTTGCACTTTCGAACTGGACAGGGAAAGTGACCGTTACCGTTTCGGCCACATCTTCAGCGAGCGGGACTGGAACTCCGACACACCCACACCCCTGAACCAGCCGGGCCAGGAAGTCGGCAGCGACGATTATATCCTGACGATCGACGGTGTGGACCTGAAAGCCGGCACCAACCCCTACAGCCTGCTCGAAAACAAGGTTGACGCGCAGGTCGTTCTGGAAATCGGCCCCAATCCCGATGGAAAGGACAGCCGGGAAATCACCGTGGTGCCCATCGCCAACGACAGGGCTCTGCGTTACGAAGCCTGGGTGCAGACCAACCGGCGCCGGGTGGATGAATTATCCGACGGCAGGATCGGCTATCTGCACATGCCCAACACCGCGATCGGGGGCCAGGTCGGCTTTGCCAAGGGATACTATCCCAATCTGCGCAAGGAAGGCCTGATCATCGACGAGCGTTTCAACGGCGGCGGATTCATTCCCGATTTCTTCATGAACATCCTGCGGCAAAAGCTGGTCAACCTGTGGAAACCCCGTTACGGCCAGGACTGGCGCACACCGGGCACGGCTTTCCTGGGTCACATGGCCATGATTGCCAACGGTTACGCGGGCAGCGGCGGCGATGCCCTGCCCTACTACTTCAAGTACTATGAATTGGGCGATGTTATCGGTACACGGACCTGGGGCGGACTGGTCGGCATCAGCCGCGGCATCGGCCTGATGGACGGCGGCTCGGTGACCTTCCCCGAGTTCGGTCTGTTCAATGTCAACGGCGAGTGGGACGTGGAAAACCACGGCGTCGAACCCACCATCGAGATCGACAACCTTCCCCACGAAGAGATCGCCGGCCGGGATCCCCAACTGGAAAAGGCCGTCGAAACGTTGTTGCAGAAGATCAAGGATGAACCGGTGGTCGCGCCGCAAACTCCCGGCAGCTTTCCCCGGGACAAAAATTAGGCGCCAGAAATAAGTATCGGTTGTTTAAATTTGATGGCGCCGCTTTGAAAGGAGCGGCGCCAAACCGTTGACGATAGAAACAACAGAACAAAATGAATTCCGGCATGCCGGGGTAAAGGTCCAATCATGCCCGCAAATATCGAAATCAAGGCCCGGGTTTCCGATCCGGAAACTTTACTGGCCAAAGCCAGGGCGCTCACGGGTTCCGAACCGGAAATCATCCTCCAGACAGATACCTTCTTCCAGGCGGAAACCGGGCGTCTCAAGGTCCGCGAATTCGCCGACGGATCGGGAGAATTGATTTCCTACCACCGACCCGACTTTGAAGGCCCCAAGACCTCGAGTTACGCCATTTCGCGAACCGCGGACGCAAACGCCCTGCGGAATGTTCTGGCAGCGGCGCTTCCGGCGCGGGGCGTGGTCCGCAAGAAAAGGCTGCTGCTGTTGGCCGGCCGGACCCGCATCCATCTTGACGAAGTGGAAGGATTGGGTTTCTTCATGGAACTGGAGGTTGTTCTCGCGGATGAAGAGGACCAGGACGATGGTGAAATGGAGGCCGCGAAATTGATGGAGCGCCTTGGTGTCACGTCAGATAATCTTGTAAGCGGCGCCTACATTGATCTGCTGGAATCCCAGCAACAGAACCATTGATCCTGGTCAACTCACGAGATCAGGGATTCAGATACCTGTTCAGAACCTTCTTGACCGTCATACCCTGGACCAGGATGGAAAACAACACGACCATGTAGGTGCTGGTCAGGATGATGTTCTTTTCAGGACTCGGCGGCAGCGAAAGAGCCAGGGCCACTGAAATACCCCCGCGCAATCCCGCCCAGGTCAGGATGCGCACGACTCCCGGAGGAAACTGGGACCGCAGACCGATGATCTTGATAGGTATCAGCACGCTGACGAACCGGGCCAACAGGACGATGAAGATCACGATCAAGCCGGCTAAAATCCCCCGCCCGCTGAACGCCACCACCAGCACCTCCACACCGATCAGCATGAAGAGCAGGGCGTTGAGGATCTCGTCGAGCAGTTCCCAGAACTTTTCCAGATAGTCGGCCACCTCTTCGCTCATGGCGAATGCGCGGCCGCGGTTGCCGATAAGGATGCCCGCCACCACCACGGCGATGGGGCCGGAAACGTGCACGGCCCAGGCCAGGCTGTAGCTGCCCATGACCAAAGCCAGGGTCAGCATGACTTCGACCTTGTAGTCGTCGATGCTCAGCATCAGCCGGTAGGCCACGTAACCGCAGATAAGACCCAGGACCGCTCCTCCGCCCGCCTCGCGCAAGAAGAAGATCGCCATTCGGGAAGCGCTGAACTCCCCGCCGTGCCCCCCGTGCCCTTCCCCGTGACCCGTCTGGGCCGCCAACAAAGTCACCAGACCGGTGAACAGGACAACGGCGACCCCGTCGTTGAAAAGGGACTCACCCGCGATGTTGGCTTCCAGGTCCTTGGGCGCCTGCAGGGTCTTAAGGGTGCCCATGACGGCGATGGGATCGGTCGGGGAAATAAGCGAACCGAAAACGAGGCAGGCCAAAAACGAAATTTCCAATCCGAGCCAGTTGAAAACCAGCCAGCTCAGCCAGCCCACCAGGAAGGTGGAGATAAACAGACCGATGGTGGCCAGGGAAGCGATGGTCCCCTTGCGGCGCACGAAGTATTCGAGATCCACATGCAGGGCCCCCGCGAAGAGCAGGAAACCGAGCATGCCGTGCATCAGGGCCTCGTTGAAATCGATGCCGCCGACCAGTTGCTGGATCTGGTTGACGATTTCCAGGCGGGGAAAGACCCAATGCAACGCCATGATGCCCAGCGAGCTGGCCAGGCTGATCATCAGAAGGCCGACCGTGGGTTCGAGTTTCAGCCAGCGGTGATTGATATAACCGAACAGCGCGGCCAGGGTCATCAGGACCGCAATAATGTCAAATATGGACATGGATTACTCCGGGCGCGGGCCCCGCCTTATCAGCGGGGCCCGGGGAAAGATCAGTCATCAGACAGTCGGATCCGACACGGGTTTCGCCGGCGAGTCGCCGCCCGGATCACCATTGTCTTTGGCTTCATCCGGCAGCTCCTTGAATTCCGGAGGTCCCCCGAATTTCTCGGCGATGCCCTGGATCACCAGGAAATAGACCGGCGTCAACAGAGTCATGCCGATGGTGCCGACCAGCATACCGCCAAACACGGCCATGCCCAGGGAAACCCGGCTCGCCGCGCCGGCGCCAGAAGCGATGACCAGGGGAATCACGCCCAGAATGAAGGAGAAAGCCGTCATCAGGATAGCGCGGAAACGCAGGACCGCGGCCTTGAGGGAGGCGTCATAGAGTTCGAGCCCGCCTTCCCGGTTCACCTTGGCGAATTCGACGATCAGGATGGCCGTCTTGGCCACCAGGCCGATCAGCAGAACCAACCCCACCTGGGTGTAGACGTTGTTGTCCAGACCACGGAACTTTGTGAACCACATCGCCCCCATGATGGCCACCGGAACACCCAGCAGCACCGCCAGGGGAATCATCCAGCTTTCGTACTGGGCCACCAGGAACAGGTAGACGAAGAGAAAGGCCAAACCGAAGATCAGCGGGGCCAGGTTGCCGGCCGCCAGCTGCTGGTAGGTGACCCCGGACCACTGGAAGCCCATGGTCGGCGGCAGAATTTCTGAAGCCAGCCGCTCCATTTCGGCGATCTGGTCGCCACTGGACACCCCGGGCATACCCATGCCGGTCAATCCTGCCTTGGGATACATGTTGAACCGTCCGATGAACAACGGCCCCACCGTGTCCCGGACCGCGGCGAAGGACCCGATGGGAATCATATCGCCCATCTCGTTGCGGACCTCGATACGCTCGATGTCCTCGGCCAGGGAACGGTACTTCTCGTCCGCCTGAGCCATCACCTTCCAGGTCCGGCCGAACAGGTTGAAGTCGTTCACATAGGACGATCCCAGATAGGTTGAAAGTGTGGCAAACACCTCGTTCATCCGCAGGTTATAGGACTGGGCCTTGACCCGGTCGATGTTCAGGTAGAGCAGAGGAACGGTAGCCCTCAGGTTCTGGTTCATACGTGTCAGCTTCGGGCTCGCGTTGGCGGCCGCCACCATGTCCAGGGCAGACTGCTGCAGGTTCATGATGCCCGCACCCCCGCGATCCTGAAGCTCGAAGGCGAATCCGCCCGCGTTGCCCAGGCCCATGATCGGCGGAGGCAGGAAACCGAACACAATGGCTTCCTGGATGCCAAAGAATTGCTTCTGCAGCCTCTCCATGACTTTGAAGATGTGCAGATCGGGGTCGCCACGGTCGCTCCAGTTATCCATGGTCACGATGTACATGGCCGAGTTAGGCGACTGGACCCCGTCCAGCAGGGAGTACCCTCCCACAGTCAGGAACTTGGCGACGCCTTCGGTTTCATTGAGAATCTTGTTGACCCTGTCGGTGACCTCGTTGGTCCGGTCCAGGGAAGAACCGTCCGGAAGCTGGGCATTGATGAAGAAGTATCCCTGGTCCTCGTCGGGCAGAAAACCCATGGGAACCTGTTTGATCCCGACGGCGGCCAGGACCATCAACCCGGCAAACAACACCATGGACATTCCGGACTTGCGTAACAAACCACTCACGACACCCTTGTAGCCGTTGGTGCTCTTCTCGAAGTATTCGTCGAATTTCCGGAAGAAGATCCATTTCTGCTTGTTCGGATCGGCGGGCTTGAGCAACAACCGGCAAAGAGCTGGACTGAGGGTCAGGGCGTTGATCGAGGAAAAAATCGTTGCGATGGATATTGTTATGGCGAACTGGCGGTACAGAAGTCCCGTCAGGCCGGGCATCATCAGCGTTGGTATGAACACCGCCAGCAGCACGGCGGTCGAAGCGATCACCGGACCGGTGACTTCACCCATGCCCTCGGTGATGGCGCGCCGTGAGTCCCAACCCTTTTCCGTCATCAGGCGCACCGTGTTTTCGGTGACCAGGATGGCGTCATCCACCACGATACCGATCACCAGAATAATTCCGAATAGTGTCAAGTTGTTGATCGACATGCCCAGGCCCAGCAGCACGGCGAAGGTACCGATCAACGAAACCGGAATGGTGATGGCGGGAATCAGGGTCGCCCGCCAATCCTGCAGGAATATCCACACCACCAGGATCACCAGAATGATGGCCACGATCAGGGTTTCGATCACCTCGTCAATGGACGCGGTGATGTATTCGGTGGCATCGTAGAGGACATCGTATTCCAGATCATCGGGGAAATTCTCAGCCAGTTCATCCATGATGTCGGCCACACCCTTGGCCACACCCAGGGCGTTGGAGCCCGGCAACTGATAGATACCCAGGGCAATAGCCGGACTTCCGCTGTGCTGGGCGTACCAGCTGTAGTCCTTGGAGTCCAGTTCGACCCGAGCCACATCCCGCAGGTAAAGGAGGTCGCCGCTGGTGCCGGCCTTGATCACGATCGCACCGAATTCCTGTTCGGTAATGAGCCGGCCCTTGGTGATGATGTTGTATTGGAAAGGCAGGTCCCCCGGGTTGGGCGGGCCGCCAATCTTGCCGGCGGCCACGGCCACGTTCTGGGCCCGAACGGCGCTCATGACCTGATTGGCCGTCACTCCCCTCGCCTTCAGCTGTTGGGGGTCGAGCCAGATGCGCATACTGAAATCCTTGGCGCCGAAAACCGTAACGGTACCAACTCCCTCCACGCGGGTCAGTTGGTCCTTGATGCGTGTGGCGATGTAGTTGCTGAGATAGAGTTCATCATAGGTTCCTCCGGGTGAGCGCAGACTGACGACTTCCACCATCGCGGTGGATTGTTTATCCACCTTTACGCCCTGGCGCATCACTTCTTCGGGCAGCAAGGGTTCGGCGACGGCCACCCGGTTCTTGGTCATGACCTGGGCCATGTCCACGTCGGTGCCGATTTTGAAGCTGACCGTCAGGTTGAACTGCCCTTCGGAGTCGCTTTTCGAATCCATGTAGATCATGTTTTCCACGCCGTTGACCTGTTCCTCGATCGGCGCGGCCACGGACTCGAGCACCGTGTTGGCGTCGGC
>JAGLCY010000250.1 GCA_023270185.1 Candidatus Krumholzibacteriia bacterium | reverse complement strand
ATCAGGGACGCCGGTTTTGTCCTGAGGAATCTCCAGGAGGTCTACCACGAGGTTTCCGGCGACGGCATCTTCCGTGGCGATGAGCTGAAGGTTTTCAACATCAAGGGTAACGAGGGGCTGCGGGGCACCTTCGAAGGGGAGGGCCAGGTCCTGTTCAATGGACTGGAGATGGAGTCCTTCGATATCGATATGGAACTCGACCGTTTCCTGGTGGCTTCCATTCCTGAACTGGCGGTTGTCGTCAGTGGAAAGAACGGACGATTGACCAGCGTTCCGGTGGGGCCGGACAGCACACTGGTGCCCAAGTTCAGCGGTGACCTGGAGATTATCAAGGCTCGCTACGTAGGAAATTTCAGCGAGGACGGAGGGGGGGGTGATCCTCTGGGGGCCACGGTGGCTCCCGATTGGCTGGCGGACCTGCGTCTTCACGCCAAGCCGCGGGTGGCCACCATTCACAACCGGGAACTGGAACTTTTCATGGGTGGCGATCTCGATCTGATACGCAACGAGGAAGGGCTCTATCTTCGCGGTTCCCTGGATGTCAATACCGGACGCCTGATCGTCTTCAACAATAATTTCGAGGTTCAGCGGGGACGCCTGGATTTCAGCAGTGAACTGGGATTCGACCCGCGGGTCGATCTCGACGCCCAGACCAGGTATCGCCTGCGCAGCCAGCATTCGAGCAACAGCATCATCGAGGTCATCGGGGTCCACGTGACCGGTCCCCTGTCCGGCCCGGAAATCCAGTTCACATCCGAACGCGGATATTCCCGCGAAGCCATACAGCGCATGTTGGTGGGACTCGAACCCCATGCCTCGCCCGAAGGCGATTCCGCCCGCCTGGCCAACACCTCGATCGCCGCGGGTTTCAACATCGTCGAGCGGGAAATCGCCCGGGAGTTGGACATCTTCGACACCTTCGAGATCGACCAGATCCAACGCCAGGCCCAGACAGGGAGCGCGGGTCTGGATCCGCTTATCGGGGTCGGCAAGTACATCGGTTCGGACCTGTACCTCAAGTACGCCCAGGGCATCCGACAGGACGACCGCGATATCATTGTGGAGTACCAGATCAACCAACATCTGCTGCTGCAGTCGGAGATCCGGCGGCGCATAGACGAAAACCAGGGTGAATCCACATACAACCTGGATCTAAAGTACCGTTTTGAATATTGACCTTTCCCCGATGGAGCAGCTTTGAACGACATCCTGGAACAGATGAATGATGCCCAGTCCGTCGCGGTGACCGCCCCGGACGGTCCGGTGCTGGTGGTCGCCGGCGCGGGCAGCGGCAAGACCCGGGTGCTGACCACCCGCATAGCCTGGCTGATGGCGGAAAACAACGTCTATCCCAGTGAGATCCTGGCCTTCACCTTCACCAACCGGGCGGCGAAGGAGATGAAGGAACGAGTGGCGGGCAACCTGGACGGCAGGGGCGTGCCCTTCTGGATCGGCACTTTCCATGCCACGGGTCTGAAGATACTGCGAACCGACGGGGCGCACATCGGCATCCAACCCGGGTTTTCGATTTTCGACACCGACGACAGCAAGCGCCTTCTGAAAAAAGTGCTGGCCGATCTGAACATCGACCCCAAACAGTTCGCGCCAAATGCCACCCGGTCGGTGATCAGCAAATGGAAAAACGACGATCTGGATCCGGCCAGGGCCAAGTCCCTGGCCCGGTCTTTCGTCGACGAAAAATACGCCGAGATCTACGAGGGATACCAGGCGGCCCTGGTCAGGTGCAACGCCCTGGATTTCGACGATCTCATCCTGCGCACCGTGCATCTGCTGGAGCAGGTGGAGTCGGTCCGTTTGAAGTATGCGCAGAAGTTCCGGCATGTGCTGGTGGACGAATTCCAGGATACGAATCCCTTGCAACTGGTGCTGGTCAAGTTGCTGACCTGCGTGCACGGCAACCTGTTCGTGGTTGGGGATGACGACCAGTCCATCTACTCCTGGCGCGGCGCCCGTATCGAGAACATGCTCAATTTCGACGAATATTTTCCCGGGGCGGTCACTTTCCGCCTGGAGCAGAACTACCGCAGCACGGGGAACATCCTGAACGCGGCCAACGAGGTCATCGCCCACAACAAGCAGCGCAAGGGCAAGAACCTGTGGACCAGCGGGGCCGACGGCGACCACCTGGTCGAAGAGGAATTCTTTGATGACGAGGACGAAGCCGCGCGCCTGGTGGACATCATCCGGGCTGAAACCTCCGCGGGCATGACCAGGGGCGACGTAACTGTTCTGTACCGTACAAACGCCCAGTCCCGGGTTTTGGAAGACGGTCTGCGGCGCGCCTCGCTTCCCTACCAGATCGTTGGTAGTCTTCACTTCTACGACCGCAAGGAAGTGCGCGACCTGATGGCATACCTGAAGTTGGTGGCCAACCCCGCGGACCAGATAGCCATCCAGCGTGTGATCAATGTGCCCAAGCGGAAAATCGGCGACACCACGGTGGGCCGTTTGATCGGTCTGGCCGTCCGTGATGAGCTTACCCTGGGTGAAACCGCCGCCCGTGAAGGTTTGCTGGAACAGGAAATCGCTCCGGCGGCCTGCAAACGGGTGCGGGCCTTTTTCGACATGGCGGTGCGCTGGAGAATGCTCGCGGCCGATGGTGAACCCGTGCACGAGATCCTGACGCGGATCATGAAGGACATCGGTTATCAGGGGCATATCGAGATGGATGACCCGGAAACGGCCGGCGCTCGCAATGAAAACGTGGCCGAACTGATCAATGCCGCCGCCGGATTCCACGAATCAACCGGTGGCGGTACATTGGATCAGTTTCTCGAGCAGGTGGCCCTGGTTTCCGACCCCGACACCATCCAGGATGGGGAAGGGGTGGTGCGGCTGATGACCATTCACACCGCCAAGGGATTGGAATTTCCGGTGGTGGTTATTTCAGGGTGCGAAGACGATATCCTTCCCCATATCAACAGCGCCGAGGACGAAGCCGGGTTGGAAGAGGAACGCCGGCTGTTCTACGTCGCGATCACCAGGGCCGAGAAGAGGGTCTACCTGCTGCACGCAGCGCGACGCCGACGTTTCGGTGTCTGGCAGGAAAGCCTGCCCTCGCGGTTTCTGGCCGAGATCCCCGACGGCCTGATAGAACGACGGCATCTGGACAGCGCAAGCACATTCCAGGCTCCCGTCGCGCGGACCCTGTTCGGCGCGGCCGGCGGGCTGGTCGATCGGAGCCCGAGTTCCGGAGGTTCCCGCAAACACTCGGCGCCCAAGTCGGTTCGCCCCGAGGAATGGGGCCGGCGTTCGGGTTCCGAGCCGACGAGTTCAAGTCCGGCGGCGTCCGCGGATGGCGGCTGGGATGACGAGATCGTTCAGGGTAGCCCATTCTATGAGGGTCAGACCGTGTCACACGGTATTTTCGGCTCGGGCGTTGTGTCCAGGGTCGAGGGCATGGGTGACGACACGATGGTGACGGTCGATTTCCACGAGGCCGGTCGCAAACACATCAATCCCCGCTTCGCGCCCCTGGTGCCGGTGGACTGATTCCGTCGGGTCAGTGGAGAAGAGTGAGTTTCTTGACGGACCGGGCTCCGGCGGCGTCGAATTCCAGCCAATAGACTCCCGCGGGTGTCCGGGCCATGCCGGTCGTCCAGGTCCAGATATGCGGTTCGGCATCCGGATCGTTTTCCGGTCCTGTGGCGGCATAGCTCCCCAGATGTTCTTCCTTCATGAGTCTTCCGCGCGCATCGTACAATTTAACAGTAACTTCCCGCTCTGATGTCAGGTAAATCCTGAACTCGGCGCCGCCCGTTTGGACGGGATTGGGCCAAGGGCCGATCACTTGCAGGACAGGAGATGGCGCGTTCCCGGATTTCATCAGGACCATACCCTCGGGATCCACCACCACCGAATCCACCGGGCATTCCGCCTGCCAAGTGAAAGTTTCTGATCTTTCGGAAAGGACGGCCAATTCCTGCTGGATTCCGCAGTCTGTGTAGATCACCACGGGCACCGCCACCTCGAAAAGCGGGTCCTGATGCTGGGTGAAAAGAACAAGAACCCGGTGAGAATCCGGTCCCCGGAAAATCGGGAAAACCCGGGGGGTGACGACCGGCACCGCGGACGTCTCCAGCCAGGGACCAAAAAATCCATTCAGGTCGCGCCCGGCAGCCGTTTCAGCGAATCCGATCATGTCGTCCAGCGTCACGCCGCCAAGCGCCAGGTCGGGAGCGGTGGCATAGTCGGCCAGGAAACTGAAGAAGGCGTCATCCCCGATCAACATCCTCAGCATGTGAACGACCCAGGCGCCCTTGTCGTAGATCAGGGTGTTGGGCAGGATGGGGTCAGGATCGATGAGCACCCCGTCATTCACAAAAAGGTCCGGGTGCCGCAGAGGCCCGATCTGGCGCATGTATTCCTGGTAATCACCGATCCCCGCATCGTGTTCAATCCACAGGGCCTCGCAGTAGCGGGCGAATCCCTCGTTGAGCCAGATGTCCGCCCACACTTTCGGGGTCAGGCTGTCGCCGAACCACTGGTGGGCCAATTCGTGGATCACCACCAGTTCGAACCGCCGGTCCCCCGTAAAAACCACCGGGCTCAGGCTTGTCGCGGTCTGGTGTTCCATGGATCCGATCCATTTGAATTCGACCTGGGCGTACTT
This sequence comes from Candidatus Krumholzibacteriia bacterium, assembly GCA_023270185.1. Lineage (GTDB taxonomy): Bacteria > Krumholzibacteriota > Krumholzibacteriia > LZORAL124-64-63 > LZORAL124-64-63 > JAGLCY01. Next base: position 20,027 of record JAGLCY010000250.1, on the reverse strand, counting down.
TTCGCCGGTGAAGGGATAGGGCCCGGCCAACGTGGTCATGAAATCCATCATGTCGCAGGTGCGGGCCAGATCGAATTCGGCGGCGGCCCTGTCCTGGGGAAATACGTGGAAATCCAGATGCACCGGATCACCATCGGCAACGACGCATTCCTCGCTCCACGAAACGTAGTTGGTGGCCGCCACGGAGATCAGGTAAGTGGCGATGGGGTATTCTTCGCGCCAGGCGAACCGGCGCAAACCGGTTTCGGGGGCATCTTCGTAAACCAGAACCCCGTTGGAGATGACCTGCAACGGTTCGGGTACGGTGGCGGTCAAGCTGACCAGGGCCTTGTCCGAGGGGTGGTCCTTGCAGGGGAACCATGAATGGGCGGACCATGGTTGGCTCTGGTTGGCGATGATGGGCATGTCGTCCGCGGGATCCCGGGGTGTGCCGCTGTCGTGGACGCGAAACATCAGGCCGGTGAAAAAGGCGCCGTGCCGGGGCGGGCGTCCGTGCCAACGGATGGTCAGGGTTTCAGCTGAAGCAGTTGCCAACGGAGTGTCGAATGTCACTACCAGGCTGTCGCCCTGGTGGGTGAAGGCGACGCCCCGGCCGCTGAAGGTCACGCTGTCGCAGGTCAGATCGTTCACCAGGTCGAGGCGAAGCCGGGTCAAGTCCCCGGCAAGGGCGGTCATTCCGATGTCCACCCTTCCGGTCAACGACCAGTCATCTGGAAACAGCTGGATGTCCAGATCGTAGCTCTGAACATCATAACCGCGGCTTCCACCGGGTGGGGGAGGAAATTTCTCGTCAAGGGCCTTGGCGGGTTCCAGGGACAAGCGGCATTTGGCAGGGCTGGGTTCGAGGGATACTCGAGCGAACGCGCCTCCGACCATGGCCAACAGCAGAAACAGGCAGGCAAAAATCCGACAAGTTTTCATTCCCGGTCACGACCGCATTTCCAGCAGGCGTCGTAGCTGCCGTCGATTTCCTCGGAACAACCGGCACATACCCATGTCCCGCTGGTGGTGGCGGCCGCGCTGGTGGCCAGGATGTCCCGGGCCTTGTCCAATTCCTGATCCGGCACGTACAGTTTGACGCCGGCCTGCAGATCCAGATGGGGCTGCATACTGCCGCAGTTGTCCTTTTCCAGGATCACCGTAACACCGAGGGTTTCGAGCCGGCCTTTGGCTATCTCGGCTTCGATTTCACTGGTGTAGGTTTCCAGACGGGTCATTCCGTCGCGCATATCGCAACCTCCGGGGTTCATGTGTTCCCTTACAGGATAAGAATACCACGGTCGAACGGGAGAACAAAGTGCCGGTCGGAACAGGAAAGCCCTCCCGGACTTGCGGTGAGGTCGATTGCACGCGACAATGGGTCCGAGTCGTATTCCGACATCCTTCCTGCCACGCGGGAATTTTCCCTTTCCGGAGGTACCCTCTTGAGCCGACGCGATCCCCATTCCTTCAGCGACCTGGACCAGGGCCGGGTCACCAACATGGATCTTGACCTGAACGTGAATTTCGCCACCAGCCGTATCGAAGGTAAGGCCACCCTCAAACTGGCCGCGCCGGCGGCAGGGCCCCTGGACCTGGATACCCGGGATCTGGAGATCAAAAGTGTTGCCGACACCGCGGGTAATGATCTGAAGTGGGAGTTGGCGGAGAAGGACGAGGTTCTGGGCACATGCCTGAGGGTTGAGATGCCGGACGGCACCGCCTCACTGACCATCGACTATGTGACCAGCCCCGAGGCCAGCGCCCTTCAATGGCTGGAGCCCGCGCAGACCGACGGCGGCAAACATCCCTACCTTTTCAGTCAGTGCCAGGCCATTCATGCCCGCAGTGTCATTCCCTGCCAGGATTCGCCCCTGGCGCGGTTCACTTTCACCGCCCGGATGACGGTGCCCGAGGATCTGACCGTGGTCATGGCCGCGGCACCCGGTCAGGCAGGCGAGGGGTCCCAACCGGGCACCCGCAGCTTCAGCTTCGAGATGCCGCAGTCCATTCCTCCGTACCTGTTCGCCTTCGCGGTGGGGAACATCGTATCGGAGGATCTGGGGCCACGCTCCCGGGTGTACACCGAGCCGGAAACCCTGGAAAAATCGGCCTGGGAATTCGCGGATGTCGACAAGATGCTGCTGGCTGCCGAGGATGTTTTCGGTCCCTACCTGTGGGATCGGTTCGACTTCCTGGTCATGCCCGGCTCCTTTCCCTACGGTGGGATGGAAAACCCACGGCTGACCTTCCTGACCCCGACCCTGCTGGCCGGTGACCGGTCTCTTGTCAACGTGTTGGCCCATGAGTTGGCCCACAGTTGGACCGGCAATCTGGTCACCAACGCGACCATGGACGACTTCTGGCTCAACGAGGGCTTCACGGTCTGGGCCGAAAGGCGAATCCTGGAAAATCTCGACGGCAAGGAGGCCAAAGCCCTGGCGGCGGCCATCGGCCGCAACGGTTTGATGGAGGCCATGGAATCATTCGGCATGGACTCGCCCTTCACCCAGCTCGAGACCGACAGCAAGGGCTCGGATCCCGACGAGTTCTACTCGCTGGTGCCCTACGAAAAGGGGTACCTGTTCGTGGCCCTGCTCGAGCAGACCGTCGGGCGCGACCAGTTCGACGCCTTCATCAAGAAATACATCAAGCACTTCAGCTTCACTTCGATCACGACCGCGCAGTTCGAGGAGTTCCTGAACGCCGAAATGCCGGGAATCGCCGGCAAGGTTCGCGCCGACCAATGGATTCATCAGGCCGGCCTGCCGGACAACGCGCCGGTGTTCGCTTCGGAGCGTTTGGAGATGCTTGAAGGTTTGGCAAAGGGTTGGTCCGATGGTACCAGGCCCGAAGTCGATCAGGCCAAGGAGTGGTCTCCCGAGGATTGGCAGATTTTCCTGCAGGCCCTGCCGCGCTCCCTGCCCGAGGCGGACTGCGCCTGGCTCGACGACAACTTCGGCCTGACCGGACAGGGCAACAGTGAGATCCTCTGCAACTGGTTGTTGATCGCCACGGCCAGTGGCTACGAACCGGTTTTCGACCGTGTGCGATCTTTCCTGGGCGACGTGGGGCGGATGAAGTATTTGAAACCCCTTTACACGGCGCTGTACGAGGGAGGAAAGACAAAGGAAATGGCACGTGAGATCTTCGCCGCCAACGCGGGCGGGTATCATCCCATCGCCAGGGGCGGGATCGAAAGGATCATGGCCGGTTAGCTGCAAACGGGGGCAGGTTTCTCCTGCCCCCATGCCTCGATTTTGAACTTATACGACAGAGTTACTCCTGGTTGACAGTGTGTTGCCGTTTTCTTACGATGTCCACACATCCTGCCATACATCGCTGAAAAAATATTTCAACAGGGGGGAAATTATGAAGATCTTGCGGATGGTTTTTATGTCTGTCCTTCTGGTGGCCTTCGGCCAGACGGCGTTGGCCCAGTGCCCCGACGCGATCGGGCAGTGGACAACCAACGACGGCACCATGATCGGCGGTCGCGCCACCGAAGCATGGTGCGGCGCGAACGGCGCTCCTATTCAGGGGGGCGTGCCCGGAAACACCCAGAACGCCATGTCCTGGGACGGCGCTTCCCTGGGGACCCAGTGGAGGGCCTGGGGGATGGCCATCGACAGCAACGGAGCCGTCCTGCTCAGTGACACGGTCGATCCGGTCACCGGCAACGGCACCCGAACCTACAGCACAAACTACGTCGACGGCGAGTACTGGCTTACCAGGGACAATACGTGGGCCGACGGTCTGGCCGATCTCACCGGCATCCTGACCTCATTCAACGTTGTCACCACCATCACGATTCGGAATTTTGCCGCCGTCGGTGCTTCTTCGAACATCAACTTCACGGGCGATTTCGTGAATTGCCCCGGGGCCAACGGTTGCGAAATCCGGTTCGGCATCACCAATGCCATGCTGGTCTGGAACCCTGGTTTCGGCGGCAGTATGCCAGCCGATTACCCGGATCTGCTGTGCGGGGCCAACACCGGCGAAGCCTTCGATGTCTGTTGCATGACCATCGATATCTATTGCGTGGTCGGTGCGGAAGAAACCAGCTGGGGCTCGTTGAAAGCGTTGTACAAGTAGATTTTTTGATTTTGGAATGTGATACGGCCCGGACCTGGGTCCGGGTCGTTGTCGTTTTATCGCGCTTTGGGGCAATGTTGCCGCCAAGTCTGACAAAAAATGACAAGACCATTTCCTTCACTCCGGTTTAGCCTCGACCTCAATTGACTTGGGTTATCTCCTCGGGTAATAATAAAACGAATCTGGGATTAGCTACTTTCTGACCCGATAACTACTGGAGAAGTGGTGAATAGAGTCTGGTTCCTGCTGGTCGTCATGCTGGCCGCCTGTCCTGTGCTCGGGAACGAGCAACCGGCCACCGACGAAGATCGGTCCATTATCGGAGTGGCCCTGGGTGGCGGCGGCGCTCGCGGGATGGCCCATATCGGTGTTCTCCAGCGGCTGGACGAATTGCGGGTTCCCGTGGACAGGATATGCGGCACCAGCATGGGCGCCGTGGTGGGGGTTTTATTTTCGCTCGGTTTCACTCCGGAGGAAATCGAAGCCACTGTTCTGGCTGTCGATTGGCGCAGCCTGATGACCGACCGGCCGGACCGCCTCCAGATGTCCTACCGCCGGAAAACGGATTACATGGAAAATATATGGCCCATTGAAATCGGGGTCACCGGCGACGGTCTTGTCCTTCAGCGCGGCATGATCATGGGCCAGAAATTCAACTTCATATTCGAGGACCCCGGGCTTTACACCGCCGGATATGACAGTTTCGATTCCCTTCCCGTCCCGTTCCGTCCCGTGGCCACCGATCTGGAAACCGGGGAGGTGGTGATCCTGGACAGGGGGAACCTGTTACAGGCGGTTCGGGCCAGCATGGCGGCCCCGGGGGCCTTCCCGCCGGTTCTCATAGGGGACCGGCTTCTGGTGGACGGTTATCTCCGGACCATGGTTCCCGTGGACGCCGCTAGGGAAATGGGGGCCGACAAGGTCATCGCCGTGCACGTCGGCTGGGCTCCGGGAGATACTCCGGATGGTTCCCGGTGGGGCCTTCCGGAAATTCTCCTGCAGGCCAACTTGATTTTGACCTATTCCAATGTCTTGCCCCAACTCGATGTTGCCGATGTGGGGGTGCTGGTAAGCCTTCCGGATGTTCCCCTTTTCGACCTCACCCAGGCAAAGGAAGTCATCGCTGCAGGTCGCGCCGCGGTGGACAACCACCTGGAGGAACTCCTGCCATTGGCCCTGTCCGAGGCGGAGTACGCGCGGTGGCGGGAAAGTATCCATTCCTGGATCCCTGTTTCCCCTGTCATTGCCGCAGTCGAAGTTGAAAATCGCACCATGGTCAGCGACCGGACAATCACCGAGAGGATTACCCAGGCCGATGGTGACACCCTGGATCTGGGTCGCCTGAAAAACGATCTGGGCCGGGTCTATCAACTGGGGGTCTTCGAATCGGTGGATTTCAGCCTCGAAGGGTCCGGTCCTTCCAAAGACCTCGTCATCCAGCCCACGGGAAAACCCTATCTGCCCTGGATCATGCGGTTCGGTGCATCCTATCGCATAAACTTACAGAACCGTGGGGAGATACAATTCCTGACCCATCTGATTCGCTACGAATTCAACAGCCTGGGTGGAGAACTGCGAACCGACCTTGCCCTCGGGGCATTGATGGGAGTGGCCGGGGAATTCTACCAGCCCCTCGAATATTCCAGGACACTGTTCATCGCGCCGGCGCTTTTCTACCAATCCCGCATCACTTCGGTGTTCGATGGATCCTACCTGGTGGGCGAGTATCAGACCCGTGATTGGGGAGGGCATATCGATCTTGGAGTGAACCTGGGAAGCCTCGCCGAAATTCGGGCGGGTTACTGGCTCGGCAGAACGGAGACGGGGGTGGATTCGGGAGGACTGGATTTTCCTCTGCAGGGAGAGGACATCGGTGCCCTGAAGTTTGGAATCGGGTTCGACCTTCTCGACCGCCACTCCATCCCTAAACGCGGTTTCGCCGGCAGTGTCCAGGCCTGGTTGGCGCGGCCCGGCCTGGGTGACGACCTGGATTTCGAGCGGTACTGGGGTCATCTGGTGGGAGCCGCGACCCGGGGGGATTGGACACTCCAGTACCGGGTCCAGGCCGGAAGCAGTGAAGGAGATTTGCCATTTTACCGGCAGTTCCAGATGGGTGGTCTGCGCGACCTCACCGGCATCGCCAACAATTCCCTGCGCGGTCGGGCGTTCGGAATGGCCGGGGCCGGCTTGTTGTACCATTTATCCGGAATGAACCTGCCGTTCGCGACGCAGTGGTATCTGGGAGGTTGGGTGGATACTGGAAACACATGGGAATATCCTGAATACGCGCGCCTTGATGATTTCAAACTGGGTGGTGCGCTAACCCTTCTCATGGATACCGCATTCGGGCCCATTGAAACGGGCTACGGTCGCAGTGACAACGGTCATGATACAATATATCTGCAGGCGGGCATTCATTTCGCCATGCCGTCCAACCGGTGATTCTCCAGGATGATCAAATGCCCCCCACGTCGATCTGGCGCTCGGCGGCCGCCGAGCGGTAGCAGGCTTCGGCCATGCGTATGGTGGCCAGTCCATCCTTTACTGTCACCGGCGGGGGCGATCCATCCCGGACCGCCGCCAACCAATCTTTCAGCACCAGAGGCAAGGTGGGAGTGGCAGCGGAGATGTCGAATTTCTCCTCGTCGCGCCCTTGGCGAAGGATGATCCCGCCATCCAGATAATCCGCCATGATCTGCCCTTCTTCTCCCACCGCCTCCAGCCAGCAGGCCCGGCTGCGGGTATATTTGCTGACTTCCAGGCTGACCTGGATTCCATCCGACAGGGATGCGCGAGCCAGGAAAAAATCTTCGACCACCGGGTTCAGCACCTGCCTCTGTCTCGAGTCCACTGTCATGAATTCGCGCCCGCTGAGGAACCTGGCCAGATCGAAAATGTGCACTCCGGTCAAAAGGACACTTCCACCTACGGTTTCATCGGGGTTTTGCTGCCACTCCAGAGTGGTGGGGGCCAGGCGCTGGGCCAGTCGAATATGATGCACGCGACCAAGAGATGACCACAATTGGCGGACCTTCAGGATCACGGGATTCCAGCGCAGGGGCTGGGCGAGCATGAGGGGACGGGGCGATTCGGTATCCAGCTCAGCCAAACGTTCTGCCTCGGTGAGCAAACCGGTCATGGGTTTTTCCAGAAGAAGCGGTTTGCCCGACGCCAGGACCGCCCGCGCCAACTCGAAGTGTGACGACGGCGGTGTGCAGACAACAACGCCGTCAACCTCCGGGTCCTTTATGAGACCATCAGGTTCCGCGTGGTAACGGATACCGTATTGCGTAGCCAACTTCCGGCCTAACTCCTCGGTGCGTCGGCAGAGTGCCGTCACGGTCATCCCGGGCACATCCAGCAGCGCGTGGCGCACATAACGCTCTCCGTGGGTGCCGGCGCCGAGGACTCCGATTCGAAAACTCATGTCTGGTCCGTTTCTGGCAAAAGAGCTTTGCCGGTTCGTGCTTCAGGAAAGCGCCTGCCGAACCCGGCCCAAGACGCCCTCCCGGAGCGGATTCTAGCATGAACAATATCTCCATGACAAAACCTCCCCTGATCCTGGCTATGATTTTCCTGTTCCTTGTGGCTGCCGGTGCAGCGGTCGCACAACTCGATGACATCATCCACATCAACGAGGTGCTGGCTGACCCGGCCAGCGATTGGAACGGCGACGGTTCGGTCGATTTCAAGAACGATGAGTGGGTCGAGATCATGAACAATTGGACTGAGCCGATCAACCTGTCGAACTACTACCTGCGGGACGATTTGGGAGATGATCCCCATCTCAAACTTTTTGGTGTTCTGGACCCGGGTGAAACCGTGGTTTTCTTCGGTTCCGACGCGGTTGCCTGGCAGATGGAGATGGGAATGACGACCTCGGGGTTGAGTCTCAACAACGGGGGCGATGTCGTCCGTCTGGAAAGAAGCTATGAAGGTCCCGATGGTCCGGCGATGGAGTTGATGTTCGTCGTGGGTTACGACGATCACGAGGCCGAGGACGATCGATCCTGCGGATTCAATTCCAACTTGAGTGACTGGATCCTGTTCGACAACCTGAACCCCTATGGGGGGGATCTGGAACCAGTCGGAACTGGTTGTTTGCCTTCGCCCGGCTCCGTCAACCTGTGCGATGAGCAGGTGGCGGTCGAAGACCGTTCCTTCGGGGAGGTGAAGGCGATTTTCCGGTGATAAAACCGCTTTTGTCTCCTGCCGGGTCGTCCCCGTGACCCGGCGCCAGGACGGCCCGGGAAAGGAGTCCCGGTTCGTCCTATTTTTCTGTCGTCCCCTTCAGATACCATCCTCGGGAATTTCTCCGGTTTCGGGCCAAACTGGTTGATTTTTCTTTAATTATTCACCTTGTTCCTGTAGTCTGACCGTTGCCCATGTAACCTGTTTCCGAGTCCCCGACCGAGGGATTTCCAGGGTTCCCCAAGAGAAATATCAGGAGGGAAAATGCTCCTCAATGAAAACCAGAAAATGATCCGGCAGATGGCCAGGGATTTTGCCGATTCCCGGCTCGCTCCGATCGCTCAGGAAATCGACAGAACCGCCAAATTTCCCGAGGCTACCGTCAAGGAAATGGGGGAGCTGGGCTTCATGGGGCTAGCGGTCCCCGAAGAGTACGGAGGCGTGGGCGCCGACATGACGAGTTACGCCCTGGTGGTCGAAGAGGTGTCCCGGGTCTGCGGCAGCCACGGTCTGACCGTTGCCGCCCACAACAGCCTCGGCTGTTGGCCCATCGCTACCTTGGGCACCGAGGAACAGAAGAAGAAATTCCTTCCGGTGGCGGCCACCGGAGCCTCCCTGCTCTCCTTCGGCCTGACCGAGTCCGGGGCCGGCAGCGATGCCGGCGGCACCCGCACCACCGCCGTCAGGGACGGCGATGACTGGGTTCTCAACGGGACCAAGATGTGGATCACCAATTCCCACTACGCGGGGGCCCTGATCATCACGGCCAAGACCGACCCCGAGGCAAAGGGCAGCCACGGCATCTCCGCCTTCATCGTTCCCACCGACATCGCGGGTTTCACTGTGGAGAAGAAGGAAAACAAACTTGGTTTGCGGGCTTCCGATACCGCGCCCCTGACTCTCGAAGACGTGCGTGTTCCCGGCGAGTACCTGCTGGGCAAGGAAGGTGAAGGCTTCAAGTATTTCATGATGACCCTGGACGGAGGTCGGATCTCGATCGCGGCGGTGGCTCTCGGTCTTGCCGTGGGCGCCTACGACGTCGCCCGCGCCTACGCCAAGGAGCGCCAGCAGTTCGGCAGGCCCATCGCCAAGTTCCAGGCGATCGAATTCATGCTGGCGGACATGGCCACCCAGATCCAGGCTTCACGTCTGCTTACTTATGAAGCCTGTCGTCTGAAAGACGCCGGGGAGGATTTTGCCCACTTGGCGGCCATGGCCAAACTGCACGCCAGTGAAACAGCCATGTTCGTCACCGACAAGGCCATCCAGATTCTGGGTGGATACGGTTACACCACCGAATACCCCGTGGAACGCATGTACCGCGACGCCAAACTCTGCACAATCGGCGAAGGAACCAGCGAGATCCAGCGCCTGGTCATCGGCCGGCGCGAATTGATGGACTGAAAAGGAGATTGAAAATGAGCAACCGATCCGTGATCTGTGCCGCGGTCCGCACTCCCATCGGCAGGTTCCAGGGAGGCTTGGCTTCAGTACGTGCGCCCCAACTCGGCGCCCTGTGCGTGAAAGCCGTTCTTGAAAGGACGGGCCTTGATCCAGCGAAGGTGGACGAAGTGATCATGGGCAACGTCTGCCAGGCCGGGCTTCAGCAGAATCCCGCCCGACAGGCCGCGATCTTCGGCGGCGTACCTGCGAATGTCAGCGCCATGACCGTCAACAAGGTCTGTGGGTCTGGTCTGAAATCCGTGGCCCTGGCCGACCAGGCCATTCGCGCCGGCGACAAGCACTGCATCATCGCCGGGGGTTTCGAGAACATGAGCCAGATTCCCTACGCCCTGCTCAAGGCCCGCGACGGTCTGCGCCTGGGCGACGGCAAGGTCACCGATCTTCTGGTCCATGACGGGCTGTGGGACATCTACAACAACTATCACATGGGTATGACCGCGGAGTGGGTCGTCGACAACTTCGATGTCAGTCGTGAGGACCAGGACGCGTATGCCGCCCGCAGCCATCAACTGGCCGCCGCGGCCTGGGATGCGGGCAGGTTCGACAAGGAAGTCGTTCCGGTGGAAGTTCCCCAGCGCAAGCGTGATCCAGTGGTTGTGTCCCGTGATGAAGGACCACGTGCTGATGCCACGGCCGAATCCATGGCCAAGCTGCGTCCGGCCTTCAAACGTGATGGCGGCACGGTCACCGCGGGCAACGCCTCTTCGATCAACGACGGTGGGGCGGCACTTCTGATCTGCAGCGAAGAGTTCGCCAAGGCGAACGGCTTGACGGTGCGCGCCCATATCGAAGCGGCAAGTACCGGAGCGGTCGAACCCAATGAGGTGATGATGGCCCCGGTAACCAGTGTGAAAAACCTGTTGGCCAAGACCGGCAAGACCGTCGACGACTACGGTCTGTTCGAACTGAACGAGGCCTTCGCGGCCCAGAGCGTGGCCGTGGTTCGCGAACTCGGTCTGGACCAGGAAAAGGTGAATGTCAACGGGGGCGGGGTCAGCCTGGGACATCCCATCGGTTGTTCAGGGGCTCGCATCCTGGTGACGCTTCTGCACGCCATGGAGGACCGGGGGGTCAAAGACGGCATCGCGAGTTTGTGTCTTGGCGGCGGGGACGCCGTGAGCATGGCAATTTCCATTTCATAAACGGGCTGGGCCACAATGGGAAAGGATCACATCATGAAAGTTTCGGTGATTGGCGGAGGGACGATGGGCAACGGTATCGCTCAGGTTTTTGCCCAGTTCGGCAACGAGGTGAACCTGATCGACGTCAAGCAGGAGTACCTTGACCGGGCGTTGGGCGTGATCGAGAAGAACCTGGGCCGCATGGTCAAGAAAGAGAAAATTTCCCAGGACGATGCCACCGCCACCCTCGGTCGCCTGAACGCGGCCACGGACCTGCAGGCCGCCGGGGACAGTGAACTGGTGGTGGAGGCGGTCTTCGAGAACTTCGAGGTGAAGAAGGAAATATTCACCACCCTGGACGGTCTCTGTGGACCGAACACCATCCTGGCCAGCAACACCAGCAGCATCAGCCTGACCAAGATCGCCGGCGTGACCAAACGCGCGGACAAGGTCATCGGTATGCACTTCATGAATCCGGTGCCGATCATGAAGCTGGTCGAAATCATCCGCGGGCAGGCCACAAGCGACGAGACCCTGGCTGCCGTCACCAAGGTCGCACAGGATCTGGGCAAGGTGCCCGTCACAGTGCAGGACTACCCGGGATTCATCGCCAACCGGGTGCTGATGCCGATGATCAACGAGGCCGTTTACTGCCTGATGGAGGGTGTCGCGGACCGGGAGGCCATCGACACGGTGATGAAACTGGGCATGGCCCATCCCATGGGGCCGTTGACCCTGGCCGACTTTATCGGTCTGGACATCTGCCTGGACATCATGGAGGTCCTGTACGAGGGATTCGGTGACAGTAAGTACCGACCCTGTCCGTTGTTGCGGCGGATGGTTGATGCAGGTTATCTGGGCCGCAAGAGTGGCAAGGGCTTCTACGATTACGACTGACCTGAACCGGAGCCAAGGAGTTTGATGTGCAGTTTGAATTCAACGAACAGCAGCGGATGATCCGTGACATGGCCCGTGATTTCGCCGCCCGCGAGATCGCTCCCATTGCCGCGGAGTGTGATGTACAGGAGAAGTTCCCCGCCGAAGTGGTCAAAAAGATGGGCGAGTTGGGTTTCATGGGCATGAACGTTCCCGAGCAGTATGGTGGAGCCGGCCTGGATTCCCTGTGTTACATCCTGGCCATGGAGGAGATCAGCAAGGCCTGCGCTTCCTGCGGCGTGATTATGTCGGTGAACAACAGTCTGGTCTGCTGGCCGTTGGAGACGTACGGCAACGAGGAACAGAAAAAGCAATGGCTGACCCCCTTGGCCAAGGGTGAGAAGTTGGGCGCCTACTGCCTGAGCGAGCCCGGTGCCGGCACCGACGCCGCCGCCCAGAGTACGACCGTCAAAAAGGACGGCGACGGTTGGATCATCAACGGGATGAAGAATTTCATCACCAACGGAGCCCACGCCGACACGTTGATCGTATTCGCCCATTCCAACCCTGAACTGAATTACAAGGGCATCATGGCGCTCATTGTCGACAAGGAGGCTGAGGGTTTCAGCGTGATCCGCAAGGAGGAGAAGATGGGCATCCGGGCCTCTGATACCGCCCAACTGGCCTTCGACAACGTGTGGGTGCCGGACAGCCAGGTTCTCGGTCCCGAGGGATCGGGTTTCAAGGTGGCGATGAGCACCCTGGACGGCGGCCGAATCGGCATCGCCGCGCAGGCGCTTGGCATCAGTGGCGCCGCCTACGAAGCAGCTCTGGCCTATTCCAAGGAACGTGAGCAGTTCGGTCGACCCATCTGCAAGTTCCAGGCGATCCAATGGAAGATCGCGGATATGGCCACGCGTCTGGAAGCGGCTCGTTTGCTGACATACCGCGCGGCGTGGGTCAAGGACCAAGGAGGACGGTTCAGTACGGAATCGGCCATGGCCAAACTCTTCGCCAGTGAGGCCAGCCACTTCATCACCAACGAGGCGGTGCAGATTTTCGGCGGCAACGGCTACTCGAAGGAATATCCGGTCGAACGTCATTTCCGTGACGCGAAGATCACCGAGATATACGAGGGCACCAGCGAGGCCCAGCGTTTGGTGATCAGCAGTATGGAGCTGAAAAAGTAGTTTTCAGGTCCGGGTTCCAGCCGCCGGGCCATTCGTGGTCCGGCGGCATTTGTTGGCAAATTTCAAAACTGTGATATGATGCGCACGCTTCGAGGGTCCACTCTCCGCTCCTAATTTTTCCCATCAGGAGATAATAATGCCCAGGTTTCATGTTCCAGTATCACTGGCCGGCTTTTGGGCCATTCTGCTGTCAAGCGCCCTCGCCATTTCCCCTGTTGCAGCCGATGGTCTCAATGCCGGAGTGAAGGCCATCACTCTCGAGGAGCTTTTTCCGGGCGCGGTTTTCGATCCTGATCTGCCGACCCAGGTCACCGTGACAGGTGTCGAACCCGGGCAACGTCCCCTGCGGCCGCAGGAGATTCTGGCTTTTTACCGGGCCTTGGCCGAAGCTTCGCCCCGGGCCCGACTCCTGGAATACGGCCGCAGTCACGAAGGTCGTCCCATGGTGATCCTGGCAGTGTCCGACGAGGCCACCATCGCGGACCTGGAAGGGTTCAAGCAGCGACACGCGGCATTCCTGGATCCCCGGCAAGCCGGAAAAACCTCGCCTGAGGATTCGACCGGGACCAAGGCAGTGGCCTGGATGGCCTACGGCATCCACGGCGACGAGTTGAGCAGCACCGACGCCGCCGCTTCACTGGCCTACCTGCTGGTAGCCGGCGAGGATGAGGTCTCCAAAAAGCTCCGGACAAATCTACTGGTGCTCATCGACCCCTGCGAAAATCCCGATGGTCGGGCCCGCTACCTGGCGCAGACAATGTCCTTTGCCCACCGCACCGCCAACCCGGACCAGGACGACCTGTCCCACCGGGCGGTTTGGCCCTGGGGACGCGGCAACCACTACCTGTTCGACATGAATCGGGATTGGTTCACCATGAACCAGCCCGAAAGCGCCCGGTCCCGTGAGATCGCCGCCTGGTTGCCCCAGTTGCTGGTGGACAGCCATGAGATGGGGGCCAACGCGACCTATCTTTTCCCACCGCCCCGGCATCCCTTCAATCCCCATCTGCCGCCCAATGCCCGCAAGTGGGAGAAACCCTTCTCCGACGACCAGGCCAAGGCCCTGGATGGGCGCGGTTATCCCTATTTCACCGGCGAGTGGAACGAGGAGTTCTTTCCCGGTTACGGATCTTCCTGGGCTTCCTACCACGGTGCGGTCGGTATTCTTTACGAGATGTCCCGGACCACCGGCACTCTCGTGCGCAAACGGAGCGGAACGGTGCGGACCTTCGCCCAGGCCATCGAGCACCACACCACCTCGTCGGTGGCGAATCTGACCTCCCTCGCGGACGGCGCGGCCGAGATCCTGTCTGATCAGGTAGCCGCGCGGGCACAGGCCGTGGAGAATGGTGGAAAAGGCAAGGTCAGGGTCTGGGTCTTCCCGCCTGATCCCCGCCATCCGGGACGCCTGGAACCCTTTGCCTCGCTGTTGACGGATCAGGGCCTGGAGGTCGAGGTCCTGCGGGAAGATGGCGGCAAGGGGAATAATCTCACGGATGCCAGAACCGGAAAAAAATCCGAAGTGGAACTTCCGGCAGGCACTCTCCTGGTTCGCATGAATCAGCCCGGGGGCTTCCTGGCCCGCGTGATCCTGGATCCCCACGTTCCCATGAACGCCGTTTTCTTCCAGGAGGAAAGGGAGTACCTGGAGAAGGGCAAGGGCAGTCGCCTCTACGAAACAACCGCCTGGTCCCTGCCCCTGTTGAGGGGGATCCCGGCTTATTGGAGCGGGGGAGTTCCGAGCTGCGACTGGCAGGCCTGGACATCGGTCGAGCCCGTGACGGTGGCCCCCCTGGTTGAACCATACAGCTCGGTGATCATCGACGGTGATCCCGACAACGCGCCCCGGATGCTCGCGGGTCTGCACCAGGCCGGCGTCACGGTACGCGTTGCCCGGAAACCCTTCACCATCGCGGGGCGGGAATTCAGGCGTGGTGCGATGGTGATCCGCGGGGAAGGCAATCTCGAGGATCTGACCGCCGTGCTCAACGGTCTTGCTGAAACGCACGGGGTGAACCTGGTTCCGGTGACGACGGCGCGGTCGGAAGACGGGCCCTACATGGGCGGCGGCGAGTATCCGGTCCTGGTGGCCCCGCGGGTCGGGGTCCTGACAGGTATGCCGGTTTCGCCCACGGGGTACGGCGCGATCTGGCATCTCCTTGACCAGGAAATCAACCTGCGGTTCAGCAGCCTGGATGTGGGCCGTTTTGGCGCCACCGATCTATCCCGTTACAACGTCCTGGTCTTTCCCGGGGTGTACGGCGGTCCGGGCATGTATCGGCAGGTCCTGGGTGCCGGGGGTGTCGACCGTTTGCGCCGCTGGATCGAAGCCGGCGGCACGGCCATCGGCATCGAAGGTGGAGCCCGCATGCTGGCGGACAGGGAAACGGGTTTGACGAAGACCCGTTTCCGGGGTCAGGCATTGGAGGAATTTCCTCCGCCGGTCTGGAGTATCGGGGCGGCCGAGTCCCAGGCGGCGGGCCGACCGGTGGCGACCGGGCTGCGGGTGAAGGCGCCTCCTTCCAAGGATGGAAGTGAGAAGAAACCCGACCCCACGCGCGAATCCCCCTATGACGTAGCCCCGTTCCTTGGGCCGGGGGCCATGCCCTTCGTGGCCGAACACGAACAGGGGACACCCTTGACCGAATCCCCGGTTCTGCTGGATAATTGGCTCAAGGAAATCCTGCCTCCGGGCCAGAAGGCTCCCGAAGAAGCAGACCGGCAGGCCGCGGACCGTCGCCTGAAGCGTTTCATGCCTCAGGGCGCGCTCCTGCGGGCGGATCTGGATGAGGAATTCTGGCTCAATTACGGTCTGGATCCTTCGATCAGCGTCTGGTTCGGCGGTAATGATTCCATGATCGCCGCGCCCCCGGTCTCGGTGGCGGCCAGATTCCCGGCTGTCGAGCGGATGCATCTGGGCGGGCTACTCTGGCCCGAGGCCGCCGCCCGTCTGGCAAATACCGGCTATGCCACGCGCGAGGCGTTGGGCCGGGGTCAGGTGATCCTGTTCGCGGGGCATCCCTCCTACCGGCGTTGGGTCGTCGAAAGCGAGCGTCTTTTGCTCAACGCGATCCTGCTGGGCCCTGGTCTGGGCACCAGGTGGTCTTCGCCTTGGTAGCGATCGGGTGAATTACTATATTTCGAGGGTCGATCCGCAATCCGGGCCGTCCCCAAGCTGGAGAAGTCCATGAATTTTGATCTGAACGAAAACCAGAAGATGTTTCGCGACATGGTGCGTGATTTCGCCGCCAAGGAGATCGCTCCCATTGCCCACAGCATGGATGTCGAAGCAACCATGCCCGATGACCTGATCGCCAAGATGCGCGACAACGGGTTCTTCGGCCTGTCCTTTCCCGAACAGTACGGTGGGCTGGGCGTCGATACGCTTACCTATTCCCTGGTGATCGAGGAGTTGGCCAAAGCCAGTGCCGGGGTTTGCGTGATGATCACCGTGCACAACAGCGTGGGCAGTTATCCACTGGCGATGTTCGGCACCGAGGAGGTCAAGAAACGATTCCTGCCCCGCATGGCCGCTGGTGAGATCGCGGCCTTCTGTGTCACGGAACCCGGTTCGGGCAGCGACGCGGCGGGCATGGTCGCCACCGCCACCAGGGATGGCGACCACTACGTTCTGAACGGCAGCAAATCCTTCGTGACCAACGGGAGCCGGGCAGCTTTCTACGTTGTCCTGGCCCGTACCCCGGGCACAATCGGGCACAAGGACACCCATGCTTTCATCGTGGAAAACGGGACTCCCGGTCTTACGGTCGCCAAGAAGGAAGACAAGATGGGAATGCGGTGCAGCGACACCGTGACCATTGATCTGGACGAAGTCAGGGTGCCTGCCGACCAGTTGCTCGGCAGTGAAGGTGACGGATTGCGGATCGCGCTGACGGCCCTGGACGGCGGACGGATCGGCATCGCCTTCCAGGCTCTGGGGATTGGACAGGCCTGTTTCGAGGAATCCATCAAATACGCCCGGGTCCGTGAGCAGTTCGGAAAGGCCCTGGCTGCCCAGCCGGTGATCCAGAACATGATCGCCGACATGGGCACCGACCTGGAGGCAGCCCGCATGATGGGCTACCAGGCCTGCTGGCTGAAGGACCAGGGGCGTCCGTTCACCAAGGAGGCGGCCATGGCCAAGGTGATGTCCACCGAGGCGGCCTGTCGTGCCGCCGATACCGCCGTCCAGATCCATGGTGGCTACGGGTACTGCAAGGAATATGCGGTGGAGCGTTATTATCGGGACGTACGGGTCACGCGCATCTACGAGGGGACCAGCGAGATCCAGCGTCTGGTCATCGCCCGCAAGCTGCTGGCGGAATACTGATTTTCAACGGAAGATCTCCCAGGCCCAGGCCGCCAGGAAAGAGAGAACCGCCAGAATTCTGGCGGTTCTCTTTTCCATTGAGGTCAACACCAGATCACGGCGCAGTCCCGGTGCCATCGTCGAGAGTATTCCGGTCAACAGCCAGATCCCGAACAACACCAGGCCCGCGGTAATCAGGGGGTTGGCGGCGAAGGCATCTGCCCATCGCCCATGGGCCAGGGCCACTGCCGCGTGGGTGCCGCCGCAGGTCGGACAGGGCACGCCGGTCATGTCCCGCAGGGGACAGTGGGCCAGTTGCAGGACCAGGTTGGGCTTGAACCTGACCACGGCCAGACCGAACAAACCCAGGATCCCGAACGGAAACACGAGCAGTCTGGGGAGTGGGGATTTTTCGGAAACAAGCCGCATGGGGAAGGTCAGCCCAGGCCCACCATCACCAGGATGGCGCTCGCGCTGAAAAGTGAAAGGCACAGGAACATGGGGGCGATCACCGCCACCACTGCGCGCCAGGGGTCGGTTTCATGGATGCTGTACAACCCGACAATGGTGATGAACAGACTCCACAGCACACCGAAGAAGATCCCGCAGAAAGGCAGCAGGGCCAGGATGCTCGCCGCTTCTCCGTATGCGGCAACCCGGAAAGTGGCCTCGAAGCCGAGTTTGTTGCCACCAACGAGCATCAGCATCAGATGGATGAGACCAGCTTTGAAAAAGACGAGGATCGCAACCGTCACGGGGCTGAAAAGGAAAGCCAGAAATGAATAGAGAGGGCCTTGGAACACTTCCTCCAGATCGTCGGCCACGAACATCTGCAACGAGCTGCCGGCCAGTGACCACATCCAGACGAAAAAGGCCGCGACAACACCCAGGACCAAGGCAAAATACAGAGGCTGGGCCAGACCGACCTGGGTGGGCATGCGGTGGAAGAATGTGCGGGGCGCCAGCATGACGTCCTTGATCGAAAGATACAGCCCGTTGAGAAAACCGTACCGCTCCCGCCGTTCCCAGGGAGGCAGCAGCAGACCTTCGGTGCCGGCGGTGCCGAAACCCTGGTCGAATCCTTCGCTGAAGGATTCACCATTGAATTCATCTGGTCCGTTGTCTGGTGTCAAACCTGCATCTCCGGAGTTTGGCGACCGAAATGTCGAGGGCTAAGTCTATTACGCAATCGGTTCCGAACCGTTGCAAAATAGGCCGCTGGAATATCTTTTCGCTCATCAGGGTGCCACATCCGGGCAGAGGGAACAAGCATCAAACGCCCGTCTGCATCAACACCCGCCTCGCTAGGTCAGGACATCGCTTTCGCCCTCCGTACGGGCGATCACCACGGCGCCACAGCTGTCGCTCCAGACGTTCACGGCCGTTCGGCACATATCCAGGATCGGATCGATGGCCAGGATCAAAGCCAATCCTTCCAGGGGCAGGCCGACCGCCTGGAGGATGACCGATATCATCACCAGACCGGCGGCGGGAATTCCGGCCGCGCCTATGCTGGCCAGCAGCGCGGTCATCACCACCAGCACCTGGGACATGAACCCCAATTCCACCCCGTAGGCCTGGGCGATGAACATGGCGGCAACGCATTCGTAGAGGGCGGTGCCGTCCATGTTGATGGTCGCGCCCAGCGGCAGAACGAAACTCGTGACCCGGTTGCTCACCCCGGCGCCGTTTTCGATGCGGTCCATGGTCAACGGGAGGGTGGCCGAGGAGCTGCGGGTGCTGAAAGCGGTCAGCAGCGCCGGCGCCATGACCCGGGCGTGGCGATGCGGCGGCAAATTGCCGACTATTCTGACCAGAAGCGGCAGGAAGATCGTCGAATGGATGAGAAGGGCGCCCAATACGGTCACGCCGTAGAGGGCGAGAGGGGCGAAGGCTTCGAAGCCACTGGTGGCGGTTGTCTTGGCCATCAGTCCGAAAATACCGACCGGCGCCGTGGCGATCACCCAGCCGGTGATCTTCATCATGGTGGCGAAGAGGGATTCCCAGAATCCAAGCTGGTTTTTCCTGCGCTCCTCGGAAAGTGTCGTGATGGCGAGGCCGAATATCACACAGAAAAAAATCAGGGGCAGCATCTGACCCTCGGCGGCCGCGGCCACCGGATTATCAGGCACCATGCGCTGGACGATGCCCACGATGTCGCCAACCCCGCGTCCTTCAAGTTTGGCGGCCAGCTCGGGTGGCGCTTCGCCGAGGCCCATGCGTTCGCCCACGGGGACACCGTCGATGACCCCGGGATGGATGATGTTCACCAGCAGCAGGCCGACCAGGATCGCCATCAGGCTGGTGGTTACGTACCAACCGAAGGTCTTGCTGAACAGACGACCCAGCCCGCGCTGGGCGCCCACGCCGGCCACTCCCGAGATAATGGACCCGGCCAGTAGCGGCACGATCACCATCTTCAGGGCCCGCAGGAACAATGTGCCCAGGAAGTCGAAAACCGAGTAGGGTTCCAGCCCGCCCGGCAGCGTGGCGCCCCGGGGCCAGATCAGTCCGGCGCCCACGCCCAGGAGAAGGGCCAACAGGATCTGCCAGTGCAATGAGTTTTTGCGGGTCATATGGGTCCTCGGTTGGTTCAATGTCGATTGTGGGCAGTGTAGATCACCGGGGCCGAGCCCTCAAGTCATTGGTTGCGGAGGGAAACGGGGCGGATCCTCATAATAGGATGGCCAATCTCCCACGCGGTGCTAGAATATTGCGCTCAACCGATTCATTCAATCCTGGAGGATTCCATTCATGCGTTGGACCGTTACCCGGACAGGCGTCGCCGACACGGCGGGCGAC
>JAGLCY010000025.1 GCA_023270185.1 Candidatus Krumholzibacteriia bacterium | reverse complement strand
AAATCATCTTCCTGCAGGGAATAGGAGTAGGGATGCTGCACCATCTGGACCATGATGAATTTGCCGTCCGGCGAGGGATTCACCGCGCGAAAAACCGCCGGGGAACCGAGGTTTTCGACCTTCCCTTTGATGTCGAGCCGCACAAGTTGGCTGGTGGTGTAGTACTCGTAGAGTGATTCGTCGTAGGGGTTCTGGAGAAGATCCTGCAGGGTCCGGGCGGGCGCCTTTTTTCCCAGGTTTTCCTGGACCACCGGGCCCGAGGGGGTCACCGGTTCCGCGGGAGCGTCACCACGTCCAGCGGGTAGGATCCGCGCCACGAAGCTCTTGCCGTCGGCGAGCCAGTTGTAGGGTCGGCCGTAGACCGAGTTGAGGGCCATGTCTTCGGGTGAAACGCGCACGGCCTTGCCATTTTTGAGTTCGGCGTACCACAGGCTCAGTTTGTCTTCGGAATTCACCACGAAGCCGACGCGCTTGGCGTCAGGCGACCAGCTGACGCTGGTGATGCGGGCTTCGGCGGGAAGTCCGGTGATCGGGATTTCCTCTCCATCGGACAGACGCTGGAAGGTCAGTCCGTTCAGGTTGCGTCCCCGGCTGGGGCCGTTGCTGCGTGGGTTGATGCGCAAGCCCGCCAACCTGAGCTCAGGCTGGGCCACCTCGGAAATCGGGGGGTAACCGGGGCGCTGGAGCAACAGCAGCCACTCGTTGTCCGGGCTGAGATAAACGCCGGGGGTGGGCGGAGCGTCGATGATGTCGGCCAGCACCTGGGCGGGCATCTGGTAATCGAGGGCACCGCCTTCGGCCAGGGCGGATCCGGCCAAAACCAGTGCGAGCAGCGGAAGAACAACGGCAAAACGGCGCATCGGAAACTCCTCGGTTCATGAACGGACAGCGAATGCCCAGCATAACCTGATCAGGGGGCAAAAGGTACCTACGATTCGGATCGGGAATTCGTTTCAGGTCCACTCCGAAAATTATGTAGCTGAGGAAGGGTGTTTTCGGGGATTATGGCCAAGTGTTGCGGATGAATGAAAGGAATCGTCATGAGTGAAGGAAATGGGACACGTAACAAGATTAATCGTCGGGAATTCGTGCAGCGGGCGGGAGTCTGGGGATTGGCCGGCGTGGCGGTGGTCTATCTGCCCGGGTGTGGGGGGGAACAGGCGGAGGAATTGGGTTCGCAGCCCCACAACGCCATCCAAGCGGCGAAGGAAGCCGCCGATCCCTGCAATGACCTTTCGCAACTGACCCCCGACGAGCGAGCCACCAGGACCAACTTCAAGTACCAGGCGCGAGCCAAGGACCCCACCAAACTCTGCGTGACCTGCAGTTTCTGGGTTCCGGATCCCAAGGGCGGACTTTGTGGCACTTGCACGCTGGTCAAGGGACCGGTGCATCCCAAGGCGGGTTGCATGTCCTGGGCGGAGAAGATCAGGACCTGATTCTTGGCATTGAATATGCCATACCGTCGGTGAACCCGCCTCCCGGATCGGACACGACCAATGTCCCAACTTCTGGAAGATGTCCACCGCGCCATCCAGGCCAAGCACTTCAGCCCTAAGACCGGCCAGGCCTACACGCGGTGGATCCATCGTTTCATCATCTTTCATGACAAACGACACCCGAAAGATATGAGCGGCCCGGAAGTGAGCAGGTTCCTTTCCTATCTGGCGACCGACCGCAAAGTGGCCGCTTCGACGCAGAACCAGGCGTTGAGCGCGATCCTGTTCCTCTACAAGGAAATCCTGGATATCGAGTTGCCCTGGATGGACGACATCGTGCGCGCCAAGCAGCCCGTCCGTGTGCCGACCGTGCTGACGAGGCGGGAAGTTGAAATGGTCATGGACAGGTTGCAGGGGCCGTCGTGGCTGGTGGCATCATTGCTCTACGGATCGGGGTTACGATTGATGGAAGGGCTCCGGCTGCGGGTCCATGATGTGGATTTTGATCGTTCCGAAATTTTGGTGCGCCGGGGCAAAGGTCAGAAGGACCGGCGGACGATGATGCCCGAACGATTGAAGGCACCTTTGAAAAACCACCTGGAAATCGCCCGGCGCCAGCACGCGGCCGACCTGAAGATCGGGGCGGGATACGTCGAGGTGCCCGGGGCCCTGACGCGGAAGTATCCCAACGCCAACCGGGAGTGGCCGTGGCAGTGGGTGTTTCCGGCGACGCGACGGTATTTCCACCAGGAGACGGGCGAGTGGAGGCGGCACCATCTGCACGAGACCGTCGTCCAGCGGAATGTGAAGTCGGCAGCCCGTGAAGCGCAGATTTCCAAGCGGGTGACGACCCACACGCTGCGGCATTCGTTCGCGACGCATCTGCTTGAGGCGGGGTACGACATTCGGTCGATTCAGGAATTGCTGGGGCATGCTGATCTTAAAACGACGATGATGTATACGCACGTGCTGAACAAAGGGGGGCGGGGGGTGAGAAGTCCGTTGGATGAGTTGTGAGGGATAGTGTTGCATTTCCCTCGGGGTTAATGTATATTGGAGGAGTATACAAACAACATGGACGTAATTGTGAGACTACTGGCTTGTACAGGTTTTGACTGGGATGAAGGCAATCTTCTCAAGAACTGGGAGAGGCATGGTGTTACGGCTGCGGAGAGCGAGCAGGTGTTCTTCAACCGGCCACTCCTTGCACTTTCAGATGAACACCATTCGGCGGGGGAGGACAGGTTCTTCCTGCTTGGCAGAACGGATTCTGATCGCCACCTGTTTTTGGTCTTCACCATCCGTGAAGATTTGATTCGAGTTATTTCGGCCCGTGATATGAGTCGAAAAGAACGCCGGAGTTATGAGGGTTATGGCAAAAAAATCTAAAAATATTCCCATGCATAAGTCCGAAGACCAGGAGCGGGAATTCTGGTCCAGAACGGATTCGACCGATTACATCGACTGGTCGGACGCGCGGCCTCTGGTACTGCCGAATCTCAAACCATCGCTGAAGACTATATCGCTCCGCCTGCCTGAACACATGTTGGCAGAGTTGAAGGTCTTGGCCAACAAGAGGGATGTACCCTATCAGAGCCTTTTGAAGTTGTTCCTGGCCGAAAGGCTTGAAGATGAGATGAAGAGGTTGGGACCGATCAGGATTAAGAGTTGATATCGATCAGGCGAGACCGGGAATAAGTCCCTGTTTGGCCGCAAACTCGCGGTCGACATCCCAGCCTGGAAATACCAATACTGCCGGGTGACACATTAAAGCACGGGCCAGGGTTTTTGCACGTTCCACGCCAAGAGTCACTCGATCATTTTCAATGGCCGAAATTGTCGACTGGGGAATTCCGGAAAGCGCTGCCAGTTGGTTTTGGCTAAGTGCCTGCAATTCCCGAATAATTCGAACAGATTCTCCCACCGAAACATCAATGTTCTTTTGTGCTCTTCGGAATCCTTTGCGCGCCACTATCTACTTCCTCCGATAATCATGAGCGGTCAGATCCATTACATAAACATGGATCTCCTGGGCCTCGACCTGGTAAATCACCCGATATTGTTGGTCAAGGCGAGAAGACCTGTGATCCTGCCATTCGCCACGCAGTGCTTCATCGTGGAAACCCTTTATCGCCCGTAAGCCCGGTGGTCCGGAAACTCGAACAATATCTTTCCATTTTTCGTAGCGCTTCAATACCGCCTTTGGCAGCTTGGGAAGAACTTTTGAAAGACGGCGATGCTCGTAGACTTCCCACATAACTTAATTGTACTATACCTTATTTAGTATGTCAACGCTTGGTGATGGCTGGCCGATCCTTACGCCAATGGGCCTTCTTTGCTTATCAGGCTTACAAGAACGTTGCCAATTCCATAGATATACAGGGAAACTGCTATGCGATCCCATATCCTTGTACTTGCGTTGATATTTTGATATCATCACAGACTGATTGGATACAAAGTAGGTTGACGCCTTCTAGACAGTGCGTAAACGGTGGGTGACGGTTTATTTTGGGGTTCGGTTCAAGGAAAACTCAGACTGTCATCCGAGACCTGCAGAAATAACGTTATGCTTACTGGAAAAAGGTAGCTATGCCTGCTGAAGAATTGACGATTTCAGATCTTCCTATTGTAGGCGCAACTGAAGACGAGTTGTGGTCATTCGCCGGTGACTTTGATGGTTACGGTGTGGCCGGGGGATTCGACGAGTGCGCCAGGATTGCTCAGGCGCCAAACATGGATTCGATTTCAGAAATCCGAATAGCGATGTTTTTTTCTGTCCGTGCGATGCGGCACTGCGGCGATGACTTCGATGGCAGTGAGCAGCCTCAGTTTCGTGAATATGTAGCCAGGATTCGTTCGATCTTGCTGGAGCGTGAGGGTGTTAATCCAGTCGGATTTGCACCGCCAGCGAAAAAAAAGGAAGTTGAAATGCCGTCTACCCCCTCGACAAAGTCATTCTCATTTGGTGGGTGCAACTTTGGGAAATTGAGCCCGAAGCAGGAGGCATTGGGCCCAAATACCAAAGTGCTAAACGTCACACTGTCCTTCGAGGACGGGCTGAAACTCGATTTGGCGATCGACGAATGCGTGCGAAAGCTAAACTCCTACAAACGAAGTACTGTGGCCGGCAAGCGGTCGGCGCTCAATATTGCGGTGCATCTCGACAAAGGGCGTATCACGATCAATGAGGGAAAAATCTAGCGGAAACATAACAAGCGCTTGCACCCGACAATCGCGTCTGTCAC
>JAGLCY010000249.1 GCA_023270185.1 Candidatus Krumholzibacteriia bacterium | reverse complement strand
GCCAAGCGGGCCAAGGCCATGAAGGCGGCCCGGGTGCTGGTGCAGATGCCCGTTCCAGGTGTGATCGGCTTCGACGACAGAGCGTTTGCCCGCTGCTGGGTCGAAGGCGCCGAGCTGGCTCTGGCGCCGATCGGCGAACTCAAGACGGGCAAAAAGAAAGCGACTGACCTGCCCCGCGGCTGGAAATTCCTCGACCGGCCTTCGAAAAAATCGACCGCTCGTGGCAAAGCGTTGCGCGAGGGTCTCGTCGAGGCCCAGGCCTATTCCGCCGGTTGTCTGTTCGCGCGCCATCTGGTCAACCTGCCGCCCAACATCCTGACGCCGAAAGATCTGGCCTCGCGCGCCCGACGCATGGCCCGGGCCGAGGGGCTGAGTTGTCGGGTCCTGAACGTCGCCCAGATGAAAAAACTCAACATGGGCGGCATCCTGGGTGTGGGGCAGGGCAGTCGCCAGGAACCACGGCTGATCGATCTGCAATACCGGGTGGGCGGCGCCGCGGGCAAAAATGCCCCGACCATCGCCCTGGTCGGCAAGGGCATCACCTTCGATTCGGGCGGTATTTCGCTGAAGCCCGGCGCGGGAATGGATCTGATGAAGAGCGATATGGGTGGAGCGGCCGCGGTGCTGGGCGCCGGGCTCATCGCCGCCCGTCTCAAGCTGCCGGTCAATCTGCGCGTGATCGTTCCGACTGCCGAAAATATGCCTGACGGTCTGGCTGTCAAACCGGCCGACGTCATCACCATGGCCAGTGGGAAGACGGTTGAAGTCCTGAACACCGACGCCGAGGGCAGGTTGATCCTGGCCGACGCGCTGTGGTACGCCGGCCGGGACAAACCCGACTACATCATCGATGCCGCGACCCTGACCGGCGCCTGCGTTGTTGCCTTGGGCGATCATTTCGCGGGTCTCATGTCCAACAGCGGCACCTTGATCGACGCGATCAAGCAGGCCGGGGGGGAAACGTTCGAGCGGGTCTGGCATTTGCCCCTGGTGGACGAGCACATGGAGGAAGTGAAAGGCACCTGGAGTGATCTGAAGAATCTCGGCAAGGGGCGTGAAGGCGGGGCCCTGACCGCCGCGGCCTTCCTGGCTCATTTTGTGGACGACGAGACCCCTTGGGCTCACCTGGATATCGCGGGTCCGGCCTGGTCGAACAGCGCCCGGGCCACCGGGCCCAAGGGCGGCACCGGTTTCGGGGCGCGGCTGATGGCCAGGGCCGTTCAGATTCTTGTCTCCTGACGAGACCCTGATCCCGGCGACGACCGGGGAAAGACTGGGGGACGTCACAAGGCGTCGCCTGCTGGTGACGATCACCGGTATGGCGACGCCCATCGTTTTCGGTCACCTGTCACAGACCCTGATGGGTCTGATCGACACGTTGATGGTGGGGCGGTTGGGGGAAGGTCCCCTGGCCGCGGTGGCTGTGGCGACCCTTTTGTTTTCCGCCGTGGCCATGAGCATCAAGGCCATCGACGTGGCGGCCCAGACCTTCACCGCCCGTCGGATTGGTGAGGGCCGGGAATCCGAAGTGGGCTCGATTCTGGCAACCGCGGTAACGGTCAGCTTGGCAGCGGGCGCGGTTTTCATGTTTGTGGGCATTGCCTGGCCCGACGGCCTGATGAGACTGGTGACCAACGATCCCCAGGTCAGGGAATTGGGACGTTCCTATCTGGTCTACCGCTACGCGGGAATGCTTCCCCTGCTGTTTTTCTTCCAGGCGAAGGCCGTCTTCGACGGCGCGGGCTGGACCAGGATCGGCATGGGTGTCGGGATCGGCATGAACCTGGTCAACGCCCTGCTGAACTGGATCCTGATCTTCGGCAAACTGGGCGTTCCGGCCATGGGGGTGGCCGGAGCCGCGTTGGGCAGCAGCCTGAGCGCCCTGTTGGCCAGCTTCGTGATCCTGGGGTTTCTGCTGCGGCCGACGGTTCGCCACCGTTTCCGGATTATGTGCCGGTCGAATTTCCAGGGTCGGCTGATCAGACCTTTTCTGGTGATCGGCTGGCCGCCCGCGCTGCAGACCTTTGGTATCATCATCGGATTGTTGGTATTCTATTTTATTCTGGGCAGGATATCCATCATCGCCGTGGCCGCGGCCAACGTGGTGATGCGCATCGCGTCGCTCAGCTTCATGCCCGGGATCGGGGTGGGCGCCGCCGTGCAGACCCTGGTGGGCCAGTCCCTGGGCAGGGAGGATCCTCGCGGCGCCCGACGGTCGGCCTGGTACGGGGTGGGGCTGTCCATGGTGTTCATGGGTATATTCGGGGTGTTCTTTCTGGCAATTCCCGAATTTCTGCTGAGGCTGTTTTCTTCCAGTGAGGATTTGATCGCCGCCGGTGTTCCCATTCTCCGGCTGATGGGACTGGTGCAACTCATCGACGCGGTGGGTCTGACCCTTGCCGGAGCCTTGCGGGGCGCGGGGATGACCCGGGCGGTCATGCTGGTGGATATCCTGACGGGGGTATGCCTGTTGACGCCCCTGGCCTATCTTTTCGGAGTCGTGATGAAGGGCGGGTTGATGGGCGCCTGGCTGGCCCTGTTGACCTGGTTTACGCTCTATGCCGTCGGCATGGTCCTGATTTTCGTCAAAAGCAACTGGGAGGAGGTGAAGATTTGAGTACCGATGCCTTGTTTGAAGAGTCGACTGAACCCCGACGTGAAGTGATGACCGTTCGGCAGATCAACGAGGGGATCTCGGACGCCATCGAACGAGCATTCCCCGGGACCGTGTGGGTCAGAGGTGAGGTTCAGCGTTTGCCCCACGACGCGGCCCGCCGCACCCACGTCTACTTCGAGCTCCATGAAACCGGAGGCAGCGGCGCGGCCGATTACCAGATCTCCACCTCGCTAATGGGCTGGGACCGCCAACGTTTCAACCTCGGCCGCTACCTGGACGGCACGGATCCGGATTTCCAGATCGCGAACCAGATGGAGGTCTGCCTCGAATGCAAGGTCGATTTCTACGCCAAATTCGGGAAAATGAGCCTGAAAGTCGTAGGGGTGGACAAGAGTTTCGTTCTCGGTCGGCTCGAAGCCCGGCGGCGCGAAATCCTGGCCTACCTGAAACAGGAAGACCTTCTGGAAAAAAACGCGGCTTTACCCTTTCCTGAACTGCCTCTTCGCATCGGGCTGATCACCTCGCCCGGCAGCGCAGCGGAACGGGATTTCATGACCGGCATCGAAGATAGCCGGTGGGCCTTCCGGGTCCGGTTGCGGGGGGCAAAGATGCAGGGGGAACAGTTGCAACCGGAGGTGATCCGCGCGCTCGAAGGACATGCTGCCGCCGGAGTGGATGTCATAGTCATTACCCGGGGAGGCGGGTCCCGGGCGGACCTGTCCTGGTTCGACCAGCGTGATCTGGCGGTGGCCATCGCCGAATGTTCCGTTCCGGTGATCACGGCTATCGGGCATGAAATCGACACCTCCATCGCGGATCTGGTTGCCCATCATGCCTGTAAGACACCCACCGCGGCGGCTGAATTCCTGGTGGAAACTGTCGACGAGGCATCGAACAGGCTCGAAGAAGCGACTGAACGCCTGGGGCGGGCGGCCGAAGGAATTTGCCTGCGGGCGAGGGTTCGCTATCAGTCCGCGGCTGGCAGGATGCAGGACCGGGTATCCCGCAGTCTCGAGGCCGGACGAGGGGTCCTGGCGGACCTGAGGACCGGGCTTGGCACCATCGCGGTAACAAGAATTTCTTACGCCCGGGAAACTCTGGGCGGATTGCAGGTAGGTCTGGCAGGCGCCGCGGCGGCTCTAACGGCCATTGCTCGCAGGGAGCAGGAATCCTTGACTGGCCGCCTGGTCCGCGAAGCGGTGCGGCCGGTGGTCTCGCAGGGCGCCAGGCTGGAAGGTCTTGCTGCCCAGACCCGGCTGATGGATCCGGACCTCCTGCTGGCTCGCGGGTTCACAATCACACTCGACGAGCAGGGGCGGGCGGTGACCAAGGCCGCTTCCCTGGCGCCGGGAAACATCATCGGCACGCGGTTCAGCGACGGTCTGGTCCGCAGCATCGTGCAGCCGGGGCATGAACTTGCCGCCGGTGGGAAATCCTCCAAAAAAGGGAAACGAAGTGGCGGAAAAAAGGACAAGGCCAAAAAGGGCACCGGCCAAAAAACTCTCTTTCGGTGAAGCGGTCAGTGAAGTCGAACAGATCCTGGCCGGTCTCGAGCAGGACGAAATCGACATCGATCGTTTGAGTGAAGAAGTCAAACGCGCGGTTGAACTGATCCAGGTCTGCCGGGAAAAGCTGGAAAAGACCGACACCGAGGTTCGCGATCTGGTGGCGGAATTGCAGCAATCCGGATCAGAGGATGAAACCTCGGACGGTTCCGGAAAAGACTCCGGAGAGGATCTTTCCTTCTGATGGAAGCCCTCATCAAGGTCCGTGATCTGACCAAGGACTACCGTCTCACCAGGAAACGGGAGGGTGTCACCGGCGGGCTGGTCGATCTTGTGCGTCCGCGGCATGAACTGCTGCGCGCGGTGGAATCCGTCTCCTTCGACATTCCCGCCGGCCAGATGGTTGGTTACATCGGAGCCAACGGAGCGGGCAAGTCAACTACCATCAAGATGCTCACCGGCATTCTGACACCCACCTCGGGCACGGTCACCGTGGGGGGGCTGGTTCCCTGGAAACAGCGTCTGCAGTACACAAGGCACATCGGAGTGGTCTTCGGACAGCGCACCCAGTTGTGGTGGGACCTTGCCGTGGTCGAATCCTTCCGGTTGTTGAAGAAGATCTACGAGGTGGACGACGCCACCTACGAGCGGCAGATGAAGCTGTTCGACGAACTCCTCGAAGTGGGTAAATATCTGCACCAACCAGTTCGTAAACTGTCGCTCGGGCAACGCATGCGCTGTGACCTGGCCGCGGCTTTGCTGCATCGGCCACGGGTGCTGTTCCTCGATGAACCCACCATTGGGCTGGATGTCCTGGCCAAGGAAAACGTGCGGATCTTTCTGCGGGAAATCTGCGAGGGCGAGGGCGTTACGGTGATCCTGACCACACATGATCTGGGGGACATCGAACAGTTGTGCAAGCGAGTGATCATCATCGACAAGGGCCGGGTGCATTTCGACGGGAAACTCGATGACCTGCGGCGCCGGGTGGGCCGTCAGGTGCGCATGACGGTTGAATTACGCGATAGCGCCACCAGTGGGGAGCTGGCCTCGATCACCGCGGGGTTGCCGGTGGTCTGGGAAGAAATCGAGGGTCTTCGCCATCACGCGGAATTCAACCGGGTCGAGGTGCCGGGCGCCGAAGTGATCAAGCGCCTGGTCAACGAGCTGCGAGTATCGGATCTGCACATGGCCGAACCGGGCATCGATGAAGTTGTCCGCGAAATCTATCGCCAGAGTGGACGGGAAGCTTCGTGAGCGAATTCCCGGGCAAACAGGTGAACACGGCGATTCTCGAACCCTGGCATCGTACGGCCACCGCCTCGGTGGGTTTGTATTTCCATTTCATCCGTTTGGCCTTTCTGAAGTTCCTGGCCTACCGCCTGCGTTACTACACCGGGGTGGTGAGCTACACTGTCTTCGTGTCAGGCCACTATTATCTCTACACCGCCCTGTTCGCCAGCCGGGTGGCCGATGCGCAGGGCGCCACCATCGGCGGTCTGAGCCTCAGTGAGGTGATCACCTACGTGGCCGTCAGCTGGATCGGCCGCAGTTTCTATTTCAACAACATCGCCCGCGACCTGATGCGCATGATCACCGAGGGCGAGATCGCCATGCAACTGATCAAGCCCTTCCATGTGCAGACGGTGATGATGTTCGAAGCCGTCGGCGAATCCGGTTTTCGGCTGATCATGTTCACACTGCCGATCATGGTTGTGATCGTGCCGTTGTTCCATATCGGCGGTCCGCCGGATTCAATACTTTACCTGTGGACGTTCATCAGTTTCTGCCTGGCCCTGGTCATCTACAGTCAGATCAATTTTCTGCTGGGGTGTCTCGCGTTCAACATGAAGAACATCCAGGGTGTCCTGCGGGCCAAGATGGTGAGCATGGATTTCCTGACCGGTGTTGTTGTTCCATTCACGTTTTTTCCGGAGTGGTTCCAGCGCGTGGTGGAATGGCTGCCTTTTCAGGGTATCAGCTACATACCGGTGACCATCTATCTGGGCAAGCGGCCGGGCGATGAACTCTACGCGGCTCTGCTTCTGCAGGTGGCCTGGGCCGTGGGTCTGTTCGTGGCCGGTCGTCTCGTCTGGCGCATTTCCGTTCGTCACGTTGTGGTGCAGGGGGGGTGACATGAAGGAGAACGAGACCAATTGGAGCCAAATCCCGCAGAAGGGCCCTGTCGGCAGAACTGTATGGCAGGCAGGCATTTTCGCCGCCTACTTCACGCAATTTATCAAGATGAGACTGGCCTACAGAATGGACTTTTTCGTCGACACTTTGGCCGTCTCCTTCAGCATGGTTATCCAATTGGCGGTGCTGTCCACACTGTTCAGCAAGGTCAAGGCGCTGGACGGGTGGTCCTTTGAACAGGTTCTGTTCATCTATGCCTTCAGTCTTCTGCCTCTGGGCCTGTTCAACCTTGTCAGCGTCAATCTGTATCGTTTCAGCGACCAGTACATCATCCAGGGAAAGTTCGACCGTGTGCTGCTGCGGCCGGTGGGCACCCTGGCCCAGGTGATTTTCGAGTCCTTCAACGTTTCGGGCCTCAACGAGATCCTCCTGGGGATCGTGGTGATGACTTACGCGGGAATGAAACTCGGGCTCGATTTTGGTGTACAAGAACTGTTGGCCCTGGCTATCCTGGCACCGTCGGCGTCTCTGGTCTACATGGGCGTTTTCCTGACGATAACTTCGGTGTCGTTCTGGCACGAGGACAGGATGGGATTGGCGCCGCCCGTTTACAACATCATCCGGTTCAGCAGGTATCCGATCACGATCTACAGCCTGCCCGTCCGGATTTTCCTGACGTTCGTGCTGCCGTTCGCCTGGGTGGCCTTTTTCCCGGCGACCTGGTTCCTCGGCAGCGAGGAGTTCGGCCGACTGGCTCTGTTGACGCCCCTGGTGGGGCTGGTGGTGTTCGGTGGCTCGCTCCTGATATGGCAACGGGGCGTAAGGAACTACGCCAGCACTGGAAGTTGATCCCGATGAAGCGGGCGCTGCCCGCCGTCCCGAAAGGAAAAGCGATGAACGGCAAAGCCCCGGCCCTGAATCGATCCGTCATGACGGCGGTCCTGCTGACTCTGTTGTTGTTTCCGGCGGTTCTCCTGCCCGGCCAGGCCGGTGCCTCGACTTGGTGTGGAGAAAACGGTCTGATCCGTTTTTCCTTCGTCGAAGGGGATTCCCTGGTCAGCGTTCTTGATACCGGAGAGCCCGTCAACGGGGTGACCACTTTCGAAGTGTTTGCCTGGCTGACGGACGTTGATGAAGTGGCCTTGGATGGGGAGGCTTTTCTCCATCTGGGCGGGATGGAATTCAAGCTGACAATCACGGGCGCCGAAGCGTTCATCCTGGAACAGACGTTTCCCTCCCAGGCGCTGAATGTCGGCCAGGAAATGGGACATATCGCGGCCGGTCTGCATCCGGGGGAAAGAATCCGCGGCGGGAAGGTTCTTCTCGTCCGGTGGAAGGTCATGATCCAGGGACGTCCCGAGAATATCAGACTCGGCCTGGATCCGAAGGGGCTTATGTCCTGCGCGGATCTCGAGGGCTGCCCGGAAGGCGATCCACAGGCCCTGTACGTGGGCAACGAAAGCAGCCGGCATTTGGGGAACATGTTCGGGGCGGGTTATGTTCCGTCGTGGATCAATCCCACCGGAGAGCCCGACCAGACCCCGGTCCACGGTAAACAATCCTGGCGCGATGTGGGCCTTTTCGAGGAACGATAGGCCCGGTTTCATCCGGAGAGGAAGCCTCAGGCGCAGACTTCGATCAGAACTCCGCCGCCCGATTTGGGGTGCAGGAAAGCCACCTGCTTGCCGCCGGCTCCGGGTCGCGGCTCCTGGTCGATGAGTTTCAAGCCCGCCTCACGACACCTGTCCAGCATCATGGGTATGTTCTTCGCGGCCACCGCGATGTGATGCAGTCCCGGCCCTTTGCGGGCGATGAAGGCGGCGATGGCGCCCTCGTTGGACATGGGGGCCAGCAGTTCGATGTGGCCCACGGCTCCTGAACGGTCCAGCTTGAGGAAAGCCACCCTCACGTTTTCCCGGGGCACTTCTTCGGTCCTTTCCAACTCCAGGCCCAGAAGATCACGGTACAGGGCGATTCCTTCGTCCAGGTCCGCGACGGCGATTCCAATGTGATCCACGAAACCCGCGGCTCCGGGGGGCAACAGGCCGGCGGGATCGTTGTGGTCGGGGCTCATGGGTCATCCTCCAGGAGAAATGGACGGGTTTCCAATCTTCAACCAATAATAGGAAACTAAGCAGGAAAGGGAATCTTTACCCTTTGAAATCGCGGTCGGTCATTTTTGGGTAGGACCAGCCGCCGGCGTTGGTTATCATGGGTCCACCCCAAAACCCCGAGGAGGCTCCGATGGATCCGCGCGTTACCCAACTGGCCGAACAGCTCATTACCTACAGCGTCAAACTCCAGCCCGGTGAGAAGGTGTACATCGAGATCAAGGGTCTCGAAGCCATGGAACTGGGTAAGGAACTTGTTCGTGTGGCCACCGTGCACGGGGGCGTGCCGTTCTGGTACTACAACGACGAGACGCTCAGCCGCGGATTCATCAACAACGCCGGCGAGGAACAGTTTGCTTCCTGGGGCCGGTTCCACAAGCCGATCATGGAAGCCGTGGATGCCTACATCGGCGTGCGTGGCAGCTCCAATCCCTTTGACCTGGCCGACATCGACGCCGACCGCATGAAGTGGCATGACAAGGCCTACTGGGGCGAGGTGCACATACCCATCCGCCTGAAGAAAAAGTGGTGCGTTCTGCGTTACCCCAACCCTTCCATGGCCCAGGCGGCTGAACGCTCCACCGAGGATTTCGCCGAATTCTACTTCAAGGTCTGCACCCTGGACTACGCCCGGATGAGCAGGGCGATGGACCCGTTGCACGCCCTGATGGAAAAGACGGACAAGGTCCATATCAAGGGGCCGGGAACCGACCTGACCTTCAGCATCAAGGGCCTGGCCGCGGTCAAATGTGACGGAGGCCGGAACATTCCCGACGGCGAGGTCTACACCGCGCCGGTGAAGGACAGCGTCAACGGGGTCATCCAGTACAACACAAAGACACGCCAGGGTGGTGTGGTGCTGGACAACATCCGCTTCCAGGTCAAGAACGGCAAGATCGTCGAAGCCACCTGCGAGGGCGACCAGTCCAAGCTCGAAGACGCGCTGAACATCGACGAGGGCGCCCGCTACTTCGGCGAATTCGCCTTGGGGGTGAATCCCTACATCACCAAGCCCATGCTCGACACGCTGTTCGACGAAAAGATCAGCGGCAGTTTCCATCTGACCCCGGGCAACGCCTATGAATCGGCCTTCAACGGCAACAAGTCGGCCCAGCACTGGGACATCGTTTTGATCCAGACGCCCGAGTGGGGCGGAGGTGAGATCTGGTTCGATGGGACCCTGATTCGCAAGGACGGCCTGTTTATCGTTCCCGAGTTGGAAGGTCTCAACCCGGAAAATCTCAAATAGATTTCCCTATGGAGATGGGCATGCCGTTTTTCACGCCGCGGAAAAGTGTATGGGTGGGCATCCTGGTAATTGTTTTCATGTGGTCGCTCCCGGCGGCGTTCGCGGTGGAGACCGGTCCGGTGGACCGGAAGTGGGGCCTGGGTTGGGATAGCGGGTTGACAGCGCGGTTGTGGCTGGGTGGCGTCTGGGAAATCGGTGTGGCTGCGGGTCCCAACGATTTTCTCAACGATGGGGAACACCATACATACAACACCGGCCAGCCTCCCAACTGGTATGAAAGGGAAGAGCTCACCAGTACCGATGACAGGAACGAATCCGGTTTTGTCCGGTTTCAGGCCGGCAGACTCCTTTCACGGCGTGGTCCCTTGGCCCTCGTGTTGTTTTCCGGTCTGCAGTACCAATGGACCGACCTGCGGAACAACAGCGACCGGATCGACTTGGACGATCCGGATAATAACTACATGAGGGTCCTGAATTTCGACAATTCCACCTGGACTCTGAGCCTGGGGATTCGTCCTTCGTTCGTGGTCCTGGATTTTCTGACCATCGAAACCGCCTTTGGCCTGGAGTACCGGTGGTTCAGAAGCGATTGGGTTGAGCGGCAGGAATATCCGGAAACCGGGCAGATCTGGGTGGACGTCCGGAGCAACGAAGGCAACAGTTTTGATGATTCCGGCTGGAACGGCATGGCATCATTGCAGTTTCTCGTTTGGTTTTAAGGCGGGGCAGGTTCATCCTTTAGGCCCATAATTATTCACCTGTCAAAAATTTGACAATCAGCACCCATATGTTACCTATCCCCTGTAAGTGAACATGGATTCCCGGAAAAGGCGCGAGACCCTCTCCCGGGAACGGTCAAAAAGAGGGAAATCATGTCGGATTCAAGGATTGATGAACTCCGCCGGAAAAAGGCGAAACTCTATATGGGCGGTGGCGAAAAGCGCATCGCCAAGCAGCATGCCGCGGGGAAACGGACGGCTCGTGAACGGCTGGCCCAACTGTTCGAGGCCGACACCTTTCAGGAGACCCACCCGTTCATGAAGCACCGGTGTGTCGATTTCGGTATGCAGGGCAAGGAACTACCGGGTGAAGGGGTGGTGACGGGTTACGGGCTTCTGGACGGCCGGCCTGTCTACGCGGTCAGCCAGGACTTCACCGTCGCCGGCGGCGCGGTCGGCGAAGCCACGGCGCGCAAGATCAGCGATCTGCAGGATGACGCCCTTAAGACCGGTGATCCCATCATCTTCATCAATGACAGCGGTGGGGCGCGCATCCAGGAGGGCGTGGGTTCGCTCGCGGGGTACGGCGACATCTTCTACCGCAACATCAAGGCCTCGGGTGTCGTGCCACAGATCAGCATCATCAGCGGGCCATGCGCCGGCGGTGCGGCCTACTCGCCAGCCCTGACCGACTTCATCATCCAGGTGCGGCATGAAGGACAGATGTACATCACCGGGCCGAGCGTCATCAAGCAGGTCACCGGGGAAGATGTGACCGCTGAGCAACTGGGCGGAGTCGAAAGCCATTCGCATTATTCGGGAGTGGTGCACTTCGTCGCCGAAAGCGGGGGCGAGGGCATCGAGATAGCCAAGCGCCTGCTTTCGTTTTTGCCGAGCAACAACACCGATGATCCGCCCTTCATCGAGGAATTGCACGAGGGAACGGTGGAGCAGGACGACGCGATGAACGACGTGGTTCCCGACAATCCCCGGGCGGCCTACGACATGCACGAAGTGATCAGTCGGGTGGTGGACCGTGGCGACCTGATGGAGGTCATGGAGCATTTCGCGCCCAATCTGGTTGTGGGCTTCGCCAGGATGGAAGGCTCCACCATCGGAGTGGTCGCCAACAATCCCGCCCACAAGGCCGGCGTGCTGGACATCGACTCATCTGTCAAGGGTGCCCGGTTCATCCGCTTCTGCAACGCCTTCAATATTCCCCTGGTGACTTTCGTGGACGTGCCAGGTTTCATGCCCGGGGTGCAGCAGGAATACAGCGGAATCATCCGGCAGGGCGCCAAGATGCTGTTCGCCTACGGGGCGGCCACTGTGCCCAAGATTACCGTCGTGGTGCGCAAGGCCTACGGTGGGGCCTACCTGGCGATGTGCGCCCGTTCGATGGGGGCGGACCGGGTGGCGGCCTGGCCCTCCGCCGAGATCGCCGTGATGGGCGCCGAAGGGGCGGTCAACGTATTGTACCGCAAGGAAATCGCCGCGGCGGATGACCCGGATGCCAAACGCCGGGAACTGATGGACACCTACAACGAAAAATTTTCCACGCCCTACGCGGCTGCCGCCAAGGGAATGGTTGACGACGTCATCGAACCGGCGGACACACGATCATACATTGCCCTGTCCCTGGAAATCCTGAAATCCAAACGCGAGGTCAGGCCGGAAAAGAAGCACGGCCTGATCCCACTGTAGGAGCGACAAGACTTGTCGGGAAGCATCACACCTGAAATGGGAACTTTGGCGATCGTGGGTATCCTGATCGTCTTCGGGGTGCTGGCACTCATTGCCACTGTCGTCGCCCTGCTTAAACGGCTGGACGACCGCTGGCAGGACCACGAGGCCCGTCAGTCGGCGGCCGCCCTGGACAAGGAACCCACCATCGACAATACGACCCTGGTCCTGATCGCGGCTGCCGCTGCAACCGCTGTGGGCGGCAGGTTCAGGGTGCGACGGATCCGGCGTCTGCTGTCGCCGAAGCAGAAGAGGACGCCCTGGTCCGCCCATGGCCGCCTGGTGCTGCAGGGATCCCACACCGTCAGAAGAAAACGCGACCATCGTTAGCATCCCGGGCCGAAAGTCCGGTCGGACAGGAGCAGTCATGAAGTTGAAGATCACCGTCCACGGAGTGGCCTACGAGGTGGATGTCGAGGTTCTCGACGCCAAAGATGAGATGCACGGCGCGGCCTCACCTCTGCCGCCCGCGCCGACTGCGGCGCCTGCGGCGCCGGCCTCGGCGGGACCGGTTGCCGTTGCCGCTCCCGTCGCGGGACCTGGTAGCGCCGCGCCCCCCCTGGGCGGAACAGGGGGCGTGGCTTCGCCCATCGCCGGCACCGTCCTGGAGGTCAAGGTCAAGGTGGGGGACAAGGTGGAACAGGGTCAGACCCTGCTGGTCATCGAGGCCATGAAGATGGAAACGGCCATCGCGGCGCCCGGCGTCGGCCAGATCAAGGCCGTCCTGGTCGCGGCCGGTGACGCCGTCCGGGAAAACCAGACCCTCGTGGATTTTGTCTAGGAAAGAT
Organism: Candidatus Krumholzibacteriia bacterium; assembly: GCA_023270185.1. GTDB lineage: Bacteria > Krumholzibacteriota > Krumholzibacteriia > LZORAL124-64-63 > LZORAL124-64-63 > JAGLCY01. The sequence goes on along the minus strand of JAGLCY010000249.1, from coordinate 1,122 downwards.
CGAGCTTCGCCATGGATGTATTATGGGATTTCCTGCAGGTCGGGATCGTTGGCAATTTTGCCTGGGGCAACATGGTCATGCTGGCCATCGGCTGCCTGTTCATCTACCTGGGTATCGCCAAGGATTATGAACCACTGCTGCTGGTGCCCATCGGGTTCGGCATGCTGGTGGGCAACATTCCGTTGACCAGCGGCATGAACATCGGCATCTACGAGTCCGGCAGCGTGCTCAACGTGCTGTACAACGGCGTGACCCAGGGGTGGTATCCGTCCCTGATCTTCCTGGGTATCGGCGCCATGACGGATTTCTCGTCCATGCTTTCCAATCCACGCCTTATCCTGCTGGGGGCCGCCGCCCAGGCGGGTATTTTCCTGACTTTCGCCGGTTCCCTGCTGTTGGGTTTCGCGGAGAAGGATGCCGCCGCCATCGGCATCATCGGCGGGGCCGACGGCCCGACGGCCATTTTCCTGTCCAGTCAGTTGGCTCCCCATTTGCTGGGGGCCATCGCCGTGGCGGCTTACAGCTACATGGCTCTGGTGCCTGTCATCCAGCCGCCGATCATCCGGTTACTGACCACGAAAGAAGAGCGCCTGATCCGGATGAAACCGTCACGGCCGGTAAGCAAACGCATCCGGATCATATTCCCAATTCTCGCGTTTGTCCTTTGTGCCGGCATTGCGCCGGGCGCCATTTCCCTGCTGGGATTCCTTTTCTTCGGCAACCTGCTCAAGGAAAGCGGTGTCACCGAACGGCTGGCCAAGACCGCCCGCAATTCCATGATCGACATCGTGACCATACTGTTGGGGTTGTGCGTGGGGGCTTCGACGGACGCCAGCCGTTTCCTGACTCCGGCTTCGGTCAAGATAGCACTGCTCGGCGCGGCTTCCTTCTGCGTGGCAACAGCCTCGGGCGTTCTGTTCGCCAAGTTCATGAACCTGCTCAGCAAGAACAAGATCAATCCCATCATCGGGGCGGCCGGGGTATCGGCCGTTCCCGACAGCGCCCGTGTTTGTCAGATGGTGGGCGCCCAGGAAGATCCCCAGAATTTCCTGATCATGCACGCCATGGCGCCCAACGTGGCCGGTGTGATCGGGTCCGCCGTGGCCGCGGGTGTGTTCCTGT
>JAGLCY010000248.1 GCA_023270185.1 Candidatus Krumholzibacteriia bacterium | reverse complement strand
GACGCCGGATCAGATGTCGTCATCCTCGTCATGGTCATCATCATCATGATCGATTTCGATTCCTTCGATCCCCTCCAGATCCTCAAGCATATCCTCGATGCTGTCGTGGTCGAGTCTTTTGGCCAGACCGATCAATGTGCCCAGGTTGAGGTCGCCGACCACGTTGACGAAGGCGACGCTGTCGTCGGGTTCGTAATTGACGATCATCAGCCCCACCAGATCCGGGCCATCGTACTTGGTATTGACCGACATTGTCTCGTCGCCGTCCTTCATGTAGATCAGGCGCTTCCAGTCATCCGTCTTCAGCTTGGCCGTCACCTTGTCCACCGACTTTTTGGCCATTTCATTGCCTCCATCCTCGATGGAGTACGACTTCACACGGATGGAACGGATCATGGCCAGGATCTGAACCAGGGCGTCGTCACCCTTCTGCTCGGCGTCCGCCGAGATACCGCCCAGGATGGGACCCAGATCGATGTCCTGGATTTCGGAAGCGTCATCGGGAATGACGATCCATTCCAGATCCATGTAGCCAAGCTCGTCCGCGAAGTTTTCGGCCATGGCGCCTCCGGCGCACAGCAGGCAGAGCATAAGGGTGGCCAGAACAATGGTGCGTGGGGTATTCATCCGTTTCCTCCGGAGATTGCAGGTTTGTTCAACTTGAGTGATTCGTTGACGGAATTGGGCAGTTGATTGGCGAACACTTCGATGATCGCGCTCTTCTGGGTTCGGTCCAGAACCCGGGCAGTCAGGGCCAGGCTGAACACCACTTCCTCGCGGGCGGCAGCGATTTCCTTATCGGTCCATGATTGCTGCGGGGCCGGGCCCCGTCCCGGATTCGGCAGGATGAGAGCCAGCGCCAGGCCGGCGGCGGCAATAGTGATTGCGGTTCCCAGGCGGTATCGGGACCACAGTGAAGGCGAATCTGGTTCGGCAGCGTGAACGGCCGCCCTGATTCGGTTGTCGAGGTTCACCGGCGAGCTTGCCCCAGGTAGTCCGCCCAGGGTTTCCCTGAGAGTCATTTCCCGGGCCAGTTCCGCCCGGCACTCGGCGCATTCATTCAGGTGACAACGAACCTGCTCCCGTTCAGTGGGGCCAAGTTCTCCACCCGCGAAAGCGGCCAATTCGATTTCAATTTCACGACAACGGTTCATCATCCCGTCTCCCTCTTGATGTCCAGGCCGGGTTCGCGTGGAGCGGTCAGGACGAGTCTCAGGGATTTCCTGGCCCGGTGGATCTGGACCTTCAGCGCGCTGACGGTCTTGTCCAGGACCTCGGCGATTTCCTGCAGCTTCATTTCCTGGAAATAGTGCATCACCAAAACGCTCCGAGTTTCGGGGGCCAATGTGTCCATGGCGTTCAGCAGGATTTGCTGCTGTTGATCCAGGTGGATGGCATTTTCGGGGCCGGGTTGGCCGTCCGTATCCGGCAGTCTTTCGAGGGCGTCCGGATCGGGGAAACCGAAATTGTTCCGTTGTGCCCTCCGCCGTCTGACCAGGTCGATACAGAGATTGTGGGCCACCCTCATCAGCCAGCCAGCTTCCTTGCCGGGGGTGATGTCCCCGCAATTGCGCCACAGCTTCACGAAGGCATCCTGGGTGACATCCTGGGCATCCTCCGGGTCACGGAGGCAGTAAAGCGCGTGGTTGTACACCCGGTCGCGATTGCTTTCCAGCAATTGTGTGAATTGCGCGTGGTCCATGGTATGGAAGAAGACGGATGAACCGGAATATGGTTACAACGAAAAATTGGTCAGAATATCCGGTCAGACCCCTGGTTCGGGTTCAATAATCACCAGAACATCGCCCGGGTTCACGGAATCACCTTCCGATACGGGAATTTCGATCACGGTTCCGCTGATGGAAGCGGCCAATTCGTTCTGCATTTTCATGGCTTCAACGACAATGACCGGTTCTCCCTTGTGGACGACCTGGCCCATGGTGACCTTGATCTGGACGACCAGTCCGGGGATGTCCGCCGCGATGGTGCCGCTTCCCGCGACATCGCCAAGGCTTTCCAGGGCCTGGGCACGCAGCTCGTCCATGACCGTCAGGCTGACAGGCCGACCGTCGATGGTGGCCTTGACCGATCCGTTTCCATCAGCGTTGGACAAATGGATGAGGTGCAGCCGGCCACCGAAGCGTATGGAGATGGCCTTGCCGCTCATGACCGGGCGAAAGTTGACCGGGGTCATTTCCCCGTCGTCCACCTGCACCATGGTCTCGTCGCCGTCGCGGGCAACAATCGCTCCGTACTGGTTGTCGTCGTAACTCATGATGTATCGTTTCTTCATCAGCACGATCGGGATCCTTTCACCGCGGTGCCAGTCTGTGGCCCGTCATTACTTGTTTCCGGTCATGGAACGCAGGGCGTTGAGCCGCCAGTTCCGGGGCGCGCAGTCACGACTTTCGTCTCCCGCTTTTGCCTCGGACCGTCGCAGGGCCTCGAACAGGGCCGCCGCCGCCACCAGGGCTTCGGCCTGCCCGTCGTCGAGTTCCGGGAGCCAGTTGGCCGGGTCGAATTCGTTTTCCACGAAATGGGTGGTGTAGCTGCCGTCCAGGAAGGAGGGTTGTTCCAGGGCCCACAAGTGAAACGGCAGGTTGTGCCCCGGACCGTGCAGCGTGAATTCCCGCAGCACCCGCCGGGAACGGGCGATGGCCTGCGGGCGGTCTTCGCCCCAGACGATCAGCTTGGCCAGCATGGGGTCGTAGTGGATGGGTACGTCGTACCCTTCATAGACGCCTGTGTCGAGTCGGACACCAGGTCCCTGGGGCACGGTCATGGATTCGATCCGCCCGATGCTGGGCGCGAAGTTCTTGCCGGGATCCTCGGCGTAGAGCCGGAATTCCATGGCCCAGCCCTGCTGGCGGAGGTCC
>JAGLCY010000247.1 GCA_023270185.1 Candidatus Krumholzibacteriia bacterium | reverse complement strand
CTGGCGATAGCAGATGCCCTCGCCGAGGGCGATCTTCACCATGGCGTGGACCAGGTCCGTTCCGGTCACCATCTCGGTGACAGGGTGTTCGACCTGCAGTCTGGTGTTCATCTCCAGAAAGTAGAATTCGCCATCGGGGGCGAGGATGAACTCAACGGTGCCTGCGCCCCGGTAGTCGATGGTCTCGGCTGTCTGGACCGCCGCTTCGCAGATCCTTTCCCTCAGTTCGGGAGTGAGCGAGGGGGAGGGGCTTTCCTCGATCACTTTCTGGTGGCGCCGCTGCACCGAGCATTCCCTTTCGAAAACATGGATCGCTTTTCCCCGGCCGTCGCCGAGGACCTGGACCTCGATGTGTTTGGGATTCTCGATGTACTTCTCCACGAAGATGGCGTCGTTGCCGAAGGCGCTGCCGGCCTCGCCCATTGTCTGGCGCAGGGCGCTGGCCATCTCGCCGGATTCCCGCACGATGCGCATCCCTTTGCCGCCGCCTCCGGCGGAAGCCTTTAGCAGAACGGGATAACCGATCTCCTTGGCGATGCCGATGGCGACCTCGGGGTCGGTCACGGCTTTGTCGGTGCCGGGCACGACAGGAATGCCGCTGGATCGCATCTTGCGACGGGAGGCCAGCTTGTCGCCCATGACCTCCATGGATTCGGCGGTCGGCCCGATAAAGACAAGGCCCGCCTCTTCGACCTGTCGGGAGAATGGTCCGTTCTCCGAAAGGAACCCGTACCCCGGATGGATGGCGCCGGCACCGGTTTCCTTGGCGGCGGCGAGAATCCGGTCGCCCACCAGGTAACTCTCCGCTGCGGGAGATGGGCCGATAAAGACGGCTTCGTCAGCCATCAATACGTGCAGGGCTGTGCGGTCGGCTTCCGAATAGACGGCGACCGTCCCGAGACCCATTTCCTGGAGCCCCTGGATGATCCGTACGGCGATCTCGCCCCGGTTGGCCACGAGTACCTTGTCGAACTTCCTGTCGGTCTTGCTGGTTGCCACGATGCTCTCCCTACAGGGGAATGTTTCCGTGTTTCTTCGAGGGCAGATTCTGTTTCTTGCCGCGCAGGTTGTTCAACGCGGTGATCAGGTGACGGCGCGTGTCCGCCGGTTCGATCACGTCATCGAGGTAACCGAGTCCCGCGGCGATGAACGGGTTGGCGTAGGTCTCGTTGTATTCGTCGACCAGTTTCTTCCGCTCGGCGTCGGGGTTGTCACTCGCGGCAAGGTCCTGGCGGTGCAGGATGTTCACCGCTCCCTCGGAACCCATGACCGCCAGCTCGGCGCCCGGCCAGGCGATGTTGTAGTCGGCGCGGATGTGCTTGCTGTTCATCACGTCGTAGGCTCCGCCGTAGGCTTTGCGCGTGATGACCGTAAGCTTGGGCACGGTGGCCTCGCAGAAGGCGAACAGGAGCTTGGCCCCGTGTTTGATGATGCCGCCGTATTCCTGTTCCGTCCCGGGCAGGAAACCCGGCACATCCTCCAATACGACCAGAGGGATGTTGAAACAGTCGCAGGTCCTGACGAACCGCGCCCCCTTGATGGAGGAGTTGATGTCCAGCACCCCGGCCTGGAACTTGGGCTGGTTGGCGACGATGCCCACCGATTGGCCGTCCAGGCGGGCGAACCCGCAGATGATGTTCTGGGCGTACCGCGGCTGGACCTCGAGAAAATCACCTTCGTCCACCACGAGCCGGATGATCTCGGTCATGTCGTAGGGTTTCCTGTTGTCATCCGGAACGATGCTGTTGAGCTTCTCCTCACGCCGGTCGGGCTTGTCGGTGGGCTTGACCCGGGGCGGCTCCTCCAGGTTGTTCTGGGGCATGAAGCTCATCAGGCGGCGGGTCATCAGCAGGCAGTCGGCGTCACTGGAGGCCATGAAGTGGGCGACGCCGCTTTTGGTCGAGTGGGTGTTGGCTCCGCCGAGCTCCTCGAAGGTGACGTCCTCGTTGGTGACCATCTTGATGACGTTGGGCCCGGTGACGAACATGTAGCTGGTCTGGTCGACCATCAGGGTGAAATCGGTGATGGCGGGCGAATAGACGGCGCCCCCGGCACAGGGGCCCAGGATGGCGGAAATCTGGGGGATGACTCCCGAAGCCATCGTGTTGCGCCAGAAGATCTCGGCGTATCCGGCGAGTGACCGCACGCCTTCCTGGATGCGGGCGCCGCCGCTGTCGTTCAGTCCGATCACCGGGCAGCCGTTCTCCAGCGCCTGGTCCATGAGGTGGCAGATCTTCAGGGCGTTGGCTTCGCTCATGGATCCGCCGAAGACCGTGAAGTCCTGGGCGAAAACGTAGATCTGGCGGCCGTCGATGCGGCCCACGCCCGTGACCATGCCGTCACCGACGGGGCGGTTCTTGTCCATTCCCATCTCGTGGCTGCGGTGCCTGACAAAGACCCCGGTTTCCTGGAAACTGCCTTCGTCGAGCAGGAGGTGGATGCGTTCACGGGCCGTCAGTCGTCCCTTGGCGTGGATCTTTTCCACGCGGTCGGCGCCGCCGCCGGCCAGGGCCTCGGCGCGCAGCTCGTTCAGCCGATTGAGATTGTCAGCGAAGGAATTGGTCATTATGGCTTTCCTTGGCGGGGGTAGCGTTGGTGCTTATGACGAAAGAATCTAACAGATAAGTGTCGATTCCGGAAAGAATCAAGTTGGGGGATTTTGGCGACTCAACCGCGGCCGGCCATCTTGCGGCGCACCAGGCGGAGGATGAGATCGGCCAGGTCCCGGTGACTGCCGGGCTTCAAAAGGAATTCAACCACGCCGGCTTCACGCGCCTGTTGCTCATGGAAGCTGTCGCGAAAACCCGTGAAGAGGATGACGGGAATGTCCGGTCGAATCTCGTGGATCTTCCGCGTCAGGCGGACACCGGACATGTGGGGCATGATCTGATCGGTTACCACGACATCGAAGATTTCGGGTGTTTGGGAAAAATCAGCCAGGGCCTTGCGACTGTCCGTATGGGTAATCACCCGGAATCCCTGGCGTTGCAGACCGCTGGTCATTACCTGGGCGACCATTTCCTCGTCGTCGATCAGCATAACGGTGGCCGCGGGTCCGGACTCCGATTCGATTGGAGCGGTGATCGGCTCGGGCGCGCCTTCACCGGTGAGGGCCCCGTCCGCGAATTCCACCACCGAAGGGGCGGGAACGGATTTTTGTACGACCTCACCGGAAACCTGCCAGGCGATGAGGGGAAAGTAGAGATGGAACTCCGTGCCCTCACCGACGCGGCTATGCACGATGGTCACACCATCGTTGTCTTCCAGGATCCGGGACACGGTGCTTAAACCGATGCCCATCTGGCTTCCGTTATCGGACCCGGTGAAGTAGGAGTCGAAGATCCGATCCAGTGTTTCGGCGTCCATCCCCCTGCCGTCGTCACGAATTGTCAGGCGGGCGTAACTGCCGGGTTCCAGATCCTTGGGCGCCGCGGGACTGCCCGTGACCACGATTTTCTCTTCGAGGATAATCTCCAGGGTTCCCGTGTTGCGGTACATGGCGTGCATGGAATTGCTGCAGAGATTCATCAGTACCTGCTGGATGCCTGTGACCGAAGCCAGGACCGGGCTGCAGGTTTTCAACTCCGATTTGATGGTAATGGTCGACGGCAGGATGTCCCGGATGAGCTTGAGGGTATCCCGCACAACCGGGACCAGGTCGGTGGGCTTACGGGCCTGATCAGCTTGAAGATAGAAATCACTGATCTCACGAACCAGATCGCTGGCCATATGGCCGGCCTTGGCGATCCGGTCCAATTCGTC
>JAGLCY010000246.1 GCA_023270185.1 Candidatus Krumholzibacteriia bacterium | reverse complement strand
GGCCAGGCCCAGGGTGCTGATCAGAAGCAGGGCGGTTGCCAATGCGGTTTTCATGGTCATTCCTCCAAGGCGTGGGGATCTGCCGCCATGGTAAGATCACCCACTTCCTGTCGGCAACTGAAGAGTTGAAACTATTTCCTTTTGATGTTTCCCAGCCCGCTGACCTTGGTTTTCTGGTGCTCCGGGTCGCCCCAGTAATGGATGTTGCCAACACCGGAGACCCGGCCTTCGAAACTTTCCGAGGCGTAGACCTTGGCGTCACCGGCGCCGGACACGGAAATCTCGACGGACTTGGCGATCAGTTCACGGGTGTCGATGTCGCCGGCGCCGGAAACATGGATGTCGAGTTTATCTACTTCGCCATCCATTTCCAGTTCGGCCGCGCCGCTCACTTTGAAGCTGAAGGAATCACCGTGGTACCCCTCGATTTCAACATCGGCCGCGCCATGGATTTCCATGCCCTTCAATTCCCGGACCACGATGACCACCGTGCAGTCACCGTCGGGTTGGCAACTCTTGTCCCAGCCGATTTCCAGGGTGCTGCCGTGGACCTCGGCTTCCAGGTTGTCCCAGAGATTGTCGTCGATGGTCATGATGACCTTCTGTTCATCACCCAGGGTGATTTCCAGGTCGAAGGCCCCGCCGACATCGATCTCATCGAAATCCTTCAGGTCCAGTTCCCGGGTTTCCATGTCGCCGGAACCCTCGATGTTGTCCTTGCCGAAAGAAAAGGCGGCGGCGTTTCCGACGGTGAGCAACAGGGTCACTGCTACTGCCAGGAGGGAGGCCGTCACGGAATATTTAGAGCGCATTGTCATCCTCCAGGATGGGGAAAAGCGGGGGTTTAATCTATGACGAGTCTCGGGGGGGAAAGGTTTGGAAAAAAGTTGGATGGATTGTGGAAGGGTGGAGAAAGAGACAGTTGAAAATGAATTTTTATATTTATTTAAAATGATGTAACTAATTGAAAAAATTGAGAGTTAATCCATTTTTATCTTGCGAGTTTCGCTCTATTTTCGTATATTGGATGCACCTCCCAATACCCTTAACTCAGGAGGATTAATATGTCCGAACTTTCCTATATTCCAGACCAACCCGCAGCCGAAGTCCACGCTTCGCTCCAGCGCTCATTGATTGTCCTGGAAGAAGCACGCCAGTGCTCCGTTTTATGGTTCGGCGAAGTTATGCGTCGTGGTCTGTATCGTGACCTGGGTCACTCCTCAATCAATCAGTACGCCATTCAGGAACTCGGTTTTTCCAAGTCGCGGACCGACGACTTCATTCGGCTGGCTCGTGAATTGGAAAACCTGCCCGCGGTTCGCGAGGCAGTGGCCTCCGGCGAGCTTGGCTATACCAAGGCCCGGGAGATAGTTTCGGTGGCCACACCAGAAACGCAGGATGAATGGCTCAAGGCGGCCAAAGGAACTCGCAAGGAACTGGTCAACGAAGTAAAAAAAGTTAAACGAGCTGCCAAGGTGGATTCCGGGCAAGGCGAGTTGCTTCCTTCATCGCCAACGGTGGTGGCGCCGTGCGAACTACCGGTATATTTCAAGATGAAAATGACGCCGGAGCAGGAAGCGCGGCGGTCTGCATTGGTCGAGCGGTTGCACAAGCTCGGTGGTGTTCCCACCGATCGGGTGGAATTGATGTTGGAAGGTTTGGCGACGCTGGCGGAAACAATAGAGGCCGAAAAGTGCCCCCAGGGGCACTTCGCAAGCCGGCCTCCGGTCCAGATTCACGTCCACGAAAATGCGGAAACTGGCCGAATGATAGTCCAGACCGACGCCGGTGAACGAGAGTTGAGCAGGGCAGAGTCAGAACGGATGCGTTGCGACGCAGCAGTCTGTGAACACGGAGGTCGGAATACGACGACAATTCCCCCACGGGTACGTCGGGAGGTGCTGGCGCGTGATCTTCACCGTTGTCAGGCGCCTGGTTGCGGTCGGACCCGGTTTCTGGAGGTGCACCACATCAAACCGCGCAACCGCGGGGGCGACAACCAGGCGGAAAACCTGGTGACGCTCTGCGCATCCTGTCATCGATTGTGGCATGAGCGGGGAGGCGGACCAAAAATCCACGAAACAGTCCCTGTTTCAGACCCTCGTGATGTTTTATACTGACTCTGTGGATTTAGAGACCAATGAAATCATTTGCCCGGCAGGGCGGATGGTAGCTTTTACCCGGGAACTATCATCATGAAGATACGAAATACTCTCATTATCCCTGGCCTCGCTTTTGTTGTGGGCCTTCTGATCTTTTCCCTACAGCCGGCCGGCCCCGCCGTAAAACAGGATTATCCAGCAATGGCACCTGCTCCTTCGGACATCGACCCAAGCAGGAAGCAGGAGGGCGGCCCAGACCAGCGGCGCGCTTGGGAAGAGATGCGTCTGGTGGACCCCGCGACAGGTCGGATCCCCGCTGACATCCACCGCCGGGAACAGGAGTTTGCCGGCAAGCTGCCCAGCCGCCGCGGGAGCGCCCTGCTGGAATCCTCGAACACGGACAAAACCGACAAGATCAACGGTTGGGGATACCGGGGGCCCTGGAATATCGGCGGCCGGACCCGGGCCCTGGCTATCGATGTCGGCGATTCGACCTATCGAACCCTGTTGGCGGGTGGCGTCAGTGGCGGCATGTGGCGGACCGTCAACACCGGGAGTTCCTGGACCCTGACCACCGGCAGCAGCCAGTTGCACAGCGTCACCACGATCGCGCAGGATGCACGTGCCGGTCATCAGGATGTCTGGTATTACGGCACCGGTGAAGTGCGCGGTAATTCCGCCGCAAGTGGAGGGGCTCCCTTCCAGGGTGACGGATTGTTCAAGTCAACCAACGGCGGCCAGACCTGGGCGTTGTTGCCCGCCACGTCGGGCGCGCC
>JAGLCY010000245.1 GCA_023270185.1 Candidatus Krumholzibacteriia bacterium | reverse complement strand
CAGGATGAGGTTTACGCGGCCAACTATGGGCAAATCAATCGCTCCATTGATGGAGGCGCCAGCTTCACCAGCGTTCTGGGTGATGCCAACAATCTGTCCCGGTATACGGACGTCATCGTGTCCAGCGCCGGGGTTGTTTACGCTTCCCTCAGCAGCGATGGGGGCACTTCGGGAATTTTTCGCAGTACCGACGGAGTCAACTGGACCGACATCACGCCGGCCGGCCTGACCAGTCACGGTCGTATCGTGATGGCTCTGGCTCCATCCAACGAAACAATCATGTACTGCGAGGTCGCCAACATCCACGGCACACCAGATGAGGGTTTCTACAAGTACTACTATCTGTCGGGCGACGGTGGCGGGAGTGGGGGCTTTTGGCAGGATCGATCGGCCCAGATGGCTGCCCTGCCCGGTCCGGGCGGTGGCGGACCCATTGAGACCTATAGCAGTTATTGCATGACAGTCACGGTGCATCCGACCAATTCGGACATCGTCTACCTGGGGGGGATCCACCTCTATCGCAGCACCGACGGGTTCGCCACCAATTCCAATGATGCCTGGATCGGAGGCTGGCAGTACCTCAATCACCACGCCGACCAGCACTTCATGGTGTTCCAACCCGGATCGACGGACATAGCCTACACCGGCAGCGACGGCGGCGTGCACAAGACCTTCGACGCCATGGCCGGATCGGTGGCCTGGAGTCCCCTGAACAACGGCTACAACACCAGCCAGTTCTACACGACAGCCATCGACGAAAACCTGCCCGGCAGTGACATCATCATTGGCGGGATGCAGGACAACGGCACCTGGTTCACAAGAAGTCTCAATCCCACGAGCTGGTGGGCAGAGGTTTTTGGCGGGGACGGCAGCTTCTGCGCCGTGGCCGACGCTTCGGGAGTGGAGGGCACTTACGTCGTCTCGGTACAGGGCGGGGTGATCTACCGCCTCACGGTGAACAACAGTACGGGCGCCTACACCACCTGGACGCGGATCGATCCCACCGGAGGAGGCAACTACCTGTTCATCAATCCCTTCATCATCGATCCCAATGAAACAAGCATGATGTACGTGGGTACCACCGACGGCGTGTGGCGCAACAGCGATTACAATGCCATCCCGCTGTGGATCAACGAAACGACCTCGATCAACTGGGACCACCTGACGACACTTCCTTCGAATCAATCGATATCGGCGCTGGCGGTGTCCCGATCCGCCAACCGGATCCTGTATTACGGCTCATCGGGCGGGAAGGTATACCGCCTGAATAATGCCGATACGGCTCCTGCCGGCTCGGTGCCGACCCAGTTGAACATGGGACCGTATTTCAGTTCCGGCAGTTACGTTTCCAGCATCGCAATCCATCCGAACGACGATCAGAAAGTGTTGCTGAGCGTGTCCAACTACAACGTGGTCAGTCTGTTCTACACCGAGAACGGCGGTGCCACCTGGACCAGGCATGAGGGTAATTTGGCGGGGACGGACGGACCCTCCGTCCGGACCGTGGCCATCGTGCCCTTCGGCGGCATCGACAT
>JAGLCY010000244.1 GCA_023270185.1 Candidatus Krumholzibacteriia bacterium | reverse complement strand
CGCACCGCGAAAGCCCAAACCCCTTATGCCGTTGCCGTTCCCCTGGTTTGGAATGGTTCAGCCATACTTCGAATTACAGGTTGGCCCTCATCAACAGGTCGCGATCGCTGGCGTTCCCCGGCCCGGATCCTTCATCTGGGGCCGGTGGAGGTGAGGCCGGGAATGATGGAGGTGGCTTCCGGTCAGGGAGTCATTTTGGGCGGGAAGGGAGAAGCACCTCTTCCCGGCGCCCTGATCACCGGTCCTCTGGAAATTTTTCCTCCACAGTCCGCTTCATTGCCGGGAGCTTTTGATTATCGTCTTTATCTGGCGGGGCGCGGTTTGTCCTGGCGAGGGCGTATTTCGGAATGTAAAACCATTCCCATGAAAGACCCTGTTGCCCGGCTGGGCCAGGGGATCTTCCATCCGCTGCGGGAGGGTCTTGTTACCCGGATCAACCAATACCTTCCCAAGGCGGAGGCTGGAATGGCCTGTGCCGTTCTTCTGGGCATCAGGAACGACGAAAGCCGGAGAGCCAGCCGTCCATTTTCCGACCTCGGGCTTGCGCATCTCTTCGCGGTCAGCGGGCTGCATGTGGGGATCCTGCTGGGCATCATAATGCTGCCCGCCCAGGTGGGAGGATTTTCTCCATGGTTGCGGGTTGGGCCACTCCTGGTGCTGTTGCCCGTATATGTTCTGCTCACTGGCATGCCCGGGTCGGTTGTCAGGGCGGCGTCCCTCGGGTTCTTCGCCTTGTTGGCGGTGGCTCTGGGAAGACCCGCCCAGCCGCTGCGTTTGATCGGACTGTTGTTCTGGGCCGGGTCAATCTGGGACCCCGTCCAAAATCTGGACACGGGTCTGAAATTATCCTACCTGGCGGCCGGTGGAATCCTGTCAGTCAGTGCCCTTACCAACGGTTTGAAGTTTACGACCCACAGGCTTTTGGGTCCGGTCTACACGGGCCTTGCAGTCAGCGGCGCCGCCCAATGGTTCACATTGCCCCTGGTCGCCGGTTCATTTGGTCGGATAAGCATGTTGTCACCTCTGGCCAACCTTCTGGCTGTCCCTTTGTTCGGGCTGGCTGTCTGGTGTGTTGTCCTTTCACTTGTCCTGGGCGAGGTATGGGGACAAGGCGCGGAAATTGTCGCTTCCCTGGCCTGGCTCCTCTTTCGTTCCATGGCGGGCTTGGCGGGCTTCATTTCCCGAACTTCCGGCGGTTTTCCGATCGGTCTCCCGTCACCCGGTGTGGGGCGTCTGGTCATTTGGGTCCTGCTTTCGGTTTTCGCTATCCTGCTTCTGAAATTTCACCGCGAGGACAAACTGCCGGGACGCAGGGTTCTTTTGCTGATCCTGGCGATCATGGCGACAGGACTGAGTGTGTTCGGCCCTCTCGCCTGGAATCTGAAGTCACCTGACAAAGTCACCGCCTGGCAGTTTGATGTGGGGCAGGGGGATTGCGGCCTCCTGGTTTTTCCCGATGGTTGGTCACTGTTGATCGACACGGGCGGACGGTACGGTTTCGGAGGCTCGGGACAGGACGGACCCCTGTTCAGAACGGTTTTACCCTTTGTTCAGAGAAACGGCCGCGACGGAATTGACGCTGTGGTCCTGACCCACGGCCATCTGGACCACACAGGAGGAGCGGCGGCCCTGGCGGGTGCTTTACACGTCGAACACTGGTATGTTTCCGGTCGAGCTGCACGATCGTTACGCGGCGTTGTCGACACTACCAGCATCAGTCACCCCAAGGCCGGACTCGTCCTTCACCGATGGAAGGAATGGGAGGTCCTGATTGTTTATCCACCCGGACCCCTCCCGAAAGATCTGGACGAAAATGACCACTCACTCGTGATCGTCCTTCGACGCGAAGGAAAGGATGTCGCGGTTTGGAGTGGGGACCTGGAGTTGGAGGGGGAACACTTGATGCTGGCTTCCGGCAGGGCGCCTCGAAATGTCCAGGTCTGGAAAGCCGGTCACCACGGCAGCAATACTTCCGGCTCCCGGACACTGCTGGACAGGTTCGACCCTTCCTTGATCCTGGTCAGTTGTGGCGTTGGCAACGGGTATGGACATCCCAACCATGGTCCCTATGTGATCGATGGAGACACGGTAATAATCGCCAGGACGGACCTGCAGGGGGCCATCAAGTTGGAATGGGACAGTGGGGGCAATCTCAACTGGCGCACCATGGAGAACGGCCCGCTGAAAATCGGCCTGCCTTGACACCGGCAGGTCGTGTGCCTAAAATGCCGCCTGCATCCGATTGGTCGTTACTTGAGGCTGTAATTTTCTCCATCCCACCGGGTATTCCCGGTTTCCGGTCCGTCCAACCCCGAGGGAGTTCCCGTGGCAGCATTGCGTAGTACCAGGGATCTCGGTCTTGCACCCGATTACGAGGGCAAGGTCCGGGATATGTTCGATCTTGGTGATCGTTACCTGATCGTGACCACCGACCGCATTTCCGCTTTCGACGTGATCATGAACGACGTTGTTCCAGGACGTGGAATCGTTCTTAACGTGATGAGCCTGGCCTGGTTCGACCACTTTGCGGATGTGGTTCCCAACCACCTGATAACCGCGGAGGTCGGCGATTTTCCCGCTCCCTTCAATCAACACGTGGACGCCCTGACCGGCCGCTCGGTCCTGGTCCACAAGGCTGAAAGGTTCCCCGTGGAATGTGTGGTGCGTGGATACATCGCCGGGTCCGGGTGGAAATCCTATGGTAAGGACGGCACCATCTGCGGACATCGACTGCCCGATGGATTGCAGCTCGCCGACAGGTTACCCGAGGCCATATTCACTCCTTCGACCAAAGAAGACGAAGGGCATGACGAGAACATTCCCTTTGAAACTGTTGTCGAAATGATCGGGGATGAGCAGGCAGGGATTCTCCGGGATATCTCGTTGAAACTGTATTCCGAGGGTTCGGCTTACGCTCTGCCCCGCGGTGTCATTTTGGCCGACACCAAATTCGAGTTCGGAATGGTCAACGGGAAACTGACCCTGATCGACGAAGTGTTGACACCGGATTCCAGCCGTTTCTGGCCGGCGGCCGAGTACCGTCCAGGCCATGAGCCGCCCAGTTGGGACAAACAGATCCTGCGCAATCATCTCGAGACCCTGGACTGGGACCATAGCCCTCCGCCGCCGGCATTGCCTTCGGACATCCTGGAGAAGACATCCCGGCGTTATCATGAAGTTCTCGAAATCCTGTTCCCCGCGGAGGCCGCCAAATGGGAAACCATCCTGTAGGAAACCAGCGCCGGGCGCTGTTGAGCGTGACTGACAAAACGCGTCTGGATGAAATCGGGAAACTTCTGCACTCGTACGGCTATGAGCTCATTGCCTCCGGAGGCACGGCCCGGTATCTGAGGGACAAGGACATTCCCGTCACCGGCATCAACGAACTTACCGGGTACCCGGAAATATTCGGTGGCAGGGTGAAAACCCTTCATCCGGTGATTCACGGGGGGATCCTCGGGCCTTCGCGTGAGAGTTTCGCCGAGACGGTGGAGTTGGGTATCAATCCCATCGACGTGGTCGTGGTTAATCTTTATCAGTTCCGTGAAGCCGTGGCCGCCGGTGCGGGGGAAGCCGAGACGGTGGAGAAGATCGACATCGGTGGCCCCACACTCATGCGCGCGGCCGCCAAGAATTTTGGCCGCGTCACCGTAGTCAGTGATCCTGCCCAATACGATGAATTCATCGCGGAACTGAACACCGGCAAAGGTGAAACCAGCCTCGACTTCCGGCGTCGAATGGCGGCCTCGACCTTCCGCATGATCGAGCAGTACAACGACGCGATCGCGAGCTATTTCGAAGGGTCAGCGGGAATCCCGTTGAGGTACGGGGAAAACCCCCATCAGGAAGCCACTCTTCATTTGCCCGCCGCACCGGCGGGGCAGGCACCCCTGACGGGGATCGGTCTGACCCAACACGGTGGCAAGGAACTTTCGTACAACAACATTGTCGACCTGGTGGCGGCGGTGAAGTTGGTGGGGGACTTCGATCAGCCCTGCTGCGGTATCCTGAAACACACCAACCCCTGCGGATTCGGCCTCGGCGAGGGACTGACCGGTCTGGAACGGGCCCTCAAATGCGACCCGGTATCGGCTTTCGGAGGGGTCTTCGCCTTCAACACCACGGTGGACCTGGGGACCGCGAATGTTCTCGCGAAGCGTTTCCTTGAAATCATCATCGCGCCCAATTTCACTTCCGATGCGTTGGCGCGCCTGACAAAAAAGAAAAACGTACGCGTCCTCACCATGGACATGGAAAAGTTTCTGGCCGGCACACGCGGCCGGACCCGCTCCTGGGGCCGGTTGGTTCTCACCCAGGGCGAGGATGATGGTTTCCCGGAACTCGAAGAATGGAAGGTTGCCGCCGGTGAAGAACCGGACGACGCCACGCGCACCGCCCTGGAGATGGTCTGGAAGGTCTGCAAGCACGGTAAGAGCAACGCCATCGTCCTGGGGGACATGACAGCTACCCTGGGCATGGGCTTTGGACAGATGAGCCGTGTGGATTCAACCGAACTCGCGGTTCTGAAGGCCGGAAACCAGGGTCTTGATCTGCTAGGTTGCGTCGCCGGCTCCGATGGGTTTTTTCCTTTTCCGGACGGCATCGAGAAACTGGCCGCCGCCGGGGCGCGGGCCGTTATCGCGCCGGGTGGTTCGATCCGGGACGACGAAGTGGCCGAAGCAGCCGAAAAACTCGGTGTCACCTTGATCCTGACGAACCGGCGGCATTTCAATCATTGAGAATTTCCCCTATATTGATGGCGCTGGCCCGGCTGGGAACTCCTCCCGGCCGGGCTGGTTCTCTATGGCCATGCTGATCGCTTTGCGATATTCCCATTTCCCGGTTTCGGCGAGGAGACTCCTCTGCCTGGTTGTCCTATTGTCGGCAAGTATCCTGTTCGGTTCGATTGCGAACGCAGCAGATGCCGAAGACCTCAGGGAAATGCGTTCCCAGCGTCGGGCCGCCATGCGTTTAGCCAATCTTGCGGATGACAAGTCCGAGGCTCCATCCCTGTTTGGTCTTTTGGTCATTCCGGTGGATTTCGCTGATGCCCGGTTGCCCGACTCCTGGAACGGATCCTCTCTGACCGGCCGCCTCACTTCCGGAACCGGAGAATCCCTTCACAACTATTTCTCCATCGCCTCGCGTGGCCGCTTGGAAATGCGTATTACCCAGGCCCCGGTTATTCATCTAGCCGGAACCCGGCGTGATTATTCCGATATCGGCCTGGCCGGTTTCACCCGCACACGCGCCTTGGCCACCGAGTCCCTGCAGGCGGTGAAGGATCTCGGGCTGGAATTCCGCCGCCT
>JAGLCY010000243.1 GCA_023270185.1 Candidatus Krumholzibacteriia bacterium | reverse complement strand
CATATGTTGAAATACGCTGCTTGAAGGGATATCTGGATGATGTGGTGGCAATTGACACGAGGGAATGTAGAAACATTCTCTACGGCACAACCGTCCGGGTACCCCTTCCCACCCAAACCTCGACCAGAAGCAGCAGCAGGGCCAGCCCCAGAAACCAGGGCGCCGCGTCCCGACCACCCAGCGCGGCCATGAAATCGGCGGGGGCCTGGTTGGTCAGGTCACCGACCACGTCCAGCCCCAGCTCCTTCATCATGTTCCACCAGTCGCTGACCTCGCGGAGCTTGAGAATCGATTCTGACGCGGGAATGCCGGCCGCCACCACACCCAGCGTGTCCTCCCCCGCCAGAAAAGTTACAAATCCCGCCCGGACGATGGTCCCCCCACTCAAAATGGGCACACCGGCCTGCCAGGCGAGGGTCGCGAGACCGGACCCGCGGCCTTCCGGATCAATCACCCGCAGGTTTTCCGCTTTTTCGATCGAGGAACCGGACTCCGGCTGCAAGGGTCGGACCACCGCTTCGGTCCCGACCTCGGTGTTGACGGCGGCGGAAAGCCGGCCGGGCCGAGCCAACCAGGAAGTCAGGCGCTGGAAAAAAGGCAGCGCCATGGGACTGGCGGCCAGGTCACTCCCCTGGGGCAGAAGATCGAAGGGCAGCACCGCGAATTTCCCCTCGCCCAGGGTTCCTTCGATCAACACCGGGTCTTCCCCTGTCAGGGTCAGAAGAACCGCGCCAGTGCCTTCCTCCAGACGGAACCAACGGCGCCAGGCGATTTCCTCGAAGGTTGCGACCGCTTCTGCGTCCAGGCCCGCGAAAACAGGATGGTGCGGATCGATCACCCGGACGTGCTGGCCCCGACCGGGTTCGGACTGGTATTCAACGGTGACCGGCAGTCCGAGGCCGGGCAGGATGGTGCGGGACAAATATCCGGACTGCGCCGGATCCCCCACCAGGAACAGAACCGCCCCGCCCTGATCGAGCCACGCGAGAAGACTTTCAAGGGCCCGGCGGCCCAGAGGTTCAGGATCCACGAACACCAACAGATCGCTGGCGGACATGGCGCCTGTGGTCAGATCAGATCCCGGAATCGCCCTGACCCGGAACGGCGACGGCCCATTGCCCGGCGCCAGGGCCTGTGACAGGTATCGCCAGCCGCCTCGGCCGGCCACGGCATCGACGGGGCGGTCCGGGCCATGGACCAAAAGTACTGATACGGCCTCGGGAACCGCCAGAACGAGGGGCCGCCTGTCGTCACCGGGAAAAGCATCGCTCTCCTTGCGGACCACGCCCCGGTGAAGACCCACCGCGGGAACAGTAACGGGGAAATCGATATTCACCGGGCCGGCACCGACCCCGCTGGTCACCGCTTCAGCCACCGATTTACCGTCGAGTTCGAGGGAAAACACCTGCTCGTCGTAGGCGGGAAGCACGCGGGCCCGCAAGGTGATGTTTTCACCCGGCCGGACCGCCCTGTCCGGAAGATCGATGGACAAGATCCCTCCCCCGGGCGCTTCACTGCCGATCCGGCGCACCAGAAACCGGGTTGCTCCGGCTTCGTTGAGCCTCACGGCCGCCGGATCGAGACGCATGTCCCGTTCGGTCATCTGCAGATCACTCAACATGACCACCTCGACCGGAGTACCGGGCGCGCGAGCCACTGCGCGAGTGGCCTCCCTGAACACTTCCGGCAAATCGAAGGGTCCGTCGGTCAGACGGACGACGGACAATCCGCTCACGGCCCCCGCTCCGGCAGGCAACCAATCCCCGAAAAGCGATGTGGTGCGGCTGCCGGCGGTGATGACCTGAACCGCAGCGCCGCCAGGCAGGGCCCGAATCATTTCCTCGCAAGCCAGCAGGGCCTCGTCGAGACGGATTCCCTCATCCATCTGGGTACCCATGCTCGCGCTGGTGTCGATGATGAACAGGACCGAACGATCACCGCTGGCATTCCCTACTCCACCCCAGCGCGGACCGGCGGCTGCCAGAGCCACCAACAGTATCGCCAACACCCGCAAAAGCAGCAGCAGCCAACGTCTGATACCGAGACTTCGCGCCTGTCGGGATTGGACTTCATCCAGGAACCTGAGGTCGCTGAATTTCCGGCGCTGGACACGGCGACGACTGAGAAAATGGATGATGATCGGCAGAGCCGCGGCAGCGGTTCCGAACAGCAGGGTGGGGTTCAGGAAGGACAAGGGCATCAGTACATCCGCCGCCGTTTCTGGAGATAGGCGCCCAGGCCCTTCTCGAAGGGGGTGTCCGTGGTGATTTCCACCAGGTCCACAAGTTGACCGCGGCACTCGCGACGCAGGGTGGCCCGCCATTGCTCGAAACGTTGCTGGTAGCCTTCCCTCAGGTGGGACGGCTCCATGCGGATTTTGCGGCCCGGCTCCTCGAGGGATTCGAATTCGACCTCCCCTTCGAAACCGAGATCCACCTCCCGCGGATCCAGGATCTGGAACACCACCACCTCATGGCCCATGTGGCGAAAATGTTTCAGGCCGGAGATGATCCGGTCCGGGTCGTCCATCAGATCGCTCAGCAGCAGAATCAACCCGCGCCGCTGAACCCGTTCGGCCACCCGGTGCAACACCCGGCCGAGGCGCGTTCCCGTACCGGTCGGCAGATCATCCAGAACCTTCAGGACCTGGAACAGTTGCTTGCGCATGGAGCGGGCCGGAACCATGGACAGGGGAGCCTCGTCGAAAGTCACCAGACCCACCGCGTCATTCTGGCGCAGCAAAAGATAACTGAGGGCCGCGGCCAGATACCCGGCGTAGGCTTTCTTGGTCGGACGGTTCTCGTCCCCGGTGAAATCCATGCTGGCCGAACAGTCCACCAGCAGGGTGGCCCGCAGATTTGTTTCCTCGGTGAAAACCTTCAGGTAGTGCCGGTCGGTCTTGGCATAAACCCTCCAATCCATGTGAGAAACCGGCTCTCCCGCTATGTACTGGCGATATTCGGCGAACTCGGAACTGAAACCGTGATAGGGACTCTTGTGCAAACCGGTCAAAAAGCCCTCGACAACCAGCCGGGCCACCAGATCCAACCGACCGAGATGGCCGACCAATTCAGGCGTCAACAGCGGTCTGCTCAAGGGGTTACCTCATCGAGGATCATGTTGACGATCCGGTCCTTGCTGATGTTTTCAGCCTCGGCGTGGAAGTTGGAAACAAGCCGGTGACGAAGAACCGGCAGGGCCAGGCGACGAATATCCTCCAGGTCCGGCGTGGGACGGCCGTCCAGCAACGCGCGGGTCTTGGCGCCGCGAACCAGGAACTGGGCCGCGCGGGGTCCGGCACCCCAGGCAAGGTACTCCCTGGCGGGTTCCGATTCCTCGTTGCCGCCTACCCGTGTGGCCCGCACAAGCCGGACCGCGTAACTGGTGATGTTTTCCGCCACCGGCACCTGCCGCACGATTGCCTGGTTACCCAGAACATCCGCCGCGGTGAGAATCCGGTTCAACTCCGCCTCCTTGGAGCCGGTCGTGGTTTCCACGATGGTCACTTCGTCTTCATAGGTCGGGTAATCGATCAAAACGTTGAACATGAAACGATCGAGCTGGGCTTCGGGCAGGGGATAGGTCCCTTCCTGTTCGATGGGATTCTGGGTGGCAAGGACAAAGAAGGGAACCGGCAGGTCGAAAGTCCGTCCGCCGGTAGTGATCTGGCCTTCCTGCATTGCCTGCAGCAGAGCGGCCTGGGTCTTGGGTGGAGTCCGGTTGATCTCGTCGGCGAGAATCAC
>JAGLCY010000242.1 GCA_023270185.1 Candidatus Krumholzibacteriia bacterium | reverse complement strand
TCCTCCAGGATCTCCGAACCGGTGATGTCGCTCGGCATGAGATCCGGTGTGAACTGGATGCGGTTGAAGCTGAGATCCACGACCCGGGCCATGCTGCTTATCAGCAGGGTCTTGGCCAGGCCGGGAACTCCTTCGAGCAACACGTGCCCTCCGGAGAACAGGGCGATCATCATCTCCTCGATGACGGCATCCTGACCCACGATGATCTTCCCCACCTCGGAGCGCATGGCGGTGTAGTGGTCTCTCAAGGCATCGATCCTGGCTGCATCGTCCACGATTCTCCCTTTCGGTGCGACAGTCGGCGCGGTGGCCGGTCAAAAATCCGGGCTCCTGCTCGAAGATACGATATCCCCGTCCCTGTGCCGCGTCCAGTCCCGGTACGGGGTGAGTCTGGAAACGCCGGTTGGACGGAACAGTTGCAGACAAATAATAATCCGGGTTAGATAGTGGCTGAACGGTCGTTTTGAGGGTACCTTCCCCGCAACTTGAACCCGTGGCCGGTGTGTGAAAATCGGAGGACCAATTGCACAAACATTTGTACCGGACAGTGGAAAACCTCCTGGACCGGATCGACAATTCCGCCGGCGACGAAAAGATGTTGGTGGATATCCTGCATCTGCTGGTCGAAAGCGACGACACGGCCGCCTTCGGTGTCGTCAGCGGCAGGCTGTACATGGAACGGGAACTGGATTACATCCTGATCAAAAGCATCAGTGGACATGGGCCACAGATTGCCGGCAAGACCATCAGCAAGGAATACCAGGTGGTGAAGGACATCCTTCGGCACCGGCTGTGGATCATCTCCCCCGAGTCGCCAGGCTGGGATCCCGAACTGGAAGCCCAGTTCAGCGACGTGGATTCGGCGGCCATCCTCGTCGGGCGTGATCCATCCTACATCATGAGCCTGGGTATACGGCATCACGGCAGTGAAGACGATCTTCTGGTTTTGTTGGAATCCATCCGGGCCTCGATCGGCCTGAAGCTCCGCCAGCAGGTTTACGTCAACCAGATGAAACAGGCCCAGGCCATCCAGCATTCCCTATTGCCCAGGCGTTTGCCCACACTGGAGGGATTCGAGATCGCCGCGGTGAGCCACCCCGCCGAAGAGGTTGGAGGCGATGTCTATGATGTCCAACATGTCGGGGGAGGAACAATTGGCCTTATGCTGGCCGATGCCAGCGGCCACGGGCTGCCGGCGGCCCTGCAGGCGCGTGACGTGGTCATCGGCATGCGCATGGGCCAGGCCGAGGGTGAAAAGATCACCACGACCATCAGTCGCCTGAACCGCGTGATCCATAGCAGCGGACTGACCAGTCGCTTCATCTCACTGTTCTACGCGGAGCTGGAGGAATCGGGCAATCTGGCCTACGTCAACGGCGGCCACTGCCCGCCCCTTCTGGTCTCGAACGAGGGTGAGGTTTTCGAATTGAAGACCTGCGGTCCGGTTCTCGGCCCGCTGCCGGACGCCGCCTACCGACGCGGGTACGCCACCTTGAAACCCGGTGAAGTCATGGTCATGTTCACCGATGGTGTAACCGAACGTGAGGACCCTAAAAGCAAGGTCAACGAAGACGACATCGTCGAACTGGGCCGTGATGGACTGATCAAAACCATCCAGGATTGCCATGAAGAATCGGCGGAGGAAATCGCAGACAGGATCATCGAACGGGTGCGTGATTTCGGGAACGGCCGCCCCTTCGAGGACGATGTCAGCGTGATGGTGGTCAAACGCCTGGCGGCGAACAACTACCCGCCGGCGGAAGATTTAACGCTGGTTTCTTCGGCGACCAGGCGGTAGAGGGCCACCGTCCAGGGTTGGGGTTCAGTAAGACCCACCCCTTCGACGATGCAGGTGTCCAGCAGTTCGAAACGGATGCCGTGTACGGTCCGACCCTCCCAACGAGGCATTCCTTCGCTGCGGTCCAGGAAATAGTCAGGCACATCAGCCATTTCCCCAGGCCCGGCGCCCGCGCGCAGCCAGTCACCGCTGGCCACCATCTCCTGAAAGCCCATCGCCATACCCATCTCTAGAATTTCCGGGCTGACCAGACCCATCAGGTCCAGCACCTTGCGATCGCTGGCAAAGCCCACCGCCCCGATGTCCAGGGCAGCCACCACCGCGTCCTCGGGTGTGTTGTCCCGCAGCCAAAAACCCATTTCGAGATAACATTCCCGCACCCCGACGGGGAACTTGCGGGCGTGGGGCAAAACCTCACTGGCGAAGATCCACCAGTTCAAAGACAGGGTCGCGACCAACGCCGCCAGAATGATGTTCCGTCCGGTTTTCCGAATGGCGACGGTGACAGCCATGCCCTGCATCAGCCATTCGGTGACCACGCTCATGGCCAATAGCATGACGGGGGTCAGGGGACTGACGTAACGGGAAATGACCCAGACCTGGCGCGTCGCCAATCCGCCCAGCAGGACGACCACCCAGGTGGCGGTTATACCGATCATGGCCACGGGGCCCCAAACCGACCAGGGGCCCTTTCCCCTGGAAGGGGAACGGGCTTCCCCATAGTCCTCGTCCTGGTCCTCATACTGAACCTGGTTGTTGACCTGGTAGTGTTCGAGATATTTATGACGTCTGAGGATCAGGAGGATAAGAAGAATCAACCCACCCCAAAGGAAACCCTGGGAAACGGCCAGCAAACCGACCGACCGATACAGGTACGGATACCAGACCACGGGATTCAGAGAAAAACCGATGCTCTTGGCGCTGGCGGTTTCCGGAAAGATCCTTCCGAATGAGAACCAGGCGTATATCAGCCAGGGCAGGACCACCAGAAGCCAGCCGGAAATGCCCGCGAGGATCGGAGCGTGGGGTCTGGAGCGGTAACGACCGCTGCTTCCATCCATGCCCCCGGCCCGGAAATACTCGAACCAAAGCAACCAGGGCAGCGCCAGAGGCGCCATCAACAGATACTCGGGGCGGACCAGTCCCGTCAGACCCGCTCCCACGCCCCAGACAAGGTAGCGGTGCCACATGGGCCCTTTGGTTCGACTGGAAACGAGCGGGATCAACAGGACGACCAGAAGGGCCGTGGCCAGCGGCGTTTCCATGCCGGAAAACGCCCACCGCAGAAACCAGACATCGCTGACCACCAGGAGCATCAGGGCAAATTTCCAGGAAGGAGCGAAAGTCAACCGTTCGATGATGACATCGGCCGCCAGAATCAGGACCAGGCCGCAGATGGCGCCGAAGACCCAGGCCGCCGTCATCGGCGCCAGGCCGAGTTTCACCAGAAGGGCGAGGCCGAATATCCACAGAGGGCTGGTGGCGCCATAGGTTTGTTCGCCGGGATTGAAGGAGAATTCTCCACGTTCCAGGAGGTTCTCCACATAGCGAAGGTGAATGAAGGTGTCGTCGGTTATGTAGCCGCGAAGCAGGTACCCGGCGGTCCCGAAAACCACGATGGCAAAGAAAATTCGCAGGATTCGGCTGCGTGTCATGAGCAAAAGGAGCAACTCCGGTTTTTACCTCAGGAACATCGGTAGATTCTGGACTCTCCGGATCACGGGTTTGTATTCATCCTCATCATAGAACCGGTCCACTTCCACCCGTTTCACACCCTCGATGACCGAATTCAGACCAACGGTGGTGTACTTGCCGTCCTGCAGGGCAGTCATCAAACCACTGGCCCCGTCGAGCAGCATATCCATCGCCAGGTTCCCGAAGTTCATGGCCACCATGCGATCCAGAGCGTCGGGAGGACCGCAACGCATCATATACCCCAATTGCTGATACGTAACGTCTTTTCCAGTAAATTCCTTGATTTTTTCCGCGGTCCACAGACCGACGCCGCCAAGTTTCTTGTGTCCGTAAGCGTCTTCCTCACCCGTTTCCATCACTTCGCCACCGGTGGATATAGCCCCTTCGCTGATGGTCGCGATGGAATAATGGCTGGGGTTGTTCTTCTGGTCCCGAGCGATCAGTTCGGAAAGCTTTTCGACATCGAAAGGTACTTCCGAAATGATGGCGCGGTCCACATTGGCCAAATAGCTTGAGACCAGGGAGGTCTCGCCGCTGTTGCGTCCGAAAAGCTCGATCAATCCGATGCGTTCGTGGCTGCCGATCGGTGTCCGCAGATCGTTGATGGCCTGCACCGATCGAGTGATGGCCGTCCCGAACCCGATGCAGTAGTCGGTGCCGTAGACATCGTTGTCCATGGTCTTGGGAATGGCCAACTGGGGATAGCCGGCCTGGTTCAGGCGGGCGGCGTAACTGAGGGTATCGTCACCGCCGATGGGAATCAGGGCATCGATTTCCAGATGCTCCAGGTTGGCCACGATGGTGTCGGTAATGTCGGCGGGATACTTGATGCCCTCGGTGCGCAGGTGGACGGGCATATCTTTTTCCCGGACCTTGGCCGGATTGGTTCGCGAAGTGTGCAGGAACGTGCCGCCGGTGCGATCGATGGTGCGCACATGGCCCCAATCGAGTTCGCCGACCCACTGCCGGTTCCACTCCGGGTCGCCATCGATGCGGTAATTGGCCAGGCCGCTCCAGCCCCGCCGAAAGCCAAAAACCTCGATATTTGCCTTGCGGGCCCGGTCGACAACCTGCCTCATGGCCGAATTCAGGCCGGGCACGTCGCCGCCGCCGGTGAGAATGGCTATGCGTTTGATCTTCCGCTTCATCGATGTTGCTCCCTGGATCTTCTTGGAATTGATTTCCGATTCACCGGCATACTAACCCGCTGGTCCGCGCGCCGCAATCCGGATCACTCCGCGGAAGGAAATTTACAGTGGCATCCGGATGCCAGGAAAGTGCCTTGGCAAGACATCCTGGCCAACTCCACCACGTCCTTTTCGCTCAGGCCGAAATGTTCCATGGCCAGTTCATATTCCCTGGACAGACATGTGCTGCTGACGGTGGGATTGTCCGTGCAAAGAGCCACCTTGATCCCCGCGTCCAGGAAACGAGGAAGGGGATGATCCTTCAGATCCGACACCGCTCCTGTCTGAAGATTCGAGGAAAGACAGACCTCGAGATAAATGCCGTCCCGGGCCAGACGCTTCATCAATTCGGGATCCTGCCCCGCGCTGGTGCCGTGGCCGATGCGTTGAGGGCCCAGATACTCCAGTGCTTCCCAGATGCGTTCCGGACCCTCGCTCTCTCCCGCGTGGGCCGTTTTCTTGAGTCCCATGGTGGTGGCCAGATCGTAGGCGTCCTTGAACAGCATCGGCGGATAGGGCGCCTCATGGCCGGCGATGTCGAAGCCCACCACTCCCACGCCGGCGTGGTAATCCTCTTTCTCCCCGATGACTTCGCGCAGAAGGATCCGGGCCATGTTGCCCCCGTGATTGCGCATGGCGATGACGATGATCCCGGCCCGGAATTCGGGATGTTCGGCCCCGAAGGTGGAAAATCCCTTACGTGTGGCGGCGATGACCTGCCGGGTTGTCAGGCCGGCCCGCCGGTGAATAAAGGGATTCAGACGGAGTTCAAGCAGCCGGACGCCGTCATTCCAGGCATCTTCGGCGAGTTCATAGGAAATGCGCCGGATGTTGTCGTAGAACTGGGTGTACTGCAGGGGAACGTGGAACTTGTCCAGATAGTCCAGCAGGGTGTTGTCCAGATCGTCGTCCCACTGGAGGTAATGACGGAACTGTTCGAAATCGAGACCGGGCACAGCGCTGTAATATTTCTCGGACAACTCCCAAAGGGTTTCCGGACGAATGGAGCCGTCGAAATGGCGGTGGATGTCCGCCAGAGGCAGGGACCGGATGAACGCCTGCCTTTCCTGCTGTGTCATATTTTGAACCTCTTTGAGAAAGCCTGCCTAACAATTCGGCCGAGAATAGTCAGAATAGCAAAGTCTGTCCACATCGGCCTTTGGCCGGCCCCTTCCCTGGAATAATTATTAACAAATCGTCATTTCCCCATGGACTGAAACACAATTCCGATATAAACTGTAGGCAAAGGCGAACCTCCTGGAATTTCATGTCTCCGGCTTACTTGTTTGTCATTGCCTAGCTGGAGAGTAGATGTTACATAGGTTCTATCGGTTATTCGGCTGACGGGTCTCCATCCACCCAGGATCTGTCCCATATCCAATGCGAGGGTGTACGCGGAATGAAAGTCAACACCAAAGTTCGTTACGGGTTACGTGCGATCCTGCAAATCGCGGGCGGATACGGTGGCGAACCCGTGCCAATCAGCGCCATCAGTGATTCCCAGGAAATCAGCGGAAAGTATCTCGAACAGGTGGTCGGCACCCTGCGCAAGGCTGATCTGATCACCAGCCGCAAGGGGGTTCGCGGAGGGTACAGCCTTTGCCGGGATCCCAAGGACATCAATCTGTGGGAAATCATCACTGCCCTGGATTCACATACCACCCTTGTGGACTGCGTTCTCGAACCCGAGGTGTGTGACCGCTCGAACGACTGCCTGACCCGGTCCATCTGGACCCTGCTCAGCGCCCGGATGAAGGAATTCTGGTCCAGTTTCACGCTCGCGGATCTTATCCGCACCATGAACGAAACCGACAACTCGGCTTTGAAACAGCTGGTCGAACCCGACTGACCCCGTATCCTGCCTCCCTCGACGGTCCCGTCCCCGCGGCGGGACCGTTTTTTTCTGCAGATGTAAAAAATTTCCCACAAGTTTCACGGTTGCCCGTTGACTATATTTTTCACGACAGTAACTTTGTGGCGGATTCTCACCCTGGCCTGAAAGAGAGCGCCAACCATGGATTTCGTGGAAAGCCTGCGCCGCAAGGCGGCATCATTGGACCGGACCATCGTGTTGCCGGAATCCGACGACCCGCGGATGCTCGAAGCCGCCGGCCACATCCGTGATGATGGATTCGCCACGATCATTCTCCTCGGCCAACCCGAGTCCGTTGGCCAGGGCCTCGGTCAGCTCGGAATCGATCCCGCGGGAATCACCATCATCGACCCGACAGGATCAACCTACCAGGCGGAATTTGTCCGCTCCTACCATGAACTGCGCAAACACAAGGGCATGACCGAAACCGAAGCGGCATCCGTCATGGCCGACCCCCTGTTCTTCGGGGCCATGCTCGTCAAGCGGGGAATGGCCGACGGCATGGTCGCCGGCGCGGTGAACTCCACCGGAAATGTCCTGCGCGCCGGATTCCAGATCGTGGGCACGGCTACCGCCGATGGCATCGTTTCAAGTTGCTTCGTGATGGTCAAACCCGATTGGCAGTTCGGAGAGAGCGGTATGCTCGTCTTCGGGGATTGCGCGGTCAATCCCCAGCCGGACGCCCGGCAGCTTGCCGAAATCGCCGTGGCCACCGCGGGCACCGCAAAGGCTCTGTGCGGTTTCGAACCACGGGTCGCCATGCTCAGCTTCAGCACCATGGGCAGCGGCGCCGGACCGGATGTGGAAAAAGTCATCGAGGCCACGGAAATCGTAAGAAGCATGGCTCCGGGCCTGGAAGTCGACGGCCCGTTGCAACTGGACGCCGCCATCGTTCCCGAAATCGGCAAGAGCAAGGCTCCCGAGAGCCCCGTGGCCGGCCGAGCCAACGTGCTCGTTTTCCCGGACCTGGATGCCGGCAATATCGGCTACAAGCTGGTTCAGCGCCTGGCCGGGGCCGAAGCCGTGGGACCCGTGCTGCAGGGTATGGCCAAAGGTGTGAATGATCTGTCACGAGGCTGCAGCGTGGACGACATCGTCAACGTTGTGGCCATCACCGCGCTGCAGAGCGAAGGGCAATGAAGGATCGATTGCTGAATGAATAGCGGTCAACCGACACAAAACGTTCTGGTCATCAACTGCGGCAGCAGTTCGCTCAAGTACCAGTTGCTGGACATGAGGCAGGAACGTCTGCTGGCCAAAGGGCTGGTGGAACGCATCGGCCTGGACCAGGCCGTCCACACCTACCAGCGGCCCGACGCGGAAGACCTGGTCAGCGAGCAACCCATCGCCGATCACGCCGTCGCCATCGAACTGGTATTGAACGCCCTGGTCGACCCCGATCAGGGTGTGATCGGGTCGATGGAAGAAGTCAGCGCCGTAGGCCATCGCGTGGTGCACGCCGGAGAGAAATTCTCAGGGTCCGTACTGATCGACGACGCGGTCCTGGCCGCCCTGCGGGAATGTATCCCGCTGGCTCCCCTGCACAACCCCGCCAACATCACCGGCATCGAGTCCGCCCGGGCCGTCATGCCCCGGGTGCCGATGGTCGGCGTGTTCGACACGGCCTTCCATCAGACCATGCCCGACCGCGCCTATATCTATCCCATCCCCTACAGTCTCTATGAGGATCACAAGATCAGACGCTATGGTTTCCACGGCACGAGCCACCGCTACGTCACCCAGCGCGCCGCCCTGATTCTCGAGCGGGATGTCACCGACCTGAATCTCATCACCTGCCACCTGGGAAACGGGGCCTCGATGGCCGCGGTCCTGGGCGGCCGGTCCATCGACACCTCCATGGGCCTGACCCCGCTGGAAGGCCTGATGATGGGCACCCGCAGCGGCGACATCGATCCCGCCCTGGTGGGTCACCTTGCCCGAACCCTCGACCTGTCGCTGGCCGAGGTGGAAAAAATCCTGAACAAGGAAAGCGGGCTGGTCGGTATCAGCGGCATCAGCAGCGATCTGCGGGATGTCGAAAGGGAATACGCCAACGGCAACGACCGGGCCCGCCTGGCCCTGGAGGTCTACGCCTACCACATCCGCAAATACATCGGCTCCTATGCCGTCGCCCTCGGCCGGGTGGACGCCATCATCTTCACCGCCGGAGTCGGGGAGCACGCCTCCCTGGTCCGCGAATGGGCCTGCCGGGGCCTGGAAGCGGTGGGCGCCATCCTCGATCCCTTCAAGAATGCCACCCGCCACGACGAGGCCATCATCAGCAAGATGAGTTCGCGTGTTCGCATCATGATCATTCCCACTAATGAAGAACTGATGATTGCCCGCGATACGCGGGACCTGGTTCTGGCCTAAGTGGTCCGACCTCCCCCGGCATACATACACAG
>JAGLCY010000241.1 GCA_023270185.1 Candidatus Krumholzibacteriia bacterium | reverse complement strand
CGAACTTCAAGGATTCCCGGTAATGGAAAACCACACCATGAAAAGATTGGCCTGCCTGCTGATCCTGACCGGGATCCTGATCCTCTCCTCCTGCGGAAACGAATCGCCGACCATGTGCCCCACGGAAGGGATTGGGGCCCTCGAGGGTTATCTCCTGTCTTCAGGACAGGGGGTGTCGGCCGAGATCAGAGCTCGCACCATGGAAGGTGCGAACGAAGGCAGGATATATCACTCCACGATGTCCGACTCGACGGGGTGGTATCGAGTGGATTTGCCGACAGGCCTGTACAGGCTGGAGGTTGAAGACGGGGGATTGAGCGGGGGCTCATCCGATACCCGAGACGTCATCAGGGTTTTGCCGCGTGTCTTTCGGTTCGACCTTGAGCTAAACCGCGCGGAGATCCGGGTCGGCATGCCCGACGAATTCGAAGGCAGGGAGTTGTCCATGTGGCTCAACGGTCCGGACAATGAAAGAGGCCGCCAGCGCGCCAAAGTCCAGGATGGGTGGATGGAATTCGTATTCCCTGTCTTGCCACCGGGAAGCTTCAGCATGGCCTTGAGCATCCCTATGCACAACGGTCCGTTTTACCTGCCTGGAACAAGGGATCCCCTTGCTGCCGATTCCCTGACGGTGGATACCGACCGGATCACCATTTACGAGGTAGACCTTGGGGACACATACGCCTCCATCAGCGGGAGCATCACCGGCAGTTGGCAGGAGCTTCAGGGCGGGCAAATGAGGGTGCGGGCTTTTTCCGTCGATCTCCAGCCTCTCGGTGAAACAGGTTGTTCGGCCGACGGCTCATTCACCTTCGATTTTTTCATTCCACAGGAAGTCCGTCTCAAGTCGAGTTTCCGCGGGATTAAACAGTGGCTTGGGGTCGCGTCCATTGGTGATCAAGGCGTGTTCGATCTTCAGCCGGGAGACCGGATCACCGGCGTCACCCTGGTGGAAAGCGGTTTCCAGGTCCGGCTCGATGGTCCGGGTAACCTGACCTACCACCGGCCCTCGGTCGCCATGTTTGACGAGGCCGGCAACGAGTACAATCCGGACGTTAATCCGGACAACCCGTTTCCCGTCGGCAATCTTCGGCCGGGCCGATATTTCCTGCACGTAAGCGGGTATTGCCAAGATGAGATATGGGCTCCTCAATGGTACGGCGGGGCCGAGATGATGGCCGATGCAATACCCATCGACCTGGCCGAAGGTGAGATTCAGCACCTGGTGATGAAGTTGGTCGAGGGCGATCGCATTGAAGGGGAGATTCTGACCTGGGACGGGCAACGCCCCGAGAGGGTAAACTGCGGCCTCTTTGGCTTCGACGGTGCGCCACTCTGTTCCGGCTGGTATCCATGGCGGCGTCTTGAAGATGGCCGCTTCAATTTTCGCGGCCTGCCCAACGGCGAATATTTCCTGGCGACGCAGGCATATCAGCATGAATTCTGGTGGTACCCCGGGACCGGGAACCTCGAAGAGGCGACGCCCATCATCATCGAAAACCATGTGTCCGTGACGGGCCTCAGCTGGAATTTGCCCCAGCCATGGAAGGCGGCGGGCCCATGAGTCGCTTTTGGATTTCAATCCTGTTGCTGGAGATGGGCCTTTTTCTGGTCTGTGGCGGTTGTGATGACCCCGTGGATCTGTGTGACCCCGGGGTTCCCGCGGGTCAAATCCATGGTCGGGTTCTCACCGGTGGTCTGCCGATTGATGCCGAAATCATCGCCAAACGGATCATTGAAGACAGGGGAGCAGGGTCGATTTTCGTAACCGAACCTGATGATGGCGGCTATTACCATCTGGATCTTCCTTTTGGTCGCTACCGGGTCAAACTCAAGATTGATTGGAGGGGCGCCGCCTACGACTACACTGCGTCGGGGCCGGGCTACGGTAATGTTCCACCTGATACGGTAGTGGTTGATGGTCCTGGTTCTCCAATGAAGATCAACTTCGATCTGGGGGGTATGTCCCTACGGCTTGATCTGTCGGAAACCCTCAATGGCGTAATGGGTGAAGTGATTCTACACCGGCGCGAGGAGACCGACCCGACCCGGTGGCCGACCTACCTGAGCGGTGGTCAGGCCGAGATCACCGATGGGTGCCTCGAAGTCGGGATCGGGGGTGTCCTGCCCGGGGAATATCAGGTTCAGATCGAGTTGGGTACGGGGGAAACCTTCTGGGTTCCGGGAACACGCAATCAGGCCGAGTCGCCGTGGTATGAAGTGGGCGTTGATTCCATCGTTACGGTGGAAGCCGGCATCGAGGCAAAGGCGGCACGGATCGAGGGTCGAATCGCGGGGGCCTGGCTGGAAATGGGGTTGTCCGGAAGACCGGTGCTGTCCATGGTCAACCTCGATTCAATCCCGGTCTCAATGCCGCGCCATACCGAAAACGACGGCAGCTTTGGTTTCGACATTTTTCTTCCGGGATCCGTGAAACTGCAGGTCACCCAGGAGAAGATCAGTCAATGGATCGGCGGGCCGAGCTTCGATGAAGCCACCGTTTACGAGCTGCAGGCCGGACAAACGATCACGGATGTCGAATTGATTCAAAGCGGAATCCACTTTTTCGTGGAGACATCCGAAGAATTTCCAGGATTTGCGGATTTTCGACTTTACGATCCGGTAAGCATGAACCTCCTGGTCCGTACGAATTCCTTGTCCGTGGGCTCTGCTCACGTCGCCATCCCGAATTTGTGGCCGGGAAATTTCCTGGTCCACGTATCGTCCGAAGAGTGGAGGGTGGGAAAAACGAATTGGAGGCCCCAGTGGTTCGATCGGGCTCCCGAAGCCGGTCAGGCCCGGACAATCACGATCACGACAGCGGGGGAGATCGTCGGCCTGGATCTCGTTCTGGAACTGGGCGGTGTGATAAGTGGTCGGGTAGAGCGTGAAAACGGGTTGCCGATGTTCCCGCATATGGTCATTACTCCCGCGGAAGAATTCAGCCT
>JAGLCY010000240.1 GCA_023270185.1 Candidatus Krumholzibacteriia bacterium | reverse complement strand
TGGACTGGGATGCCGCCGATGTGGTGGAGATCCGGGACGCCTCGGTCGTTACGGGAGTGGATTTTCTATTCCCGTAGGTTGTGCCGTGGAAATTGTTGCTGGCCCAAAATCGGCCCCAAAACTGTTGGATTCTCCCGAAATCCAAGCACTATTCATTAGATATTCCGGTAACCCATCAAATAGTTGGCCTGATTTTGGGCCAGCAACAATTTCCACGGCACAACCCTTTTCCTAGGTTACAGGCCGCCTGGATCAAAATTCCAGCACCAACCGCGCCGGTCCCGCCCCCTCGACCGTGAGGAAGGACCGCGTATCCCGCACCATGGCCTCAAGATCCAGTCCGAGTTTCCGCGACCCCGACCACCGCGCGTGTCTCAAGGAATGATCGTGCAACCGCATCGCCCCAACCGGCCGATCGGTGGCCGCCTTCAGGTGAGCCGCCCCGCACTGGATCACCGCCTGCAGAACATGAGCGGCTTCGCTGCCGATACCCGAAGCATGCCACAATCCCTCCAGCACCTCGTGGCATTCCCACCAGTAACCTTCGTTGAAAAGATCGATGCCGTAGAGGTATTCGCCACACTTTCGCCAGTCTTCGTGGTTGAGATCGGGCAGGTCGGGTTCGGGACGGCCGTAAGAGTGTCCCTTGGGGTCGCGGGTGGGGTGCGGGGTCTTTCCTGGAAGGTGGCGGTAGGCCGGGAGGGGCTGTTCGGTGTATCTAATGCCGGGTGACTTGGCCATGAATTGATTCCTAACTCCGGGACATTCCAAATTCCACCATGAATCCGACTCAGAATACCATCATCGACCTTTAGAAGGCCACCATCGAGGGCGTTGCGAGGGGAGAATATTAGGTGAAATATGTTTGATTCCCCTGGGTGATTCTACTACCGTTCAAGGCCATAGGAACTTGTCAAAGGACCTGGTGCAAAAGCGTTCTCAGCCCGTGGAGGCCAAACTAATGAGTCAACGAGTTCTCATCATCGATGACGAAGCTGAAATTCGGAGAAACTTGACCTTTGGTCTGACTCAGGAGGGCTACACCTGCACGGCCTGCCCGGATGGGATTTCAGCGATCCATGAGCTGCACGATTCCCGGGAAAAAGGCGTCGGTTACGACTATCTGATCTCCGATATCTTCATGCCGGACATCGACGGCATGAAAATTCTCAAAGTCATCAAGAACGAGTACCCGGATCTCCCTGTCTTGATCATCACCGGTTTCGGGAACGAGGAACTGGAATTCTCGGCGCTGTCGGAACACAACACCGGCTTCCTCGATAAACCCTTCGAGATCTCCACGCTGGTGGACGCCCTTAACGAACTCAAGCCCGGAGCTTCCACGCTGGAGGAATCCAAGGTGGAAACCGGGACCGGGACCCGGGAAACCATGAGTTCCTATCTTAGTCTACGCATTCCGGATTCCGACCAGTCCATGGAAGTCTACAACAAGCTTTACAATATGCCGGGCATTATGAGCTGTGACGCCGTTCGGGGAGATGTCGACATCATCTGCGTCCTCCATGCAAGCTCCGAGCAGGAGATGGAAGTATTGCAGGCCCAGATCGCGGATGTTGACGGTGTCGAGGTGGTTTCGGTCTCTCGCGTCGACCGGCCCAAGATCGACCGCGACCTCAACGAGTTCATCGATGTCTACCGCAGCGCGGTCAAGGTCGAACGTCTCCAGAAAATGAACAAGCCCGCGGCGACCAAGAGTTATGTCATCGTTGATATTGATCCCAAGTATATCCAGCAGGTTTTTGCCACCCTCTTTTTCATCGATGAGGTCATGGTCTGTGACATGGTGGATGACGGCAACAAGCTCATCGGTATCATTTCGGAGTTGGGCGCCTTCGGAAAGACGCCCCGGATCATTGAAAAACTTTCCAATATTGATGGCGTTCTGCGGATCAAGCAGGCCAGCATCATCAATTTGAGGGAAATGTAGTCTTGCCGACCCGTCCCCGCGCCAGATCCGGGTTGAAGTCTCCTTTGCAGGTCGGCTGAACGATCGACTCTGGCTTTGGCTTTGAAAGGAAATGGCAAATGGCCACTACCGACTTCAGTTATCGTCTCTGGCGTCACGATGGAACCCCCGGGGAGCTGATTCCCCTGCTCCAGTCGGCGCAGGAACATTTCGGTTATATTCCGCGGCGGGCCATCAGGTACATCTCCGAGGTGACAAAAACCCCGGAATCCAAGATCTACGGGGTCATTACCTTCTACAGCCAGTTCCGGCTGCAACCCATGGGCAAAAACGTTATCAGACTGTGCACCGGTACGGCCTGCCATGTCGCCAACTCCGGCATCCTTCTGGACACCCTCCAGGACGAGCTGGACATCGAGGTCGGGGAAACGACGAAGGATGGCGCGTTCACGCTCTTCTCCGTGGCCTGTATCGGCTGCTGTTCGCTGGCGCCGGTGATGATGGTCAATGACGAAACGAAGGGCAAAGTGACGCCGGCCTCCACGCGGAAAATCGCGCGCAAGATTCGACGAC
>JAGLCY010000024.1 GCA_023270185.1 Candidatus Krumholzibacteriia bacterium | reverse complement strand
TCCTCGGTGTCACCGTAGATGGAACTGCTGGCCGCGAATACGACCCTCCTGACTCCCTGCTGATGAGCGCCCCAGAACACGCGCAGGGTGCCCCCGATGTTGTGCTCATCACTGGTCAGGGGATCAGCCACACTGCGCGGAACGCTGGGAAGAGCAGCTTGATGAAACACACAGTCAACACCCGTACAGCACTTCTTGACCGTATCGATATCCGTGATGGACCCTTCATGGAATTCAAGGCCATCGATGATGTCGGCGATATTTTCTTCTCGGCCGGTGGACAGGTTGTCCAGCACCACTACCTTGTGGCCCTTCGACACCAACTCCCGGCTGAGATGAGATCCGATGAAGCCCGCGCCCCCGGTCACCAGGTATTTGCTCATATCGAAATCATCCCTTCGCAAGCGGTCCGCAGATTCATCAAAGTTTGATCAGATCCGGAGATTTGTGGCCCTTCAAGGCATTGCGCGTATCGATGATCACCGGACCGGTACCCAACAGAAGGGAATGATCCACCGTGGGATGAGGGGTCACGATAACCACCGCGTCGAAGGCCGCAACCGCTTCCGGCGACCATTCCTCGAATTTGGTCCAATCCGCCGACGCGTGCAACGATTCCACATGGGGATCGTACCACGAGGTTTCCGCGCCGAGATTCGCGAGCATCTCCAGAATGTCCAAAGCGGGTGATTCGCGCATATCATCAATGCCGGGTTTGTAGGCCACGCCCACGACGAGCACCTTGCTGCCGTTGACGGCCTTGCGCCGGTCGTTCAAAGCCCCGGTGACGAGTTTGATGACGTGACGGGGCATGAAGCTGTTGACTTGCCCGGCAAGGTCGATGAAACGCGCCTCCGAGCCTGCCTGCTTGGCTTTCCATGACAAATAGAACGGGTCGATGGGAATGCAGTGCCCACCCAGGCCGGGGCCGGGATAGAAAGGCATGAAACCGAATGGCTTCGTGGCGGCTCCGTCGATGACTTCCCAGACATCAATGTCCATGGCGCTGCACATCAAGGCGATTTCGTTGACAAGCCCGATGTTCACGCTGCGGAAAGTATTTTCCAGCAACTTGACCGTTTCGGCCACCCGAACCGAAGAGACGGGAACCACCGTATCCATCACCTGGCCATAAAGATTCTGCGCGACTTCCGTGCAATTGGAAGTAACACCGCCGACGACCTTGGGGATGTTGATCGTATGGTAGGTCGGGTTTCCGGGATCGACACGTTCTGGCGAGAAGGCCAGGAAAAAATCCTTTCCCACCTCGAATCCATTTTCACTCAGCAGAGGCAGAATGACCTCTTCGGTGGTGCCCGGATAGGTTGTGCTTTCAAGGACAACCAGGAGACCTGAGTGCATGCACGCGGCAATGGAACCCACGGCCGCCTGGATATAGGAAATGTCCGGGTCCCGGGTCTTTCCCAGTGGGGTAGGCACACAAATATTCACACTGTCAACGGAAGCCAGCTGGGCGAAATCCGTGGTTGCTGTCAATTTGCCGGACTCAACGACTTGGGCCAGTTCGTCACTGGCGATGTCGATGATGTAGCTGTCCCCGGCATTGACGGCCGCGACCTTGGTTTCATCCAGGTCGAAACCCGTCACCTGGAAACCGGCCTTGGCGAAGGAAACGGCAAGGGGTAGTCCCACGTAACCCAGTCCGAGAACTCCGAGACGGGCTTCCTTGTTTTTCAGTTTGTTGATAAGCTGCTGCATCGTTATTCCTCTAGACGCTTGAAGGGAAAAAACCGTTGAAACGGAACCTCTCACACGGCGGATGCTCCTGCTAGGAATTTTCGGCAAAATTCAACGTCAGTTGAACGGAAAATCTATTGACCCTGGTTTCTGAATTCTTCTTTGAGACGGCTCATTTCCGCCCGTATTTCCCGTAGTTCCATCACTTTGTAATACAAACGCCGCAGAACCGAAAGGATAAAAAGTCCCATCAGGGACAGGGCTCCCCGGTGAAACCAGGGGTTCAGATCAGCCCCATGGGTGAAGAACAGATCATTGACGGTGCGGGTGAAAACAATAAGAGTCACGACAAAAGCCACATAAAGCAGGGTATGGACCAGCCCGCTGGAAAAATCCTCCCGGCAGCGCAGATATTGACGCAGGGGAAACTCACCCCCGCTGCCATCCCGGAACCGGGAATCGAACAGGGTGGATTTTCTACGGGATCTCTTCGAAATCAGCATCACTGATATCCTGTTCCGTCAGATCATCCGTTGCCTTGGAGGTTTGCGAGCCGTTGTGTGCCGGGGACCCTTCAGGAGCGCCAGCTGGACCGCGCCGGCTGGAATCTCCGGAAGACTTGAAAGCACGATAAATACCACGGCCAAGCAGGCCGAGAAGAAGAAGAATGAGGAGTCGAATAATGCTCATGGTTCACACGGATGGTTTGAGTGGTACGCCCGGCGGGATTCGAACCCACGACCTTCTGCTCCGGAGGCAGACGCTCTATCCAGCTGAGCTACGGGCGCACCTGTGGTCGCGGAATTATGGAACATGAAGCCGGTGACGTCAAATTCCTTGTCATCGCGCCTCAGAACAAAATAGTCAGCCCTGTCCCAGCAATTGCCGCGCGTAGGCTGCCTGCTTGTCGGAACCACCCTTGATCCCGCTTTTTTCACCGCCCAGCAGGCGGGCAATTTCCACGACGCGGGCCTCACCGGGGATGGGAACGACCTGAAGAACGGTTCGGCCTCCGGTAACCATTTTCTCCACCTTGAGGTGGTTGTCGCCCCGAGCCGCGACCGTGGGCAGATGGGTTATGCAGATCACCTGTCCATCAACAGCCAATCGACCCAGCAGTTCCGCTACGGGAACCGCGTTGTCCATGCCGAGGCCGGCATCGATTTCATCGAAAAGTTGCAGGGGCTTTTGTTTGTCACGCCGCTGAAGCACCGACAAACCAAGGTAGATGCGGGATTTTTCGCCTCCTGAAGCGATGCGCCCCACTTCCCCCAG
>JAGLCY010000239.1 GCA_023270185.1 Candidatus Krumholzibacteriia bacterium | reverse complement strand
TCGGACAAGGCCCGTATGGGACTGCCGGAAACCGGTCTCGGGTTGATTCCCGGCTTCGGCGGGACGCAGCGCCTGTCCCGCCTCGTTGGCAAGGGCCGCGCCATGGAAATGGTGCTGCTGGGAAACATGATCAATGCTGTCGACGCCATGGCCATCGGCCTGGTGAACAAGGTCTACCCTGCCGAGGAATTTACCGATTCGGTGCGTATCGTCGCCGAGGCCCTGGCCGGAAAATCCACCCTTACCTTGCGTGTGGCCCTCAAGGCGGTGGGCGAAGGGTTGGAGATGAATCAGGCCGGCGGATGCCGTTTGGAGGCGGCTTTGTTTGGAATCTGCGGCTCATCCGATGACGCCAGGGAGGGCTGTTCGGCTTTTATGGAGAAACGAAAACCTGAATTCAGGGATTCCTGACCAAATGCGGAAAAATAGACATTTAAAGTCCTGAAATAAGATTCCGTCGGGACGGAAACAATTTTTTGGGGCCGGTGCCGTTGTCTATTATGTTTAACAGGTAACAGCATTTTTGCCTTCTCACCTTCACAAATTGAGGTGATTTCCATGACCGAAAAAACCGCTCTGGACGTGCCTTTCATGGAGGTCAATCCGGAACTCTGCAAGGGTTGCCAACTGTGTCTGGCCGTTTGTCCGAAGAGTGTCATCGCCATCAGCGACAAGCTCAACAGCGCCAGTTACCATCCTGCATTTTACACCGGTGCGGACTGCACGGGTTGCGGTCTGTGTTTCTATGCCTGTCCCGAACCGGGCGCCATTCGCGTTATCAAACCCTAGACTGATCCGCTCCAACTCAACGGGAGAAAGTCCATGGCCAAACAATTTATGAAGGGCAACGACGCCATCGTCGTCGGCGCTCTCGCGGCGGGATGCCGGGCGTATTACGGATATCCCATCACCCCGGCCAGCGAGATCGCCCATGCGGCCGCCCTGCATTTTCCCGCCCTTGGCGGCGTGTTTATCCAAGCCGAAAGCGAAGTGTCGGCCATCAATATGGTTTACGGCACCTCCGGAATGGGTGTGCGTGTTATGACCGCTTCATCGAGTCCCGGCTTCAGCTTGAAGCAGGAGGGCTTGAGTTACTGCGCGGGTGCGGAACTGCCCTGTGTTGCTGTCAATATCGTTCGAGGCGGCCCGGGATTGGGCAACATCGCTCCCGAGCAGGCCGATTATTTCCAGATCACGAAGGGCGGCGGCCACGGCAACTATCGGTTGATTGCCCTGGCGCCCAATGGTGCCCAGGAAATGTGCGATCTGACGATGAAGGCCTTCGACCTGGCGGATAAGTACCGGAATCCGGCCTGCATCATGGCCGACGGCATCACAGGCCAGATGATGGAGGTCGTGGATATCCCCGAGGGTGTCACCGACCTGCCCGACCATTCCGATTGGGCGGTCACGGGCAAGGCTCAGACATCCGGCAACCTGATCAGCTCCATCGTGTTGGAGGCTGAAGATCTGGAAGCCCACAACTTGAAACTCGATGCCAAATACAAGGAAATCATGGCCAGCGAGGTGATGTACGAGGAGTACAAAACCGAAGACGCGGAACTGGTGGTGGTCGCTTATGGTGTCGTCAGCAGGATCGTCTACTCCACAGTGGACATGGCTCGCAAGCAGGGACTCAAGGTTGGGTTGCTGAGGCCCATCACCCTGTGGCCTTTTCCGACCGAGGCCATCGCCAAACTGGCAGATAGCGCCAGCAATTTCCTGGCCGTCGAACTGTCCACGGGGCAGATGGTCGAAGATGTGCAGCTTGCGGTCAACGGCAAGGTTCCCGTCCACTTCTACGGACGCTGCGGCGGAGTCGTGCCCGGCGGCAAGGAACTTCTGGGCGAGTTCAACAAGATCATGGAAGGAGTCACCCAATCATGAAAACCTTTGAAAAATCCAACTCCTTCTACAAGGTCTTCGAGCGTAAAGGCGGACCTGCCAAGGAAGCCACCCACTACTGTCCGGGCTGTGGTCACGGCAACGTTCACAAGATGATCGCCGAATCATTGGAGGAACTGGATCTGACCAAGCGGTCCGTCTTCGTGTCCCCCGTCGGTTGTTCGGTGTTCGGGTATTATTACTTCGATTGCGGCAATTTCCAGGCCGCGCACGGCCGGGCTCCCGCGGTGGGCACCGCCGTCAAGCGAACCAACCCTGACGCCATCGTCATCTCCTATCAGGGTGACGGCGACCTGGCCGCCATCGGCACCGCCGAGACGATCCACGCGGCAAACCGCGGGGAAAACATCACGGTGTTTTTCGTGAACAATGCCATCTACGGCATGACCGGCGGGCAGATGGCTCCCACGACGATGATCGGTCAGCGGTCAGCGACCACGCCTCTGGGGCGCAAGGAGGATATCCACGGCAACCCCATTCGCATGTGCGAGATGCTCGCAACCCTGCCCGCACCGACCTATATCGAACGGGTGGCCATCGGCAACAGCAAGCACATCATGAAGGCCCGCAAGGCCATCAAGAAAGCCCTGCGCATCCAGGCCGAAGGCAAGGGTTACAGTTTCGTGGAAATCGTGTCGGCGTGTCCCACCGGCTGGAAGATGGACCCGGTTGCGGCCCGTGACTGGCTGATCGACGACATGCTCAAGGTATTCCCACTGGGCGTATTCAAGGACGAGAGTGACAACCAGGACGAGGACGCCTGGAAACGCCACTTCGAGGCTTTCGACAAGGCCAAGGTCGATGTCTACCTGGACCGGATGAAAAGCGCTGTCGGTGATATCGAGCCGACCGTGCTTCCCGGGGATCTGAACTGCAAATTCGCCGGGTTCGGTGGACAGGGTATCCTGACCCTGGGGCTGTTCCTGTCGCAGATCGGTATGCGCGGTGGTCATCACGTCAGCTGGTTCCCGGCCTACGGTCCGGAAATGCGCGGTGGTACGGCCAATTGCTCGGTCAACCTGTCGAGCGATCGCATCGGGACACCCCTGGTTGACCATCCCAACGTTTTGGTTGTCATGAACCAACCCTCCCTCGACATGTTCGAAAAGGATGTGGTGGATGGCGGAACCATCATCATCGACTCGACGGTGGTGGAGGGAAATGCTGACGCCAAACGGTTGAATGTGGTTGCGATCCCCGCCAGCGACATCGCCGATGAGGTGGGTACTCCCAAGGTTGCCAATGTCGTGATTCTCGGCGCCCTGGTCGCGGCAACCGACGCCTTCACTCCGGAATTCTGCGAGTCGACGTTGCGGGCGATCATCAAGAAGAAGAGTCTCATCGACATGAACATGGAAGCCTTCCGCCGGGGTTACGACTTCGTCAAGAAGGCCTGACACCACACGCTGACCGGGCCCTGGAATCCCATGGCCCGCGCAGGGCGGAGATAACATGATCATCGGTATTCCTCGCTCGCGTTCGGTGGACGAATTCCGGGTAGGGTTGCCTCCTCGCGCGGTGGCCAACCTGGTCGATCGCGGCAGCAAAGTCATTGTCGAAAGAAACGCCGGCGCCGGCAGCGGCTTTACGGATGAGCAGTACGATGCCGCGGGCGCCCGCATCCTGCATAGCCTCGACGAGATCTATGGCCGTGCCGACATCGTGGTCAAGGTCAACCCGCCCGTCCCCGATGAATATCCGCTGATCCGTTCCGAACAGATCCTCATGTCGGTGATGCATCTGGCCGTGGCTGATCCCCGTCTTGTCGACATCCTGCTGGAGCGTCGCTGCACGGCCATCGATTTCGTGACCATCCAGGATGAGCAGGGCCAACTTCCGGTGCTGCGCCCGCTGTCCCAGATCGCGGGCCGCATGGTGCCCCAGATCGCCTCCCGGTATCTGCAAACCGATCATGGTGGTCAGGGGATCCTGCTGGGAGGGGCTCCGGCCGTTCCGCCGGCCGAGGTGGTGGTGATAGGAGCCGGGATCGTCGGCCGCAACGCCGTGCGGGCCTGCGTGGGAGCCGGCGCCCGAGTCACCCTGCTGGATAGTGATTTCGACAGGATTTCCGAGATCGATTGGACCTTCCCCGGTCAGGTCACCACCTTTCAGGCCAATGAAGCGACCCTGCGTAAGGTCTTGTCCTACGCCAACGTGGTGGTCGGGGCGGTTCTGATTCCGGGTGCCCGGACACCGCATCTGGTGACCAAGGAAATGGTGGGCCTGCTGCGCGACAAGAGCCTGATCATCGATATTTCCGTGGACCAGGGAGGCTGTTTCGAGACCAGTCGGCCGACCAGGCTTTCCGACCCCACCTACGTTGTCGACGGGATCACCCACTACTGCGTACCCAACCTGCCGAGCCTTGTGGCCCGATCCGCGACCTACGCGCTGAGCAACGCCATTCTGCCTTACGTATCGGAGGTGGCGTCGGCTCCCTTGGCGGAAGTGTTGGGCGCGAATCCCGCGCTTGCCCGTGGGGTCAACGTCCTGGACGGGAACATCACCCACTGGGGTCTGGCCATGGCGCGTGATTGTGAAGCGGTGTCTGTGAGCAAGGCCTGCGGCGGGTCCGGCTCATGACCTGGATGACCCTTTACAGGTCCCGTCTCCAGAGCGCCGCCGAAGCCGTCCGGGTGGTGGAATCCGGCCACAAGGTCTACATGGGTTCGGGCTGTGCCGCGCCCCATGATCTGATCACCGCCCTGACCGACATGGCCGAGGAACTGCAGGATGTCGAGATCATCCACCATTTGACCCTGGGTGAAGCCCCGTACATCGCGAACGACATGAAGGGACATTTTCGTCTCAATGATTGTTTCGTCGGGTCCAATACCCGCGACGCGGTCAATGAGGGGCGCGCGGACTACGTTCCCGTCCACCTGCACGAGATGCCCCGTCTTTTCCGCCGGGGCGCCATTCCGCTGGACTGCGCCATGGTCGTGCTCAGCCCGCCTGACGAACACGGCTTCTGCAGTTTCGGGATCGAGGTCGGCGTCACGAAACCGGCTGCCCTTTCCG
>JAGLCY010000238.1 GCA_023270185.1 Candidatus Krumholzibacteriia bacterium | reverse complement strand
TGGGTCTGGATGGATCAGGGACTGGTTGACCGGCGACGGTGGAGGGTGTAGGTCGCCTTTTCATCAACCTTCACGACAAACGGTTCATAATCCAGGTGGAAAGATTCCGTTTCCCAGATTTCCCTGATGGGCATATAGAAAAAGTCGGTGCTGTCGGGTTGTGATGGCTCGCCGGGTATTGGATTGATTTGATTGCGCATCATGATGACATCCGGTCGGCGGTCCAGGACAAGGGCGCCGTTTCCTTTTTCATGTCCCATGCGTCCGGAACCCATGGAGACACCGGGCTGTTTGGCGATGCGCCGGTCGTTCAGGCCAAGCATGTCGATGGTGGTCAACTCGCTGGCATAGGGAATGGCCCCGGCGGGAATCACCGCGATGACGGTGTCGGGCGGCAGCACCTTTTTCAATTCGATCCCGAGTTTGAAAAACCGGGGTTTGGGCCAGTTGTCCAATGGTTCGACAAGCCCGATGGGCCGGTCCAGTGGAAAATTGGGATGGCGCAGGTCATGACTTGCGATGCGGACCGGCTGCGACAGGAATACAAATCCAAGAGATGCAATCACAACAGTCCGTGCCGAGCGGTGTGGGACCATTTCGGCCAGTTGGCTTATCGACCAGGCTCCCAGCAGCATGACCAAGGGGATCACCGGCAGCAGAAACCTGAAATGATTCATGTGATCGCCTCCGGCCAGGAGGACGAAAACAACCGAAGCGACGGCAAGTCCTGTAGCCGCGGCCGGCCACGCCCGGAAAAAACTCGTCAGTGACCGTCGACTGAATCCGATCGCCAAAAGTGCCAACCCTATCAGGATCAGGGGAATCAGGATTTCACTCCTGACGAGGAACTCGCCCAGATAGGTCCAGACCCCGCCGGGTCTGGGCGGCGCGTACGCCGTCCATTTTTGCGTAATAGGTGTTGGGCAGGATGTCGTGGAAATACAGGACCCGGAAAATGAACCATGGCAGATATGTTCCCAGCGTCAACAGGATCGGGGTGCGGAGCGCCCGGTAGTCGCGGCGGAGGAC
Source organism: Candidatus Krumholzibacteriia bacterium (assembly GCA_023270185.1). GTDB lineage: Bacteria > Krumholzibacteriota > Krumholzibacteriia > LZORAL124-64-63 > LZORAL124-64-63 > JAGLCY01. The sequence continues at coordinate 890 of JAGLCY010000238.1, read as the reverse complement.
AAAAAGCGCGTAGAGGAAAAGGGGGAGCCAGTACAGGGGGCCTTCAGGTCGGGTCAGGGCCAGCAACCCGGCTAAAATCGCCATGGTTTTCCATTTTTCCTCTGCCGCGGCAATCAGCGCCATCACCACAAGAGCCATGAAGATGGTGGATTCGAGCCCGCCCCGTGCCCAGGTTCCGACGCTGGGGTTGAGGGCGACGGCCAAGGCGGCAAAAGTGCCCCACCAGAAGCCCAGCCGCCGCTGGCCCCACCAGGCGACAGCCACCACGCACAGGACCGCTCCAAAGATGGACGAAAATTGGCTGACCTGCAGGGGGTCTGCGCCCAAAAAGATGGCTGCGCCCATCAGCATGACATGCAAGGGGCTGGAGAAGCCCTCGACCCTTTCTCCGCCGGGATTGAAGCACAGGCCTTCACCCTCGGCCAGGTTTCTGGCGTAGCGCAACGAAATAAAAGCGTCGTCGGGACAGCGGTTGCTGCTGTAGAAGAATAGTGCACTCAGCAACATCGCTCCGGCCACCAAGGCAATGGCCGTATATCGGTAAGGGGGGCTGATCATGCCCGTTTGCGGCTCAACTGCTCCGCGATGGCTTCGTTGATCTCGATCGCCACTGCCAGGGCGTCCCTGCCTTCCTGACCCGTCACCTCGACGGGGTGTTCCCCCTTGACCGCCCTGATGAAGGACAGCAACTCCTCGCGGAGGTTATCCGTCTCTCCGTGTTTCATCAGCTCGGGAACGACCCGGGGTTCGGCGCCTTCGACAGGCGTGCTGGTGGCGATGACGTTTTCCCGCGTGGCACAATCGGCGGAGATGTAGGTGCCTTCCTGGAAGACACGGATCTTGCGCATGTCCTTCAGGGAAATCCGGCTGGCGGTCAGGTTCACCGTGCA
>JAGLCY010000237.1 GCA_023270185.1 Candidatus Krumholzibacteriia bacterium | reverse complement strand
GGCATGGCCCGGCAGGAATCCGGTCCGCCGACATATCTCCAGCTGGGAGATGGCGGCGACACCCAGGTTCATGCGGTCCTCGTCACTGCCGGCGGTCTCCATGGCGGTCGTGTATCTGCAGGCAAAAGAAAGCCGGTCGCCGACCAGGTAGAACTGGTTGAAACCGGCATAGTCCAGGGTCACGCCGTCGATTCCCGTCAGCGCCCGGTTCTCCCAGCCATACCGCCGGTGCACGAAAAAAGGTTGATAGGGCACCCATTGATGGGCCAGATACCAGGCGCTCGGCGCGAGGTCCTGACGCCCGGTCCGCATGTAGATGCCACCGGCGTCGTTCCAGAAATGGTGGGCGAAAGGATACCTGTCATGGAAGGAGAACTGCTTGAAGGAGAGCTGAGCCATTTCAAAATCGCCGACACCGATCCAAACCAGGGCCATGATCCAGGATTTGGCGAAATCCGATGCCCCTTTGTTCCAGTATTCGGGGTTTCTGCCGGAATAGCTGTTGTGCCTTGGTATCTTGACGCTGCGAAGTTCCCCGGCCAGGCGTCGCGCTTCAGCCTCATCGCCGGCCTGGGCGGCGATCAGTCCCCTCAACAGAACCGTTTCCAGGCTTTTCCCTCCGAGATCCTCTGCCGCCTGCAAATGGATCCGGGCTCGATGGAAAGTCCCCTGGTCCCGGTGCAGCCATGTCTGGTCCAGGGCCAGCCTGCGTCGAACCTCGGGCAGGGCGTCATCCGGAAGCATCGCCAGAGCCTCTTCCGCCCCCGCGAAAGCCCCCTGCGCCCGTTTTACATCGCCCACGCAGGTCGAGAAGTACCCAAGAAGATGCCAGGTCAGAGGATTGGACGGATCCAACTGCACGGCGGTGTTGAGGCTCTCCATGCACAAAGGGAGAACGTCCTCCGCACTCTGTCGGCCCCAGCTTGAGCTTCCACTCGCTTGGAAATTGCTGGCCCACCTTTGCAATTGGTCCAGAAAACGGATGACGGGCTTCAGGGTTTTGGAGGCCAGTTCGGTACGACGAGCCTGGTCTTCCGATGGCATTTCCCGCCAGGACGCGAGATCGGTCGCCGGCATCGCGGCACCGTAACGAAACGTCCGGCGATAGATCAACTGCTGATCCGCAATCACCTTGTTTTCCGTATTCCAGATTCTTCTTTCGGAAGACCGGTAGAAGACGGCGTCCAGATCCATCCATTCCTGAACGGTTCCCACCTCCAGCCATTGTTCCTTCAACTGCTCCGGAGATTGCATTGCAAAGGATGAGGTGCTTAGATAGGCGCAGAGTCCAACCAAAAGGATTCGGGTAAAATACAACAGAGTAGCCCCCTTATTGCCGTGTTGTCACAATGTCTTGAACATACGGCCAAAGCCCAACGGAGACAATCCTATTGCAGGATCTATCGGCTGATCTGATTCCCGTCGGTGTCTGGACCGCCCTCTGGTGCATATTCCACAGCTGGTTCGTGAGTCACCGCTGGCGCGACCTGGTGCGGCGCCATTTTCCTCGTTACCACGTATTCAACCGCCTCGTCTATGTGGTATTCAGCACCCTGTCGCTGGGTGTGCTCATGATCTGGATCATGACCCTGCCGACGGTGACCTTGTTCGCGTGGCCCGGCTGGTGGACCTGGGTGCGGTGGTTGGGTGTGACCGAGGCAATGTTCCTTTTCTGGCTCGGGACCCGCAGCTACGACAACCGATCCTTCCTCGGGATGACCCAGGCTCTGGATTATCTGAGAGGAAATCCGGCCCGGGAGGCCCCATTCCGGTCGACCGGGATTCTGGGCATCATTCGCCACCCCTGGTATACCGGAACCCTCATTTTCCTGGTTTTCTGCCTGCCCTACACCGATATCAACCTGGTCTGGCGCCTGGTCTTCCTGTTCTACACCCTGATCGGCACTGAATTGGAGGAACGCAAACTGCTGAAGGAGTTGGGAGCCGCTTACGCCGCCTACCGCCACCGAGTGCCCAGGTTCTTCCCGGATCCGCGCGCCTTGTGGCGACCACATCCCGATTCAGACGGACCGCCGGAAGGGTCTTGAAGCTCTGTCTTGTCGAGGGGACTCATCTTGGGTATAGTGGATCGACGGTCGCTCACCGGTCCGACTGCTCGCCCGGCCTTTTTTCCCGTTTCATTCGATAAAGGAACAAGATGCTCAAGGAAAATTTCGTCGATACCATTGGCGCATCCATCAACAAGCATTGGGATGTGTCCTGCTTCAGCGATCTGAACGGCGAAACAATTACCTACGGTGAGCTTGCCCACCGGATTTTCAGGATCCACTACATCATCGCGGAAGCCGGCCTGAAAAAAGGCGACCGGGTGGGCCTGGCCGGTCGCAACTCCGCCAACTGGTGTGTAACCTACCTGGCGGCCGTCACCTGCGGGGCCGTCATCGTGCCCATCCTGCCGGATTTCAAAAGCGCCGAGATCGAGCACCTGGTCCGGCATTCGGAATGCAAGCTGCTGTTTGTCCCGGATTCCATTCATGACCGGCTCGACGAGGATAAGATGCAATCCCTGCGGGGCATCTTCCACCTGGGCGATTTTTCCCTGGCCTGGTCGCGGGACAAGAAACTGCCCGGCGTGGTCGACGCGGCCGAGGCCGGCTATCGCGAGCGGTACGAGACCATGCTGGCCGACCACAAGGTCCGGTTCCCGCAGGTCTCCAACGCGGACATGGCCGCCATCGTCTACACGTCCGGCACCACCGGATTTTCCAAGGGCGTGATGCTGACCGGCAACGCGCTGATCGCCAACATCCTGTATTTTCTCAGCTGCATCGAACTGGCCCCTGGCGACAACGTCGTTTCCTTTCTGCCATTGGCCCACGCCTTCGGCTGCGCTTTCGATTTCCTGGCGCCCATGGCCGCCGGTTGTCATATCACCTATATCGAAAAGATCCCCACCCCCAAGGTATTGGTGGCCGCCTTCGCTGCTCACCCGCCGGTGTACGTGATGTCGGTGCCGCTGGTCATCGAGAAGATCTACCGCAACCGGATCAAGCCCATCCTGGAGACGCCCAAGGTCAAGCTCATGCTCAAGGTACCTGGCATCAACAAGTTGGTGTACAAGAAGATACACGATCAGATCTACGAGGTCTTCGGCGGTCGGTTCAAGGAAATGGTCATCGGGGGCGCGGCCATCAACAAGGACATAGAGGACTTCTTCCGGAAGATCGGCCTGCGCATGACCTGCGGTTACGGCATGACCGAGTGCGGTCCCCTGATGAGTTACACCGTATACGATGAGCTCCCTCCGGTGGGCAGCGTAGGCAAGATCATTCCCTACCTCGAGGGCCGGATCCACAAGCCCGACCCCAACACGGGCATCGGAGAGGTGCAGGTCCGCGGCGAGAACCTTATGTTGGGTTATTACAATGACGAGGAGGCCACCGCCGAAACCATCAATCCCGAAGGGTGGCTGATGACCGGCGACCTGGGCCGCCTGGACGAAGAGGGTCACCTCTACTTGACGGGGCGTTCGAAGAACATGATCCTGACGACGTCGGGCCAGAACGTCTATCCCGAGGAGATCGAGTCCCAGCTGAACAACCTGCCCTGCGTGGAGGAATCGCTGATCCTCGAGAACGACGGCAAGCTGCTGGCCCTGGTCTACCCCGATCTGGAATCCGTGGACAGGGCCTGCCTCAAGGGCAAGCAGGTAGAAACCCTGATGGAAGAAAATCGCAAATCCCTGAACGTGAAACTGCCAGGTTTCAGCCAGATCGCCCGGCTCAAGGTTCTGTACGAGGAGTTCGAGAAGACACCGACCAAGAAGATCAAACGGCGCCTCTACAACGCGCTTTCCTGAGGGCCGACTTTACACTACCGGAGGATAGAGAATGAAGATCAAGAAAAGCCCCAAAGACAACGTCATGGTTCTGGAACTGTCCGGCAAGATCATGGGCGGACCGGATTTCGACAAGTTCAAGGGAGAGATCACCGAACTGATCCAAGAGGGCTACAAGAACATCATTCTCGATATGTCCGGCGTGCCCTGGATCAACTCCACAGGGCTGGGAATCCTCATCACCGGTTACCACTCGATCAAGGCCGCCGAAGGTTCCATGAGGATATGCAACGTCAAGGAACGCGTGCTGAGCATCTTCTACATTTCACAGCTGGAAAACATTTTCGACGTCTACGAAACACAGGAAGAAGCCCTGAAAGCCGCTTCCTCCTAGGACGACGGGTTCAATCCCGGTCGATCTTCTTCACCATCGCGTCGCACACGGTATAACCGTACTGCTCGTACAGCCCGTGGGCGTCCCGGGTCCGCAGCAACTGCTGGCTGACGTTCACCACGTCCGGGTGTTCCGACAGGCAGTCCATCAGCCACTTGCCCAGCCCCACGCCCCGGTAATCCGGATGAACCATCACGTCACAAACCCAGGCGAAGGTGCACTTGTCCGTGACCGCCCGGGCGAAACCGATTTGACGTCCCTCGGCGAAAAGACCCAGGGTCAGTGAATTACTGATCGATTCCTCGATGATCTCCAGGGGCCGTCCAGCCGCCCAATAGGATTGCTGCAGGGCGGGCCCGATGTAGAACATGTCGAGTTCGGATTTGTCGTCGCTGATACGGTAGGTATCTCTCTTCCACTCCATTGATCTTCTCCTGCTGATCCGGCCGATCGGATCCATCCGGTCGGAATGCTGTTGGTGGTTCGACTAGAATTCGGCCATTTTCGGGGCCCGCGGGAAGGGGATGACGTCCCGGATGTTCTTGATCCCCGTGACGTAGTTCACGGCCCGGTCGAAACCCAGACCGAATCCCGCGTGCGGCACCGTTCCATATTTCCTCAAGTCACGGTACCACCAGTACTCTTCCTTCTCCAGTCCCATTTCCGCGATGCGGGCGTCCAGGACCTCCAGACGTTCCTCGCGCTGGCTGCCGCCGATGATCTCGCCGATGCCCGGCGCCAAAACATCCATCGCCGCCACGGTTTTCCCGTCGTCGTTCAACCGCATATAGAAAGCCTTGATGTCCTTGGGATAGTTCATCACCACGACGGGACGCTCACACAGCTCCTCGCACAGGTATCGTTCGTGTTCGGACTGCATGTCCATGCCCCAGGTGACGGGGAACTCGAACTTCATTTTTGCTTTTTCCAGGGCCTTGATCGCGTCGGTGTAATCCATGCGCTCGAAGCTGCTGTCCACGAATTTTTCCAACCGCGTGACCGCTTCTTTTTCGATGTGCTGGGCGAAAAACGCCATGTCGTCGGCGCGTTCGTTCAACGCGGCCTTGAAGATGTAGCGCAGATAGTCCTCGGCCAGATCGGCGTCGTCGTTCAGGTCGGCAAACGCGATTTCGGGTTCGATCATCCAGAACTCCGACAGATGCCGGCTGGTGTTCGAATTTTCCGCGCGGAAGGTCGGCCCGAAAGTGTAGACGCGGGTCAAAGCGTTGCTGAAACACTCCACGTTGAGCTGGCCGCTGACGGTCAAAAAGGTTTCCCGGCCGAAAAAATCCTCGC
>JAGLCY010000236.1 GCA_023270185.1 Candidatus Krumholzibacteriia bacterium | reverse complement strand
TCGTGGAAGAACCTGTGGGTCGCCTGGGCCAGGCAGTTGCGAACCCTGGCCACCGCGCCAAAGGTGTTCGTGCGCGGCCTGAGGTGGGCCACCTCGCGCAGGAACTCGAAGCTGTGCCGCTTGGGCTGCACGGGGTAGGACTCGGGGTCCTCGACCCAGCCCACCACTTCGATGGTGGCGGCCTGGATTTCCACGCTCTGCCCCTTCCCCTGTGATTCGACCAGTTCACCGGTGCAGATCACCGCGCAACCAGCACTCAACTTCTGGATCTCGTCGGCGTAGTTGGACAGATCATTCTGGGCCACCACCTGAATGGTGTCGAAGCAGGTGCCGTCATGGACCTGGATGAAACTCAGGCCGGCCTTGGAGTCGCGCCGCGTGCGCACCCAACCCTTGATGGTGACCTGATCGCCCACCGGCACGGCGCCGGTCAGCAGTGAGGATATTTTCTGGTCGGACATGGTCGTTCCTTCACGAAGACGGGAATTTTCCTGCACCGGGAGAAGATATGATAGCACCCGGATAAGGGCCGGACAACCGTCGGACAAGCTTGAATAACCGGAATTTGGGAACAAATCGTCTGGATTGGGCTATCTTGGCTGCCACCCGGCACCCTGGACAAGCACCCTCCTTCAGGAGAAACGATGGAAAAGCATCAGCGACCCGGGCTGAAAATCACCTCGGAAATCTTCGTCTTTGAAGATCCCGCGCGCATCAACAGGACATTGAGCCGCTTGTTCCTGGCCTTTTTTCTGGGATCCATCTCCATCCTGATCCTGTCCATCATCTCCGGCTGGGAAATATCATGGAAGCTGGCCCTGGGATCGGCGATCTCCTTTGCAGCCGTCATCCTCATTCAGAGACGCGGACATCCCCGGGCGGCCAGCCTGTTGGCCCTGATCGCCATCATCTTTTTTTCCCTGGGTGGAGTGGTCACCGGGGACGGCATCCATGACGCCACCATCATCATCCTGCCGGTGACCATCGCCCTGGGCAGCCTTGTCCTGAGCAGGGTGCTCTTCTACGGAATTACCGGCCTGGTGCTTGCCGCAATCGTGTCCATCGGCATCCTCGACTATCATGGGATCATCGCCAACAAATACAACGGTCTCTGGGAAACCGCGGACATCGCCATCCTGTTCATTATCTCCCTGGGGGCCGCGATCAGCATGCGCCTGCTGACGGTGGGGATGAAGGAAACCCTGGTCCGCGCCCACATCAGCGAACGCAATTACCGCGAGATCTTCAATACTTCCAGTGACGCCATTTTTATCCACGACGCGGCCACCGGAACCATCCTGGATGTGAACGACCGGATGCTCGAAATTTTCGGGTTCGACCGCGAGGAATTGGAGGCAACTTCCTATGAGGGCACCTTGATCGGGGCCCCGCCCTACACGTCCGAACACACCCAGACACACATGAAGAGGGCGGTCGAGGAAGGGCCTCAGGTGTTCGAGTGGATGGCCCGGCGTAAAAACGGAGTGCACTTCTGGGTCGAGGTATCCCTGCGACTGACGGAAATCGGCGGCAAGGACCGGATCCTGGCGGTGGTCCGCGACATCGACGACCGCAAAGTCATGGAAGAGCAGCTCCGCCAGTCCGAGAAGCTCCAGGCCGTCGGAAAGCTGGCCGGCGGCGTGGCCCACGATTTCAACAACCAGTTGACCGGCATCATCGGTTGGACCGAATTGATCCAGGACAGGATCGGCAGCGAACCCGACCTGGACAA
>JAGLCY010000235.1 GCA_023270185.1 Candidatus Krumholzibacteriia bacterium | reverse complement strand
CGGGCACGGTGGAGATCCGTAAGGAAAAAGTGTTGAAGGTCAGACCGGCCATTCCGGAGGAATAGAACGTGGAACAGATCAACTTCTGGCTCGACGCCCACCTGCAGAACCAGTATTGGCGCGTGGCGATCATCATTGGCGTGGCCGTGGTGATTGCCCTGCTGTTGCGCATTCTGGTCATGCCGCTGCTGTTCCGGCTTTCCCGGAAAACTTCCTCCGATGTCGACGAGAGGATCTTCGAATACCTGTGGCCGGCGATTCTGCGGACAGTTGTTCTGCAGGGCATACACATCGCGACATTGGATTTTGTCCAGGCTGAACGGATCGATTCGGTGGTCTCCAGCTTCACCGCCACCTTGATGGTGCTGATCTGGGGCCGTTTTCTGAACGGTATCGGTAGCATCGTCTTCAGGAAATTGAGCGCGAACGCGGACAGGTACCAGTGGATCCAACCCCAGACCCTGCCCCTGATCCAGTTCATCTACAAGGTCACCCTTTTCGGGTTGATGACCTATCTGATCATGGCGGCCTGGCACGTGAATCTGACCAGTTGGCTGGCCAGCGCCGGGGTCATGGGCATCGCGGTCGGTTTTGCGGCCAAGGACACACTGGCCAATTTCATTTCGGGTATTTTCATCCTGATGGACGCGCCCTACAAGGTGGGCCAATACATCATCATCGATGGTGAAACACGGGGAGTGGTCACCGAGATCGGCATGCGCTCGACCCGCCTGTTGACCCGAGACAACGTCGAGGTCACCGTGCCCAACGCGGTGATCGGCAACGCCAAGATCGTAAACGAATCCAGTGGTCCGTCGCCCAGGATGCGGGTGAGGGTGAACGCGAGCGTTGCCTACGGCAGCGATGTGGATCAGGTGCGGGAGATCCTGCTCGAATGTGCCAAAGGCGTTCCCCATGCCAGCGATGATCAGGCCCCGGTGGTGCGTTTCATCGAGATGGGGGAGTCGAGCCTCGATTTCCAGATTCTGATCTGGATCAAGCACCCCGTTTTTCGCGGGAGGGTCCGGGATGAAATCAACACCCGGGTCTACAAGGCCCTGGCGGCCGCGGACATTGTCATTCCCTTCCCGCAACAGGACCTGTACATCAAGCAGTGGCCGTCACCGCCTCAGGTCTGATACCACAAAAAAGACCCGGACCGAAAGGCCCGGGTCATTAAAAATAGTAAGTGACATCTACCGTCTATCACCCACCGAATTTAACAGTCAGTCCAGCAGCCGCTTCCCACTGCCAGATGGCGTTGCCGGAGAAGGTGAGCCCGGCTCCGCCTGAGCCGAAATACATCCCGCCCCATGTATTGTAAAAGGTGGGCATGACCTTGAACGAGGCCCGGATCCCGATCTTTTCCGCTTTTCCGAAGTAGGATTTTACGCCTAAGCCCAAATTGAATGAGAACTTGGTCGAGGACTGGGTATGAATCAAAGTGTCGGGATCACCCTCGTCGAGGAGGAAGGTAGATTCCTCGGGGCTGAAATAGGTCGCGCCCAGGCCGAGCATCACAAAGGGCCTGACCTTGCCTGGAGGTGTCAAATATCGAATTGATCCTAAATGCCAGAAGTTCACCGACATGTCGGTCAGGGTCCTGAGACCCTTGTAGTCGAGGTCCAGGCTGCCTTCCTGACGGGTGTAGCTGAACTCGACAGCCTGCATGGGGTGCAGGTTGTAGGCCAGGGCAAAAGCATAGCTGGGGCCCGTGCCGGTTCGAATCTTTCTGGAATTGATTCCGTAAGTGAGATCGATATTCCCGCCCCACATGGACCCGTACGTGGCGCTGAATTCCAAAAAGGGCGTGAAACCGGCGGGTTGTTGCTTTTGCGAGGGGCCACCGCCCCGTCGCTGGGCCAGGGCATCATCGGCAACGGCAGTCAGCAGGAGGGCCATCAGGCCGAACATCGCGATCCATTTCAAACCCTTCATCGGCAGTTCCTTTCGAGGAGATAGTTCTTCCGTTTGAATTTCCGGGATAACCTACTCTCAAACCTATGAGATGTCTATGATATTCCCTCCAACGACCACGGCCCGGGCGGGTTCGGGATGACAGAGCAGCAAAGCGGCCACGGGGTCGTCGGCCCCGTCATAGCCGACAGCTTCCAGATCGAAGACCGCCAGATCGCAGGCCCGGCCCGGTTCCACCGCTCCAACGTCGGTGCGGCCAAGGCATCCGGCGCCGCCGAGGGTGGCCATCTCCAGCACCTCGTTCACGGTCATGCCGGCCGCGCCGCCGGTAACCCTGTGAAGCAGGAGGGTCTGTCGCAGTTCCGCCAGCAGGTTCGAACTGTCGTTGCTGGCCGAGCCATCGACGGCCAGGCCAACCGGGCATCCGGCGGCGCGTAGGTCCCTGACCCGGCACACACCCGAACCGAGTCTCATGTTGGAGGTCGGACAATGGGCGATGCCCACACCCGCGCTACCCAATCGGGCAATTTCCTCATCCGTGAACCAGATGCCGTGGGCCAGCCACACGTCGCTTGCCAACCAGCCCACCGACTCAAGAAAATCCAAAGGACGCTGCTTGTAAGTGTCGTGACAATAGTCGTTTTCGTCCTTTGTCTCACCCAGATGCGTATGCAGGCGAACCCCGTGTTCCCGGGCCAGTATCGCCGTATCCCGCATCAGTTCGTCACTCACGGAAAAAGGGGAGCAGGGCGCGAGCGCGATGCGCACCATGGCGCCGGGCTTCGGATCGTGCCACTTGCCGATCACCCGTTCACTGTCGGCCAGGATTGTTTCCGGGTCCTGGACCACCGAGTCGGGGGGCAGGCCGCCGTCCTTGACCGATCGGCTCATGGAACCGCGGGTGGGATGGAAACGGATACCGACCTCGGCGGCCGCTTCGATGGTGATGTCGATCAGGTGAGGCGAGGCGCCCGTGGGGAACAGGTAGTGGTGGTCAGTGGTCAGGGTGCAGCCCGAGCGCATCAACTCACGGAACCCAATCACGGCGGCCCGGTAAAAATCGTCGTCCGACAGTTCGGCCCAGACGGGATAAAGGGTTTTCAGCCAGTCGAACAGTTCGCTGTCGATCGCGCCGCGCCAGGCGCGGGTCCGGGTCTGGAAGAGATGGTGGTGGGTATTGATCAAGCCGGGCAGGACAAGGCAGTCGGCCGCGTCATACACCGTGAATTGTTCGACGGGCACTTCGCCGATCTGGACCGGGACCGGGCCCTGGTCCACGGCGGTGATCATTCCGTCGGTGGCCGCGACCCAGGCATCGGTCAGGACTTCGTGATCCTGGTTCATGGTCACAAGGGTGCCGATGTTCTTTATCAGGAAATGGCTGGATTCGGTCATCTTTAATTCTCCACCTGACGGGCCGGCAAATTCTTGCCTGATTATCATGTCCCAGTATACTCGGACCAACGGGCATGGCTACATGGAAAGGAGCATCCCCATGTGGAAACTGCAGGAGTATCGGATTGCCACGAACCCCGCCGAGGCGGTCGCCCTGATGCGAAAGGGACCGGGCAAGGGGGCCTACATCGCCGGTGGAACGGATATGCTATTGGAGCATCCGGCCTGCGATTTTGTCGTCGACATCAATAGAGCCGGGATTGGAGACGTTGCCCGCACCCCGGGTGGAGATCTTTTTCTCGGCGCCGCGGCGACTCTTCAAGAACTCGTGGGCAACGAATTCGTGACGGGTTTTGCCGGAGGAGCCGTGAGTATGGCTGCCTCCCAGTGCGGCAACCGTCCTGTCCGTTCGACCGCCACGGTGGGCGGCAATCTCTGCAATGCTCTTCCTTCCGCCGATATGGCGCCCGTTCTGCTCGCCCTGGACGCCACCTGCTACATTGCCGACGAAGATTACCAGGAAAGTCTGCCACTGACGGATTTTTTCGTGGGCCCTCGTCTGACGGTCCTTGAAGACCGCCTTCTGGTGGGAGTGGCCCTGCCCGGAGAGTGTGCCGGCTGGCGCTGCGCCTCGCACAAGTTGACCAGGACGGCCGAGGACATTTCCCTCGTGCAGGTCGCCGTGGCCCTTGGTGTGGATGACGGCAGGATCCAGGAAGCCCGGATAGCCCTGGGCGCGGTGGCTCCGGTCCCCATGCGTGCGTCCCTGGCCGAAACGATGCTGACGGGGCAGGAGATCGCGGCGATCACCCCCGATGTCATGGGTGATGTGGCGGCCATCGCCGCGGGGGAATGTGATCCCCTTGATGATCACCGGGCTTCGGCCGAGTACCGCCGGGATATGGTGAGCGTACTGACAAGGCGTCTGGTGACGCGGATTCTTTCGGACGACGGGGACAACAGCCAGGATGGAGCGGCGTGAACATCTCACTCAATCTCAACGGAACCGCAACGGACTGGGAAGTGGCCCCGGGACAGACCCTGCTCCAGGCCTTACGAGCGTCAGGTGCCTTTTCGGTCAAGCTGGGTTGTGAAACCGGCGACTGCGGATCCTGCACTGTTTTACTGGATGGTCAACCGGTCAACTCATGTGTGGTGCCCGCCGCGCGCGTCAACGGGAGCCGCGTGACCACCCTGGAGGGCCTGCTGGGCGATGACCTCATGATCCGCCTCCAGACCGAACTGGTGGAGCAGGGGGCCGTCCAGTGCGGTTATTGCATTCCGGGAATGCTGATCAGTCTTTATGCCCTGCTGAAACAGGGCCCGCCCATCGACGAAGAGACGATACGCCACGCCTTGACGGGAAACCTTTGCCGCTGCACCGGATACGTTAAGCCCGTGGAGGCCGCCCGCGCTGTCGCGGCGGTCTTGGAGGAAACTTCATGAAGGTCGTCGGCAAGAACGTGATCAAGATCGACGCCTTCAAACTGGCCCGCGGCGAGCCTGTTTTCACCGACGATTTCACACGCCAGGGAATGCTTTACGCCAAGGTGTTGCGATCGCCTCACCCGCACGCGAGGATCCTGAACGTCGATGCCGCCGCCGCCCTGAAACTGGACGGCGTGGTCGATGTCATCTGGCACCGGGACGTCAAGGCCATTCCCCATACACGGGCCGGCCAGAGTTACCCCGAACCGTCACCCTACGACACCCTGATCCTGTCGCCCAAGGCGCGCTTCATCGGTGACAGGGTTGCGGTCGTGGTCGCCGAATCGGTGGCCCAGGCCATTGCCGCACTTGATCACATTGTCGTTGATTACGAGGAACTGCCCGCGCTGACGGATATGGACCAGTCTCTGACCAACAGTGAGATTCTCATCCACGAGGAGCCGGATCCCCGGGGCATCAGCGAGGCCGGCATGACCAACATCGCCGCGCGCATCGACAAGCAGGTAGGCGATGTGGAGGCGGCTCTCAAGGAATGCGATCTGGTTGTGACCCGCGATTACCATCTGCCTCGGGTGCAGGCCAGCCATATTGAACCGCATATCTCCATTGCCTGGGTCGACGAGGACGACCGCCTGATCGTTCGCACCAGCACCCAGGTGCCTTTCCATCTGCGGCGTATGCTGGCGCGCATCCTGGAGATACCCGAAGCCCGGATCCGCGTGATCAAACCCCGGGTCGGCGGTGGCTTCGGGGACAAGCAGGAACTGGTGGTGGAGGATCTGGTCGGCGTGCTGGCCCTGCGCACGGGCCGGCCGGTCCGTCTGGAGTTCACCCGCGAGGAAGAGTTTGTCGCGGCTCGCTACCGGCATCCCCAGCGCGTCACCATGACCACTGGGGTGATGAAGGACGGCACCATCGTGGCCAACCGGATGTATGTGCTGGCCGACACCGGGGCCTACGGCAGTCACGCCCTGACGGTGCAGGGCAATACCGGGCAAAAGGTGTTGCCCATGTACCCGGTGGCCAATATCCATTTCAAGATGGATTGCGTCTACACCAACAATCCAATTAGTGGAGCATTTCGCGGTTACGGGGCGCCCCAGGGTTGTTTCGCCCTGGAATGTCACATGGACGAGGTGGCCCGGGAACTGGGTATGGACAGGCTTGAGCTGAGGAAGAAAAATCACATCAAGCTGGGGGATACCGATCCTCTGTCGGCCAAACTTGGTGAAGGCAAGGAAGGCCTGGTGCGAGTCGTCAAAAGCACCGGGTTGGAGAAGGCCATCGAACTGGGTTGCGAGGCGATCGGTTGGGGGAACAAGCGCGAACCCTCGGCGGCTCATCTGAAACGCGGTTTGGGGATGGCGCTGGCCATGCAGGGGTCGGGCATCGCGGGCGTCGACTGGGGTGGAGCCACCGTCAAGCTGAACGATGACGGCAGCGTCAACCTCTCGGTCGGAGCCACGGATATCGGCCAGGGGTCGGATACGGTGCTGGCCCAGATGTGCGCCGAGGAACTGGGTATCCCCTATGAGAAGGTGATCATCCTGAGTTCGGACACCGACCTGACTCCTTTCGACGTGGGCGCCTACGCTTCGAGTACGACCTACATCTCGGGTGGCGCCGTGGTCAAGGCCGCGGCCGAGGTGCGCGGGCAGTTGGCCGGCGTTCTGGGTTCGCACTGGGAGTGCGAACCGGAGGACATCGTTTTTTCAGACGGCATGGTCACCGGGCCCGGGGACCAGAGCATGACCATCGCCGAGGTGGCCCTGTTCGCGCTTTACAAGGCCATGATCCAACCCATGGCCACAGCCAGCCATATGTCCAACGACTCACCGCCTCCCTTCGCCGCCCAATTCGCGGAGGTCGAGGTCGATACGGAAACAGGCCAGGTCCATTTGTGCCGTTTCGTGTCGGCCGTGGATTGCGGGACAGTCATCCATCCGAAGATGGTCGAAGGTCAAATAGAGGGTGCGGTGGCCCAGGGTATGGGGTACGCTCTTTTCGAGGAGGTCCTGCTGGACAGGACCGGGCGGGTGCTGACCCCCGATTTCCTGGATTACAAGATCGCGTCGTCCCTGGATGTGCCCGAAATGGTCACGATCCTGGTTCCGACTGATGAACCGACAGGTCCCTACGGGGCCAAGGCAGCCGGTGAGGTCCCCATCGACGGGCCCGCGCCGGCCATCGTGAACGCCATCTGCGACGCGGTGGGAGTCCGGATGTTCCGGATCCCGGCCACCGCTGAACGCGTGTGGCGGGGATTAAAGGAGGAAACCCGATGATCAAGAATTTCGTTCGAATCACTTTGACCATGGTTGCGGTGCTGGCGCTGTTCGCCCTGGCCGGCTGCGGTGGCAAGGAAGTCACCCGCGTGGCCGTGGAAGAGGAGATCGACCTGTCCGGTGAGTGGAACGATGTGGACAGCCAGAAGGTGTCCGCGGCGCTCACGACCCAGATCACCATGAGCCCCTGGGTCGAAGACTTCCGGGCTGAAAACGGCAAAAAGCCGTATCTGATCGTCGGGACGGTCAACAACAAGACATCAGAACACATCGCCACCAAGACCTTCATCGCCGATCTGGAGCGAAATTTCATCAACGGTGGCCGGGTCAAAGTCGTGGCCAGCGCCGAAGAGCGTGACCAGGTTCGCGGCGAGCGGGCCGACCAGCAGGAGTTCTCTTCCCAGGAGACCATGAAACAGTGGGGCAGGGAAAAGGGCGCTGACTACATGCTGATCGGCGAGATCAACATGATCATCGACCAGGAAGGAGGCGACGCCGTGAAGTATTACCAGGTGGACGCCTACCTGGTGGATCTCGAGGACAATACGAAGGTCTGGGCCGGTTTCGAGAAGCTCAAGAAGTTCGTGGGCAAGGGCAAGTACAAACCCTGATGAACCATGAATTTTCCTGAGACCATCGCTGCTTTGCGCACCAGGACGGTCGCCCGTACCGTGGCCGTCCTGGCGATTCTGTTCCTGCTGACGATTCTGACCACCGGTTGCGCCACCTACAGCGACAAGATGAAGAACCTGAAGCCGCAACTGGCCAACGGCGAATTCGACAAGGCCCTGGAAACCGTCGAGGAGGAAAGCGGCAGCAAGGACCGTCTGCTTTATTTCCTCGAACGCGGCCTCATCATGCATTACGCCGACCGTTTCGCTGAAAGCAACGAATCCTTCTCGGCCGCCGAACGCACCGCCGACGAACTTTATACCAAGTCCATCTCCGAGGGGGCCTTTTCCCTCTTTTCCAACGACAACGCCATCAGTTATCGGGCCCGGCCATTTGAAATGGCCATGGTTCCCTATTACAAGGGGTTGAACTACATCTACCTCGGGCAACGGAACGAGGCCCAGGTCGAAGCCCGCCGGGCCAGCCAGTTGATGTCCAAATATGTCGACGCGACCCTGGACGGTTTGCGTGAGGAGGACAAGGGGGACTTCGAGAAGATCCGCAACAACCCCTTCCTGCTCTACTACAGCGGCATGCTCTACGACTGGGACGGATCGCTCAACGACGCCTTCATCGCCTACCGCAACGCGGCGGTGGCCTATCAGAAAAATCATGCCCTGTTGAATGTCGACATTCCTCCCTCGCTGGGTGCGGACCTTACCCGGATCGCCGGCCGGATCGGTTTCAGGGATGAATTGGAGCAACTGCGCAAGAGTTGTCCCGACGTCTTCATATTGGGAAAAGACGACGAGGGTTTGCCCAGAACCCGTGAGGATTATGAAAAGGCGGCAGCCTGGCGCAGTGGCAACGGTGAAGTGGTGCTGCTGTTGGAATCGGGATTCGTGGCGCAGAAGAACCAGATCAGGTTCGACTTTCCCATCTTCGAAGGGGAGGCTTATAGCGATCCTAATTACTGGTCCTGGCAGATCTGGGCGGGCATGGGCAACATGCAGGCCCTGGTCAGGGGGCGGAAGGTTGAATACTGGGTGTCGGTGGCGGCGCCTGAACTGGACGACAGTCGGCCCGGTCCCGTCGTCGGCGCGCGCGTGACCGCGGGTGTCGCCGGGGACCACACCGTGACCACGAGGGTGGAGAACTGCACCCGGCAGGCGCGCATCACCTTCGACGCGGAAAAGCCCAGCATTTTCTTCAAGACCATTCTCAGGGGATTGACCAAGTACCTGACCACCCGTGGCGCCGAAAAAGCGGGTGGCAGCTGGGCGGGTCTGGCGGCCAACATCTTCGGGGCCGTCACGGAATCCGCCGACACCAGGAGTTGGCTGACGTTGCCTGAACACGTCAACCTGGCGCGCATTTCCCTGCCACCCGGAACCTATGATCTGCAGGTTGAGCTGCTGGGGCGGAACGGGAAAAAGTTGTCCACCCAGGTCATTCCCGGCGTCGAGGTACTTCCGGGCGACTGGACTTTCATCTCCCGCCGGGTATTCTGAAAACCGTGTCTGCATTTAGGATGATCGCCGGGAAATCGTGCCTTGCCTGCCTGGTGCTGACTCTGATTCTCCTGAACGGTACCGCCGCCGCGGAAGATGCGCTTCGGGAAAAGGGCTCCTTCAATTTCCAATTCGAAAACGACGTCTTTGATCCCGAAGTCTCCGACCGACACTATACCAACGGTATGCTGTTTTCCTATCAAACCGGGGAAAACCGGGTTTGGAACTGGCTGGACGGCTGGGCGCGCCGCCACTTTTTCCTCGAACCGGATGTTCGACTGCATGCCAGCCTGGCCGCGGGCCACAATCTCTACACGCCCGAGGATATCTCCACCACGGAATTGGTGACCGATGATCGTCCCTACGCGGGATGGCTCCATGTCGATCTGGGCCTTGTGGGCCGGACGGACGAAGTTCTGCGTACCATGCAACTTTCCTTTGGCATAGTGGGGCCGGCCGCCAAGGGAGAGGAATTCCAGAAGTGGATCCACAAGGTGATTGATTCGCCGGAACCCATGGGTTGGGACAACCAGTTGAACAACGAACCGACCCTGATGCTGGTCTTCGAGCAGAAATGGCGTAATTTATTCAGCCCCGGGTTTTTCCGAGGACTCGGCCTGGATGTCGACCTTTCACCCCACGGGTCGGCAGCCCTGGGCAACGTTTTCACATACGGTGGGGTGGGGGGAACGGTGCGTCTGGGCCAAGGTCTCGAAAAGGATTTCGGGCCGCCGCGCATTCAACCGGCGCCGCCCGGTTCGGGGTTTTGCGCGCCGGGGGAGGGATTCGCCTGGTATCTGTTCGGCGGGCTGGACGGCCGGTTTATGCTGCGCAACATCTTCCTGGACGGCAACACCTTCACCGATAGTCACAGCGTTGAAAAAAACTACCTGGTCGGCGATCTTGTGGGTGGCGCGGTGATTTCGGGTCTGGGAATGCGCCTTGGTTTTTCCTATGTCGTGCGCTCGCGCGAATTCGAGGGTCAGAGAAGTCCCGATCACTTCGGGTCCCTTACACTGTCCTTTCATTTCTGAGTTGCCCGGTGTACCACTGATGATGTGGATGCCAACGACGGTAGCCACCGGCTTTTACTGATCAGGCAATTGGTAATCCATGGTGATTTCGGAAAAATCAATCTCCCGGCTCGCCCTGATGATGGTCATGGTCGGCGTCTGCCTGTCCGGTTCCGGATCCCTGGCCCGGGAGGATGTCAAAGTCGCCGAACCCTGGGGCGCGATCATCGGCGAGTTGCGGTTCGAGGGGTTGAACCGCACCAGGGAATACATCGTGACCCGGGAACTCGTGTCGAAGGTGGGGGAACCATGTCTGTTGGAAAACCTGAAAAAGGAAAAACAGAATCTGGAGCAGCTGGACATCTTCGCCAGCGTCCACATCGAAGCCGTACCCGGCCCGGACGGGGTCATCGTCCACTACGAATTT
>JAGLCY010000234.1 GCA_023270185.1 Candidatus Krumholzibacteriia bacterium | reverse complement strand
GTCAAGGTGCCCAACTTGATGGGCAAGGACATTTTTCTTTCCGCCCGCTTCCTGGTGGGCGGCTATACCGAATTGGAATTGTGGATTGAAAACCCCTGGGTATGGGGCAACAACTGGGGTTACAAGTTCGAATATTATCACCGGGAAAAGGACAACCTGGTGGCGAACTTCTTCGAAACCTCGGACGAGTTCTATCTCACCAGCGGCCCCAATATCGGGGAACACGGTCGGGCCGGGGGCATCCTCTCGTTCCTGTCCATCCGCAGCGACAAGGACGGCGTGACTCTTGCGCTCAACAACCACGACAGGGCCTCCCGTCTTGGGCTCTACCTCGGTTATGACAGTCTGGACGCTTTCATCGGCACCACCAACGGGTGGTGGAACGAAGTGGTTTTGACCCAGGCCCTGGAGATATTCGAAAATTCCAGCCAGTACAGGCAGGTCGATCTGGATTTCCGTCGCTACCAGTATCTGGCGGACCGGCACACCCTGACGGGTTTTTCGCTGACCACGATCCGCTCGGGTAATGTCGGGGTCGATGTTGCTCCCTGGGAGCAGTTCGGCATCGGCGGCACCAACACTGTCCGCGGTTGGAGCTTTGCCGCCCGCAAGGGCCAGAACCAGATGATCAACACCCTCGAATACAGGTACACCCTGCTTCACCCGCGACGTTGGGACCTGCCGTTCGGCATCAAGTACCGGGGCGGACTGCAAGTTGCGGCCTTCGGTGATTGGGGCATCGGCTGGGATGACGCCCCGGAATTCGCGGCCAACAGATTCATCGACGGGTACGGAGTCGGTCTGCGCCTGCTGCTGCCCATCGTGGGCGTGGCCCGGATGGATGTGGCCTGGGGTGAGCATGGGAAGTCGGTGTTTTTACATCTGGGTTCGTACGAAAAAGCTACCTATGCCAGGCGTCGGGTGCGGTGATCTGATCAGGCGGGTTCCCCTGAACCGGGCCAGGAGTTATACTATATCCACGCTCCAACCCCAGTGATTTTGGTTAGTTTCTAACCTGTATTTTCCCGTGAGGTTCGGCCTTGGAAGAAAATGTCCAACACCTGATCGAGAAGATCCGCGATTCCGTCATAGGCGACGACCGGGCCCTGGACGGTCCCTACGGGCCGCGCCGGATGACCTATGCCGATTACACGGCCAGCGGCCGGTCGGTGGAGTTCATCGAGAATTTCATCCGGGAAGAAGTGCTGCCCCTGTACGCCAACACCCACACCGAAACATCCAGCACCGGTCTGCAGACGACCCGCTTCCGCGAAGACGCTCGCCGGATCATTTTGGAATCCGTAGGCGGCGAAGAAGAGGACGTGGTGATTTTCTGCGGGTCCGGGGCAACCGGCGCGATCAACAAGTTGATCGAGATCTTGAATCTGCGCCTAGCCAGTGATCTGGACGAAAAGTTCCAGCTGTCCAGGCACATTCCGGATGATCAGCGGCCCGTCATTTTCATCGGACCCTACGAGCACCATTCCAATGAATTACCCTGGCGCGAATCCATCGCCGACGTCGTGGTCATCGCCGAAGACCAGGACGGTCTCATCGACCAGATCCAACTCGAAAAGGAGCTGGTCAAATACGCCGACCGGCCCCTGAAGATCGGGAGCTTCTCGGCTGCGAGCAACGTGACGGGCATCGTTTCGGATACCGCGGGTATCTCCCGTCTGCTTCACACCCATAAGGCATTGGCATTCTGGGATTTCGCAGCCGCCGCGCCTTATGTGAAAATTGAAATGAACCCGGCGGTCGGACCGAATAATGGAGGGCTGTCCTACAAGGACGCCCTGTTCATTTCACCCCATAAATTCGTCGGTGGTCCCGGCACGCCGGGTGTGCTGGTGGTCAAGCGCCGGCTGATCACCAACCGCGTGCCTACCGTGCCCGGTGGGGGCACCGTGTCGTATGTCAGCCCGGACAGGCACACCTATCTGGAGGATCCGGCCCACCGCGAAGAAGGTGGTACGCCGGCGATCATCGGAGCCATTCGGGCCGGGCTCGTGTTTCACCTGAAAAACGCCGTGGGTGAAGAGAACATCGAACGGCTCGAGCACGACTTCGTGAAACGGGCCATCGACGCCTGGGCCGATAATCCCAACATTGAAGTGCTGGGCAATCTCGACGCCCAGCGGCTTTCCATCGTGTCGTTCGTGATCCGGCGGGGCGAGATGATCCTGCATCACAACTTCGTGGTGGCTCTGCTGAACGACCTGTTCGGCATCCAGGCCCGGGGCGGCTGTTCGTGCGCCGGACCTTATGGTCACCGCCTGTTGGGCATCGATCTGGCCCGCAGCATGAAATTCCACGAGGCCATCGAAAGCGGCTCCGAGGGTATCAAACCCGGCTGGGTGCGGGTGAATTTGAACTATTTCATATCCGATATCGTGTTCCGGTTCATCATCGACGCGGTGGATTTCATCGCCCGGGAGGGATGGCGTTTGCTGGCCCATTACGATTTTGATCCGGAGACGGGAATCTGGCGCCACCGCAATGGGTTGTCGGACGGGGGACTGAGTCTCGACGACATCACCTACTGCTCGGGCAAGATGCAGTATCGGTCCCATCACCACACCGAACCGGAAAGCGCCTTCGCCGAATACGTCGAAGATGCCGAGCGGATCGTCATGGACATGGCCGAACTGAAGGGCCAATCCGGGTTGCCCGGAGGGGCCGCGGCCGAAGCGGTTCTTACCAGGCTCGATGACGATTTGGAACCGTTGCGGTGGTTCCCTCTGCCGGGCGAGGCCGTCAAAGAGTGATCACTGCAATTTTCATCACAGGAGAAGCATCGTGAATCAATCGAGCAAAACCGTTTATTTCCTGATTTTGGTGGTCGCTGCCCTGGCGGGGATGATGAT
>JAGLCY010000233.1 GCA_023270185.1 Candidatus Krumholzibacteriia bacterium | reverse complement strand
TTTCCCGATGTGGGCACAACCCTGGATTTCACCAAAGAAGAGCTGATCCACCAGCGCATGTTTTCCGGCGAGCTCCTCATTGATCCGGATGGAAATTTCGTTCCGGGTACCAGTGCCATTTTATTCCGTGTATTCATGGCTCTGGACGTATGGGCACCGTCCGACGATGAGGAGCGATTTCCCGGCACCGTCTGTGCGCCCTACGATTTGAGTCTCTTGTTTGATCGGGGCCAGTCATTTTCGACCTTGAATGTGGATGGTGCGGTGAAAATCTATGCCAGGGCCCATGAGGCCGAGGTCGGTGGCGCGACAACTACCTATTACCTGATGGCCGGCATGGTCGATTTGACCGGAAATGGAAAAGGCACCGAAAGTGTATCCTGGGGCAGCGTGAAAGCCCTTTATCGTTGAGATAACCCGAAGGAATGGTCGTGATGTTTGTGAGCGGAAAAATGAGCGCGCGACTGGTCATCCTGATGTTCGCCATTCTGCTGATCATGCCAGGTTGCAACGATGATAAGGATCCTGTGGTGGTTCCCGTTCCGGATGTTGGTCCTGAGACCCCCGATGAGTTGATGACTCGATTCAAGGATGCCTATTCAGCCATGGACCCGGATAAATACCTGGCCCTCCTGGACCAGGATTTCCTGACAATTTTGTCCACGCGGACCATCGAGGATTTTCCCGACGTGGGTACGACGCTGGATTTCGGGGAAGAAGAGCAGATCCACCAGCGCATGTTTTCCGGCGAACCGGTCACCGACCCGCTCGGGAATTTTATACCAGCGGTGGAAACTATCGAGTTCGTGGTTTTCAAGTCCCTGGACCCTTGGGCACGTGTGGGTGAAGGGGATCGTTTCCCGGGCACGGTCTGGGCGCCCTTCGAGGTGGAGCTCATTTTCGATCGGGGCCAGGATTACGCTGCCTTGAAATTATCCGGGATGGTGAAAATCCACGCCAGAAGTCACGAAGTCATGGTCAACAGCAAGAAATTCACCTATTACCTGATGGCCGGCATGACGGATTTGACCTATTCCGGCAAAGGCGTGGAGGACATTCCCTGGGGCACTGTAAAAGCTACATATCGTTGAGATTACAGAAAGAGCTCGAATAATTATGTTGAATAATAAACTGAATGTACGGCTGGTCTTCCTGATGTTCGCGGTGCTGCTGGTGGTGTCCGGCTGCAGCGACGACGATCCCGCGTCCCCTCCGGTCCAACTCCCCGAGGGCGGCTATCTCGCCACCTCACCCGACTCGCTCATGGCCCTGTGGGAAACCGCGCTGTCGACCATGGACAGCACCATGTACAGCGACATGTACGACCAGGACTTCCGGTTCCATTTCAGCGTGGTCGACACCTCCGAATTCCATCTGTCCACCGATTACATGACACGCGATGAAACGGTTCAGACCGGTTGGAACATGTTTTCAGGCCAGGAAATCACGAATTGGCAGGGCGTCGACGAGCCAGGAGTGGCCCGCATCATCTTTCAGCGGATGACCCGGGAAACACCGTGGGAAATTGTGGCAGTGGGATCGGAGCCTCCCACTGCGTCTGCCCGCTTCTCCATTCAGATCAACGTGGAACGGGGCTTCGGAGACACGACCCTCATGGCGGCCGGTTCCTATGATTTCTTCGCCGGAGCCCGCGATACCGTCCTGGCCGATGGAACAGCCACCCGGTTTTACCGCCTGACAAGCATGGTCGCGGTCAATCCCGACAAGATTCCGGGCGTTATCAACACCTGGGGCGGGGTTCATGTGACCTACATGACCAACGAGTCTCCGCAGGCGGCCCTGGAGGTTTCCGATATCGGTGGGTCGCCGCTGCCGGTCTACCATTGCGATGCTTCCGGATCCGGCGACACCGATAGCGGCCTGCATCCGGCGCCTTACCGGTGGCAGTTCGAGAGTGGGGATGTCTGGACGGATTGGACGGAGAATCACACCATCAACCATTCCTATCAAACGCCCGGCGACTACACGATCACTGTTGAAGTGCGCGACCGGTGGGGATTGACCGACACGGCAGGGTACGAAGTAACGGTCATCAAGCCTGAATTACCTTTCCCTGATTCTCCCGACCAGTTGATGGCGAACTTTAAGACCATTTACGAGTCCATGGATGTCGAAAGGTATCTCAAGATCATGCATCCGGATTTCCAGACCATCCTACAGGAAGAGACAATCATTGATTTTCCGGATGTCGGTCCCACGCTGGATGTGACGGAGGAGACTCGAATCCACGAACGCATGTTCTCGGGTGAGGTCGTGGAAGATCCCAGCGGGAATTTAGTACCCGGGGTCCGCAATATCCGTTTCAGTGGGTTCAGGGCACAGGATGCCTGGAAAATGTCACCTGAGGAGGACATCATTCCCAACGCCGAGTGGGCGCCCTTCGAGGTGAACGTCCTGTTCGACCGTGGCCAGCAATTCTCGACCCTGAAGGTGGGAGGAATGATCAAGTTCTACGTCACCAGCAGTGACTCCCTGCACGAGGGCGTCACCAGGAAGTATTACCAGATGATCGGTCAGGTGGATTTGACCGGAGGGTTCAAGAGTACTGAGGAGATTCCCTGGGGAAGCATCAAGGCTCTGTGGCACTAGCAGGCTGTTGAAAAACTCCTCCCGGCGTCATGCACGCCTTGCCAAACCGAGCTCGGCGTTGCGATTTCTTGCCGTAGCTATGGCTACGGCGGCGAAACCGCGCCTTGATCTCGGCTCGGCAAGGCGCACCTGCCACCAGAATGAGTTTTTCAACAGCCTGCTAGGTCTCCAACACCAGGGCCACGATCTTTTCCAGTCCCGCCCGGTCCACCTCGGTGAAAGCATCCGGCTGATCGGAATCCACATCCAGCACCGCCACAACATTGCCCGCGGGTTCGCGCACCGGGACCACGATCTCACTTTCGGACCGTTCATCGCAGGTCACGTGCCCTTCATAAGCGTGCACGTCCGGCACGATGATCGACTCCCGGCCCTTCACGCAGGCCCAGCAAACTCCATCGGGTCCGTCCAGGACGGCACAGGCCAGCGGTCCCTGGTAGGGGCCGACATATAGTTTCCCCGCGATCAATTGATAGAATCCCGTCCAGAAGAAGTGCGGCATCTTGTGATGCAGAAGCGCGCTGACTGTGGCCATGCGGGCGATGGGGTCCTCGTTTTCGGCGAAGAGTTCGACCAGCTGGTCGTGGATACGATCGTAGCGGGCGGCCAGTTGGGCAGGCGAGGTGGATGCCATGGGCCGGGTCCTTTCGTTTTTAAAGCCGTCGAGGCAGGAATTTTCCGCCGGGCTGATCGAGGGTGAGCATTCCGTTGGCGACAACCTGTCTGCCACCCAGCCAGACGTCGCGAACGCGGCCGGTGACAGGTAACCCCGCCCACAGGGAGCCGGCGCGGTCGCTGCTGCCGAGGGGTTCCCACCGGTACGAAGCGGCCGGATCGAAAAGGACGACGTCGGCATCGAAGCCCGCAGCCAATTGCCCCTTGCGGCCGGCAAGACCCATCAGTTCGGCGGGACGCCGACAGCAGGCTTCGATCCAGCGGGCCGGATCCATTTTTCCGGTCGCCACCGCCAGGGTGTGGCTGACGACCATTCGTTCGCCGACTCCGCCACAACCGTTGGGAACACTGGGGAAGCCTCCGCCGGCCGCGGCGGTCTTCACGGCGAGGGAAAACTCGCAGTGATCGGTGGACAGTAGATCAAGATCACCGGCCACGAGGCCCGCCAACAAATCGGTTCCGTTACCGGCCGCTCGCAATGGAGGAGAGCAGATTGCCGCCGTTGAGGCCCTGTGACCGGCTTGATACAGACCGGAATCCGCAAACAGATGATGCAAGCAGACTTCTCCAACTAATACACCATCCCGGCCCTGGATTTTTCGGGCCTTCTTCAACAATTCCAGGGACCGGCCCAGGCTCATGTGAACGATGGTCAGGGGACATCCGGTCGTGGTCGCCAGATCCAGGATCTCGGCCACGGCTTTCTCTTCGGATTCCTCGGCGTGGGCCAAGGGGTGCCAACTGACAGCGGTGCGACCTGTATCCAGCAATACTTTTTCAGCCGCGGCGTTCATCTCGCCGTCTTCGGCGTGGACCAGCAACATGGCCCCGGCCCGATGCACCGCTTCCATGAGACGTTTCATCTCGACCAGCGAAAGCATCAGGCGGCCCTTGTAGGCCAGGAATCCCTTGAAGGTGGCCAGGCCCTGTTCGACCAGGGCCGGAATTTCGTCCAGGCGTTCGGTGGCGACATCGGTGACCGTCACGTGAAGTCCGTAGTCGCAGAGGATGACTCCATCGGCCATCCCTCGCCATCTTGTCACGGCTTCGGGCAGGGGTTCGTTTGCAGCGGGGTTGGCAAAATCGATGATGGTGGTGGTTCCGCCCAGCAGGGCGGCCTCGGAACTTTCACGCCATCCGAGGCTGCTTATCCCGCTTCTCAGGGGCATCCCGAAGTGGGTGTGGGCATCGATCGCGCCGGGCAGGACCCACAGGCCGGTCGCATCGACGACAGGCTCCCCGCCAGGCACCTGGTCCGGGTCGGAAACCGCGGTGATGGTGGATCCCTCTATGATGACGTCCGCTGGTCTGGGACCGTCCGCGGTGATGATGTTTCCGCCTTTGATAATCATGATCTAAAGGAATACCCTCTTCCCCAAGGAATCACCACAATTTTCCTGCTTCTCAACAATCGGACCGCACCTCCGGCAGAGATTTCATGATGGTGGACCGCGACTCCGCCAAGGTCTATAATCCCCTGCGAGATATCTCAATCCATTCCGCTGTTGCCGACACCCGGTCGGCGGGATGATGGTGTCCCCCTGCAAGGAGCCGGGATGAAACGGATCAAGAGCCGAATCAACACTCAGGACGCGACTTTCAAGGAAAACGACAAGCTGAATCGGGAGAGGGCCACCGATCTGGCCACCCTGATGGGGAAAATTCGTCAGGGCGGCAGCGAAAAAGCCCGTGAACGCCACCTGTCCCAGGGCAAGTTGATGGTGCGGGATCGCATCGAGGCCGTCCTGGACCAGGGGTCGCCTTTCCTCGAACTGTCGCCTCTGGCCGCCCATGAAGTCTACCCGAGTGAAATTCCCGCAGCGGGGCTGATCACGGGGATCGGCCTGGTTCACGGCCGGCAGGTGATGATCGTGGCCAACGACGCCTCGGTCAAAGGGGGCACCTATTTCCCGATTACCGTGAAGAAACATCTCCGGGCGCAGGAGATCGCCCGGGAGAACCGGCTGCCCTGCGTATATCTGGTCGATTCGGGCGGGGCGTTTTTGCCCATGCAGGATGAGGTTTTTCCCGATCGTGATCACTTTGGGCGCATCTTCTACAATCAGGCAACCCTGAGCGCGATGGACATCCCGCAGATCAGCGCCGTGCTGGGTTCCTGCACCGCCGGCGGGGCCTATGTGCCGGCCATGAGCGACGAAGTGGTGAT
>JAGLCY010000232.1 GCA_023270185.1 Candidatus Krumholzibacteriia bacterium | reverse complement strand
GGACCCTGCGACGCGCCCGAACCACCCCATTACGACCCCGAGGAACTTTACGGCGTGGTCAGTCACGATCCGAAATTCCCCTTCGATATCCGCGAAGTCATCGCCCGCATGGTCGATGGCAGCCGGATGCACGAGTTCAAACCCCGATATGGGACCACACTGGTGACCGGTTTCGCCCGTCTGCACGGCTACAGCGTGGGCATCGTGGCCAACAACGGTATCCTGTTCAGCGAAGAGGCCCTGAAGGCGACCCATTTCATAGAGCTGTGCAACGCGCGCGGGATTCCCCTGATTTTTCTGCAGAACATCACGGGTTTCATGATCGGCAAGAAGTACGAACACGGGGGCATCGCGAAGGACGGCGCCAAGATGGTCAACGCCGTCAGCAACAGCACCGTGCCCAAGTTCACCGTGGTGGTCGGTGGCAGTTACGGAGCCGGCAACTACGGGATGTGCGGCCGGGCCTACCAACCGCGGTTGCTGTTCATGTGGCCCCAGGCCAAAATTTCGGTCATGGGCGGCGAGCAGGCGTCAGGAGTGCTGCTGACGGTCAAGAAGGATCAGGTGGCGCGGGCCGGGGGCAGCCTCACGCCCGAGGAGGAGAAGGCCATCGTCGATCCCATCCTGGCCAAATATGAAACAGAGGGGCACGCCTATTACAGCAGCGCCCGGTTGTGGGACGACGGCGTGCTGGACCCGATCCAGACCCGTGACATCCTGGGCCTGGGACTGGCCATGTCGATGAGTGTCCCGATACCACCCGTAAAATTCGGTATCTACAGGATGTAGGAGAATTCCCATGGCGATACATCAAGAGATAGCCGGGCGCGTGCTCGTGGTGACCATCGACAATCCCGAGGTGAAAAACGCCTTCGACAGGGATACCGTGGCCGCCTTGAGTGACGTGTTCGATACGGTGGCTTACCGCGATCCCCTGCCGGTGGATGTGGGCAAGGCCCGGAACCCCGACGGCAGTCTGGACATCGGTCACGGGGGACGTTTCCGTCCGCACGTCATCGTGCTGCGCGCCACCGGAGACGTGTTCTGCTCCGGCGCCCACCTCGGCGAGATGAAGGAAATGGGGGAGGCGGACTACCAGGAGAACATGGCCGCGGCCCTGGATATGGGCGCCATGTTCCGGGCGGTGCGCAACTGCCCGGCGCCGGTGGTGGCCAGGGTGCAGGGACCGGCTTTTGGCGGCGGAGTGGGGCTGGTTGCGGCCTGTGACATCGTCGTTGCCGCTTTCAGGGTGAGATTTGCATTTTCCGAGGTGCGCCTCGGTCTGGTGCCGGGTGTGATTTCGCCGCTGGTCATCGACCGCATCGGGCAGGCCGCCGCCCGTCACTATTTCCTGACCGCTGACGTGATCGACGGCGCCGAGGCCCATCGCATCGGGCTGGTCGACCGGTTGGCGACCGATGGTGAACTGGACGTCTTGCTGGAGGCTACTGTCAGGTCCCTCCTGTTGGGTGGCGCGGACGCTCTTGGTCTGTGCAAAAGCCTGCTGGAGGGCGCGGAATCCCTGGGCTTTGTCCGCAGTGGCGAACTGACCGCCCGCATGATCGCCGAGGCCCGGACAAAACCCGAAGCCCAGGCGGCTCTGCAATCATTTTTATCCAAGGAAAAATCACCCTGGGCCGACGAGGAAAAGTGGTCCCTGCCCGACAGCGAAAGCGGTGACAGATGAGCTCAGGAAATGAAACTTCCACCGAAATACGGCCCATCAGCAGGGTCTTGGTGGCCAATCGGGGTGAAATCGCGGTCCGCGTGATCCGTTCCTGCCGTGAACTGGGCATCGGCACGGTGGCGGTGTGTTCGGAGGTGGACCGTCATGCTTTGCACGCGGAACTGGCCGACGTCACGGTAACCATCGGTCCGGCAGAACCGGGTGAATCCTATCTGAGGATGGACCGCATCCTGGATGTGGCCCGGGAAACCGATGCCGACGCCATCCATCCCGGATACGGTTTTCTGGCGGAAAACGCGGCCTTTGCCCGGGCTTGCGCCGAGGCCGGGATCATCTTCATCGGACCTTCCGCCGACGTCATCGAACAGATGGGGGAAAAGACCGCCGCGCGGGCCATCATGGAAAAAGCGGGGGTGCCGGTGGTGCCGGGCGCCCTTTTGCCGGAGCCCGATGCCGATGGAAAATATCCTGCCGACGAAGTCCTCGCCGTGTGCGAAAAAGTGGGTTACCCGGTGATGGTCAAAGCCGCCTTCGGTGGTGGCGGCAAGGGCATGCGTCTGGTCGAAACGCCGGAGGAAGTCGTGCGGGCCTGCGAAGGGGCCTCCCGCGAGGCGAAGGGCGCCTTCGGAAACGGCACCGTCTATGTGGAAAAATTCATCGAAACGCCCCGGCATGTGGAATTCCAGATTTTCGGCGACAGCCACGGCAATCAGGTCCACTTGTTCGAGCGCGAGTGTTCCATCCAGCGACGCCACCAGAAGATCATCGAGGAGACGCCCAGCCCCGCTGTGACGCCCGAACTGAGGGCGAAGATGGGCAAGGCCGCGGTGGCTGCCGCGCGCGCCGTGGATTACCAGGGGGCGGGAACCGTGGAGTTCCTGCTGGGACCCAAAGGCGATTTCTATTTTCTGGAGATGAACACCCGTTTGCAGGTGGAACATCCCGTGACGGAACTGGTGACGGGTACCGACCTGGTCCGGGCCCAGATCCGTGTGGCCGAGGGGCATCCGTTGCCATGGGCCCAGGAGGATCTCTCCACCCGGGGACACGCCATCGAATGCCGTGTCTATGCCGAGGATCCGGCCAACGGTTTCATGCCTTCTTTAGGTGAAATTTTGCTGATGAATGAACCGGGCGGGCCGGGGGTCCGGATCGACAGCGGCATCCGTCAGGGCGACGAAGTGAGCATGTATTACGACCCGATGATCGCCAAGCTCAGCCTGCACGGGGAGGATCGGGATGCCGCGATCGACCGGGCGATAACAGCCCTCAAGGACTATGCCATCCTCGGGGTGGTGACCAACGTGGAATACTTGATCGCCATCCTGCAGGAGAGTGCCTTCGCCGAAGGTCGCCTCCATACCGGGTTCCTGGACGAACACATGCCTGACTGGGAAAGCGGCCGCTCCGTGGATGGGGATCTGGCCCTGGCCATCGCCGCGGTGGCCGAACATGAACGACGGAGCGCCGGTTCGGGATCTGGAGCGGGGGCGGGGTCAAGCCCGGCGGTGTCCGCGTCCACTCCCTGGCGTTACCTTGGTCGTTTCCGGTTGGCGGGCCTGGATTGAGAATCCGTCATGAATCCGTCACGAACGGGAAAGGAAAATCTCTTGCTGCTGAATTTTCGTTGCTTGGATGAAATGATCACCGTCGAGGTCAATCGCGAGGGCGAAGACTGGAATCTGGCGATCGAAGGCCGGGACGTTCCGTTGCAGGCTTTCCGGGAACAGGGAGGGTCCTGGCTGGTGGACACCCATCAGGGCCGGCGTCGGTTGTGGGTCGCGGCCAAGGGTGATCAACGACTGGTTTTCTGTGACGGCAAGGTGCATATGCTGGATCTGCCTGACCCGGAGTTGGTCGATGATGACGAACTGGATTCCGTCGGCCCCGGTCTTTCCGCGGCCATGCCGGGCAAAGTGGTCAAGGTCCTGGTTCAAAATGGGGACCGGGTGACCAGTGGGCAGGCCGTGATCATTCTGGAATCCATGAAGATGGAAACCGAACTGGCCGCGGCCGTGGACGGCACCGTGACAGCCGTTCATGTGCAGGACGGCCAGCTCGTCGGACAGGGAGACGCCCTGGTGGATATTGAGCCGGATCCGGAGGAAGAATCCGAGTGAGAGTACTATTCATTTGCACGGCCAACTCCTGTCGCAGCCAGATGGCCGAGGCCTGGGCCCACAAGTTGTTTCCCGCCGATTGGACCGTGCTCAGCGGGGGCCTGTTGACCTATCCCATTTCGGATAATACCCGCGGCGCCATGGCCGAAGTGGGCTTGGACATGGCCGGCCAAAAAACCAAGACTTTCGATCAATTCGATCTGGATAGCTTTGATCTGGTGGTTACCCTCAGCAATGAGGCCAGCCGTTATCTGCCCCGCCTGGCCGATCCGGAGCGCCATCTGCGTCGACCGGTCAGCGATCCCATGTCGGCCACGGGGTCAACTGAGGAAATCCAAACCGCTTTTCGGCGGGGCCGCGATCTGATCAAGATGATTGTTCAGGACATTCTCACCGACAGTTCTGATATTTGATTTAAATCCAATATGTTAATTCTGGAATGAGATTATCCCCGCATATGGGAAATCTTCCGGCAGGGTTGAGGGGTGATCTTGGATGAATTCTCCGCAAAAAAAACCAAATGCCCCATACGCGATCAGAACCCGGGTTTCTCTCGAATTTTCTTAGGTTTCAAATCACGGGCCGACTGGTATTTTACCGGAGTTTAATATTTGCTTTGATGCTCATGTGGGGGAAATATTATTGTCTCTTCACCCCCACAAGGGGATGTGGTTGTCGCGGAAGGATTACCCCCATATGTTGGGGTGATTTCCACATAGAACGTCAAGCTTGACCTCATTTTTCCTCAAGAACAGGAAGAGGGTCAACGGGTCGCGAGCCATTCCGTCCCGGGTCAGGTTGACCAATTCAACATAAGAACTAAGTCCTGTATTTTCAGGAGTTCAGACGGATCTGAACAAAGGAGAGTGGATCATGGCGGATCGCATCAACCAGGAAAAGTCTGTCAAAATGCAGGACCCAAATCTCGAAATTTCCCCCTTTGAGAACACTCATGGCCAGGCCGCCGCGAAATTGGCAGTGGAATCAGTTGATATGAAGGGATTGGCCGACGAGGGACTCGTCGCGGCCCGGACCCAAACCGCGGATGTCAAAGGCAAGGGTTTGACCGTTGAGCGGATGTACACCACCGAAGGGATCGACCCCTTCGACGCCATCAATTGGGAGATGCGCACGGCCTCCATCACCAACGGCAAGGGTGAGACCCTGTTTCGGCAGGATGACTGTGAAATTCCCGCTTCGTGGACCCAGATGGCAACCAACGTGGTCGTATCCAAATATTTCCGGGGTGGCCAGGGCACGCCCGACCGCGAAACCTCGGTTCGCCAACTCATCGACCGGGTGGCCAATACCATCGCCGACTGGGGCATCAAGGACGGGTACTTTGTCTCTGCTGACGACGCCGAGATATTCCGCGCGGAACTGCGCCACATGCTGGTCAACCAGCTGGCGGCCTTCAATTCACCGGTCTGGTTCAATGTCGGCGTGGAGAAGAGGCCCCAGTGCTCCGCCTGTTTCATCAACGCCGTGGAAGACTCCATGGCCAGCATCCTGGACCTGGCCAAGACCGAAGGTCTGCTGTTCAAGTACGGCAGCGGCACCGGCAGCAACCTGTCCACCCTGCGTTCGAGCAGGGAAAGCCTTTCGGCCGGGGGATCGGCAAGCGGCCCGGTATCCTTCATGCGCGGTTTCGACGCCTTTGCCGGCGTGATCAAGAGCGGTGGCAAGACCCGGCGCGCCGCCAAGATGGTCATTCTCGACGTTGAGCATCCTGATATCGAGGAATTCATCAATTGCAAGGTGAATGAGGAGAAGAAAGCCTGGGCCCTGATGGACCAGGGCTACGACGGTTCCTTCGGCGGCGAGGCCTACGATTCCATCTTCTTCCAGAACAGCAACAACTCGGTGCGGGTCAGCAACGAGTTCATGCGCGCTGTGGAAGAAGACGGCGAATGGACCACTCGTGCGGTTGTCGATGGCCGTCCGATGGATACCTACAAGGCGCGGGATCTCATGCAGAAGATCGCCGAAGGCACCCATGTCTGCGGCGATCCGGGCATGCAGTTCGACACCACGATCAACGACTGGCACACCTGCAGCAACACCGACCGCATCCACGCGTCGAATCCCTGCAGCGAATACATGTTCCTGGACAATTCGGCGTGCAATCTGTCATCGCTGAACCTGATGAAATTCCGTACCGAAGACGGGGAATTCGATGTCCAATCGTTCCGCCACGCCAGCAGGATGATGACCCTGTCCATGGAAATTCTCGTGGGCAACAGCAGCTACCCGCGTGATGAAATCACGGTCAACAGTCACCTGTTCCGACCGCTCGGTCTGGGTTACGCCAATCTTGGCGCCCTGCTCATGGACCGTGGACTCCCTTACGACAGCAATACGGGACGGGATTACGCCGCGGCCATCACGGCTCTGATGTCCGGCCAAGCCTATCTTACCAGCGCGGAGATCGCTAGCCAGATGGGTCCCTTCGAGGGGTACGCCGCTAACCGCGAACCCATGCTCGAGGTCATTCGTAAGCACCGTGCCGCCGTGAACGGCATCACCGCCAACCGCGTTCCCGAAACAATGCTCGACGAGGCCGAGACCGTCTGGCGCGAGGCCTATGCCCTGGGTCATGATTACGGGTACCGCAACGCCCAGGTCACCGTCCTGGCTCCGACCGGGACCATCGGTTTCCTGATGGATTGCGACACTACGGGTGTGGAACCCGATATCGCCCTGGTAAAATACAAGAAGCTGGTAGATGGCGGTCTCATGAAGATCGTCAACAACTCGGTGCCGGAAGCCCTGGAAAACCTGGGTTACTCGGGCGAGGAAATCGAATCCATCGTCCAGTACATTGCCGACAACGAAACCATCGAAGGGGCGCCCGATCTCAAGGAAGAGCACCTTCCGGTTTTCGATTGCGCCTTCCGGCCGGCCAACGGCGAGCGGTTCATCCACTACATGGGCCATCTGCGCATGATGTCGGCGGTGCAGCCCTTCCTGTCCGGCGCCATCAGCAAAACGGTGAACCTGCCGACCGAGGCCACGGTTGAGGAGATCGCCGATACCTACCAGGAAGCATGGAAGATGGGTCTGAAGGCGGTTGCCATCTACCGCGACAACTCCAAACGCCTGCAACCGTTGAACACGAGCAAGAAGGCCGACGAGGCAGCCGGGGTGGATGACCACAGCGCGCCGCCCAAGCCCAAACGGGTGCGCCTGCCGGACGAACGCCAGGCGGTGACCCACAAGTTCTCGATCTCCGGTCACGAGGGTTACATCACCATCGGTCTGTACCCCAACGGCAAACCCGGTGAGATGTTCATCTCCATGGCCAAGGAAGGTTCCGTGGTCAGCGGCCTGATGGACAGTTTCGCCACCAGCGTGTCGATCATGCTGCAGTACGGTGTGCCTCTGAAGGTGCTGATCAACAAGTTCTGTCACGCGAGGTTCGAACCCAGCGGGTTCACCAGCAATCCCAATATTCCCATCGCCAAATCGGTGATGGACTATATTTTCCGCTGGATGGACCAGAAATTCGGGGAACACGCCGGTGATGCCGACGGTACCCTGCCCGACGGCGCGGATGACACCCGGGACGCCATTTCTCTAAAAGAAAGGGAAATGAAGGCGGCCACGGGTATGATGGCCATGGAGGCTTCGGCCGGTGGTCCGACCCGGATCACGATGGAAGTCGAACAGAACGTTTATCAGCAGCAGGCCGACAGCCCCCCCTGTCCCGAATGCGGTTCGGTGACTGTGCGCAGCGGGTCCTGCTACAAATGCCACAACTGTGGGGCCACCACCGGTTGTAGCTGATACCAGAAACGCCCGCCCACGCGAATCGATGGAGCGAGCAAAGGCAACGGACTGCCAGGAACCCCGGCGGGAAAGGAATTCCGCCGGGGTTTTTTCATACAGTGACATATCAATACAGAGCTGTGCGTGACAGCTCACAGAAAAATCCTTTTCCCTCCGACACCGCCAAAACATCTTGTTTCATTTTTTTAAGAACCTGTTGCAGCGCGGTCTCTTGACTGCGTCTGAGCCAGGTGCCAAGGACTTGGCCCGCATCTTGGTATTCTCCTCCTGGATCCTACGGCCACGTAGCTGACATTGAAGGCGTGGGAGCCTTCAGTTGAAAATTGATTGTCACAACTGGGCCAAACTATGGTAGATTGGCTGAGGAAGGGGGATATCACACTGTTACGTTCCAAAATTCCTTAATTCAATTATTTCATTCGGGGCCGCGACGTTGCCGCGGACAACATGCCTATACGTTCCAGCTCCAACAACCGGAAGAGAATGCCATGAAAATGCACCACAAATTTTCCGCTATTCTGATGCCGATTCTGATACTGGGGGGAATGCTGTTCCTGTTCGGATGTTCCGAGGACACACCGGTTGACCCCGCGCTGATCGGAACAGAAAGTTCAATGGGGGGGGATCCGTTTGTCCAGGCCGAGGAAAAAGGTATCGAAATCGAAACCCAGGACGGTAGCATCACGCCGACCGAACTGGTGACTGTCGACTGCTTCGGTCGCCCGTTCACGTTTTGGCCCTTCACCGGCGCCAAGCTCGACGGCGTGCCGATGGATCCGGTCAACCTCATTTTTACCGGCAACGCCGATCCGATCCAGATCCGGGCCGCGCTGCTGGGCCTTGACGGGGACCGGACGGTGCTCGGTCTGCCTGATGCCTATCCCTTCAACCAGGTCTGGAGAGACGCCATTGGCGGCGGGGTCCAATCCACCTACGCCGACGAAGGCCGGTGGGTGGGCTCGGTCATTCAGCTCACTCTCGGAGAGTACCAGCCGATTCGTTTCCATCTGCGCCTGTTCCGTACCGCTGCGCGCGCGGACGACGGTTCACCCGTCACCATTGCCGCAGCCCATTTCGAAGTGCTGATTCCCGGCACCACCGACCACCAGGTGCTGAGCTGGAACGCGGCCAGGGATATCGTGGTGGGGGATATGATGCGCACCGGCCTGCTCAATCCCGCGACCGATCTGATGCCCACAGGGGAGATCACACCGGCGCCGACTTTCCGGTACATCATTCCCGCGGTCTACAATGGACTGCCGCCCGAATTGCTGGCCATGATCGGTGGACCCCCGCCTCCGGTGGAGGATCCGGTAGGTATTCCCAACGACGGTCATGCCATGATGATCCGCCTCGTTGGACCGGCCACGGTAACTCCCGGCGAATTCCATGACGCAACGACCGTCGAATTCGGCCAGTTCGTGCCACGACCCTATTGCAGTTCCGGTCCTTATGACTATCTCTGGATCGAAGGCACGGTGGATTTCCACAATTCGTCCCTGCTGGACGAATTCGGCCAGTTCTCCTACCAGGGCGGCTATTCGGGAGTGTTGACCGCGGTTCCGGTCGATATCAGCACCGGCCAACCCATTGGTCCGCCCTTTACCGCCAACGTCAAGGGTAACCAGCACGGGGTCATCAATTTCAGCAACGCCAAGGTAAAAGCCTTCGACCAGAAGCTTACTCACGAAGATGGTGGTCCCCAACTGGATTTCATCAGGATGCATGTAGGCGAGAACGGCAGGGATATGTATCGCGGGTTCAACAAATGTCTGGATGGTGAATAAGTCAGGATCCGTCTGAAAAGGGGGAGATTATCAACCTGAACAAACCCGGCGGGAGGAAATCCCGCCGGGTTTTTCCATCCGTGGAGAGCGCTCCGGATGGCGGCATCCTGTCGGCTGGGATCACGCCCAGGTTGGACAGAACAGAGGAACTTTCCGCAGCCTATCACCAATATCATTGCGGGAAAGTTCCCCCGGTAGTGCAATCCCTGTGTTGATACTGTAGGTTCATCACGTCTCATACAACCTGTGTCCAGATCGGGGGATCGCAAATGAGTCGTATCCGACAGTGCACTCAATTATTGTCTCTGGCGTTCATGTTCTTTCTGTTTTTCGTTCCAACGGTTCTGGGAGCCGATTCCCCACCAGGCGTTTTCGACTTCGAATCCGGATCCGGCAGAGCCCCGGACAAATGGGCAGGCGGACCTGCCGCCACCCTTTCGGTCGACAGCACAGTGGTCCACACCGGCAACCTTTCCGGACGCATCCAACGTGACGCCACCAGTGACGGCGCATTTTCCGCCCTCTCCTTTCGCCTGCCTGCCGATCGGGCAGGAAATTTCATCGAGTTGCGCGGTTGGCTGAAGAGTGAAAACGTCGAGGAATGGTTCGGGCTCTGGTTGAGGCTTGACGGCCATGCCGGGGTGATCTCCCTCGACAACATGCAAAAAAGGAATCTGCGCGGCACCACCGAATGGACCGAATACCGGACCAAAATGTATCTGGCTCCCGAAACCCGCACCTTCGTTTGCGGTGCCTTGATGGCCGGCAGCGGCACCCTCTGGGTTGACGATCTATCGCTGTGGATCGATGACAGTCCACTTGCCGAAGCGCCGATTGTTGAACCGGAATTGACGGTGCTGGACACCGACAAAGAGTTTGCCGCCGGCTCGGGATTGGATTTTGAAACCGTGACGCCGCAACAAGTGGAAAATCTGGCATTGCTCGGCCGGGTATGGGGTTTTTTAAAATACCATCATCCCGCGGTGGTCGATGGAAGTATCCACTGGGATTTCGAGTTGTTCCGCGTTTTGCCACGGGTTATGACTGCCGCTGATCACGGTGAGATGCTCGAAGTATTGACGATTTGGATCGATGCCCTGGGCCCAATTCCTCCTTGCGAGCCCTGTGCCGAGGAGGCCGTGGATCCCGCCCAGGCCGCAACCATAGACTGGATCCGGGACACCGACCTTTTGGGGGAGCGATTGTCCACCCGGTTGCAGGCCGCCCATGCCGCCCGTCCCGCAGACGGGCAACAGTTCTGGGTCAGCATGATGCCAAACGTAGGCAACCCGAACTTCAGTCGTGAACCTGGATACGCAAACCTGGCCGTCGTGGACACCGGGTACCGTCTCCTGGCTCTCTACCGTTTCTGGAACATCATTGAATACTGGTGCCCCAACCGCGATGTGATCGGTGAGGACTGGCCGCTGGTTCTGCGGGAATTCGTGCCTCAGGTCGTAGCGGCCTCTGATGTGGACTCCAGCTACCGGCAGTTGCTGATGCTGGTCGCCAGGCTCAACGACACCCACACCCAGTTGTTTGGCGCGTACGCCATGAGGCCTCCCGGTATGGAGGGGCAGTTGCCGGTCGTGATGCGATGGGTCGAAGATGAGGTTGTCGTGGCAGGATGGGCTGATGAGTTTTTCGGCCGGGCCACGGGCCTGCAAAAAGGCGACGTGATTTTAGCGGTGGACGGCCGCCCCGTACCTGAACTGATGGCTGAATGGGCTCCCTTCTACTCGGCTTCCAACGAACCGCAGCGTCAGATGAATCTGGCCAAGGCCGTGGCCCGGGGACCGGTGGGGTCATGCCGGTTGCAGATATTGCGGGATGGTGGGGAAATCGAGCTGACCGCGGAACGAATGGCCTACGGCAAGATCGATCAGATGGTGGGCCGAAGGCACACTCTCGCCGGCCCCGGGTACCGTATGCTCATGCCTGAATTGGCATACATGGCGCTGAACAATATCAAGCGGGATTCTGTCCAGACCTGGATAGAAGATGCCCTGGCCCAGGGCGCCACCGGTTTGGTCATCGACTGCCGCGCCTACCCCGGAGATTTTCCCATTTTTCAACTGACCGGCCATTTGGTGAAGGAATCTACCCGGTTCGTCACTTTCACTCGAGCCGATCCTGCCAACCCGGGTGCCTTCATGTGGGATGATTACATCCCGGTGGATCCCATCGCGCCTCATTTTTCGGGCAAGGTCGTTGTCCTGGTGGACGAGACCAGCATGAGCTCGGCCGAATATCACGCCCTGGCTTTCCGCGCCGCGCCCCAGGCTGTAGTGATGGGCAGCACGACTTCCGGGGCCGATGGAAATGTTTCCCGATTCGCGTTGCCCGGAGGCCTGACCACGATGATCAGCGGCATCGGAGTTTTCGATGATGAACGCCAGCCCACCCAGCGTGTGGGCATCGTACCGGATGAGGTGGTGCTGCCGAC
Source organism: Candidatus Krumholzibacteriia bacterium (assembly GCA_023270185.1). Taxonomy (GTDB): domain Bacteria; phylum Krumholzibacteriota; class Krumholzibacteriia; order LZORAL124-64-63; family LZORAL124-64-63; genus JAGLCY01. Next base: position 864 of record JAGLCY010000232.1, on the reverse strand, counting down.
CATTGCCGGGATCCGTGACGGAAGGGACGAGGTGTTGGAGGCCGCGGTGGAGGTTTTGCTTGGGCGGGCTGTGACCGACGAAGAGGTGGGGGTGTGGGACCGGAGTGAATAGGTGTTTCGCGCGAGTGAGGGAGTTGTCGTTTGCCGCATATCACCAATAGCATTGCGAAAAAGACCCCCCGGGGGGTTAATACCACAACCCGTAACTAAGCTTGACAGTGAGCTGGTTGGAATCGAACTGCCACTGATCCTCGGGGATATTCCGGATGTTGTGGTTGTACACGACGAACAGGTCCGTCAGCGGAGTTATCGTCCAGCGCAGTCGGGTGTTGGTGCCGACCGAATCGCTTTCGTTGTCGTACTGGATGAAGCTGCTCAATTGAAGATCAGATGAGAAGTTCAGCTGAAGCCGCGTGCCGAACAGGTCCTGTTCGAAGTCGCCTTCGGGCAGGTTGACGATGTTCTTTTCGAAACTTCCTTCCAGGATGATGTTGCTTGTCATGCGCCAGCTCAATTGCAGTTCGAGCTCGTCCAGGGTGCCGCTGTAAAAGGTGCCGAACCACCAGGTGATCTCGCCGCTCACCGCGCGCTTGCTCGCGGTTTCCAGTTCCAGGCGGTAACGCAGGTAGTGGTAATCATCGGCAGGCAGGATGACGCCATCCCCGATTTCAAAAGGTTCCCGCAGGCTTTCCCCGACGGGCCGGATGTTGAACTCGAACCGGTCCCCGCTTTCCAGCAGGAAATGAACCGGCGCGGTGAACACGCTGTAGCTTTCCCAGCGGTCGTCCAGATCGGTGATCAGCAGCGACGAGGTCTCGAAAAAGAACTGGCGGATGAGCGGCCAGGTGGGCCGGGGCATATAGT
>JAGLCY010000231.1 GCA_023270185.1 Candidatus Krumholzibacteriia bacterium | reverse complement strand
TTGTGCGGATCACAGATCACTCCACCCTTGCCGCCACCGAGGGGAATGTCCGCCACTGCGCACTTCCAGGTCATCCACATGGAAAGCGCCCGCACCGTGTCGATGGTTTCCTGGGGATGAAAACGGATGCCGCCCTTGCCGGGACCGCGCGCGTCATTGTGCTGCACGCGAAAACCCTTGAACACCTCTACCGTCCCGTTGTCCATACGCACCGGAATGCTGAAGTGGTACTCGCGCAGTGGGCTGCGCAACAGGTCGCGGCTACCCTGATCCAGACCGATCACATCGGCGATCTTGTCAAACTGGGCGCGGGCCATTTCGAATGGATTGAAGGTTCCGTCGTTGCTCATGGGAATTTATCCCCCCGTTATTGAGGCATGATTACCGGGTTTAAGGATCACTCCCCTGTGGGAGCGACCATCGATCAGAACTGTAAGAGGTCCGTCCAGACGGATGTGCCGCACGAACTCACCCTCCTGGTGGGCGGATTGAGAGTCCAGCCAATCCCAATCGAGACGGCTTTCCCCCTTGCCCGCGTTCACCGTCAAATAGCCTACCTGGAAGCTGGTCAGGTTCTGGAAAAAATGGGTGCCCTGACTGGGGGTCACCTTGAAATCCTCGAGATCGGTTTCCACAATCACCCGGGCGCCGGAAATCTGGTCCCATCTGACAGGAATACCCAGCCAGCGGTCCGCGGAACCCCACCGCCCCGGGCCCAACAGGAGATACGGCGTGGCCTCGTTCACGAATCCGCGGTTGAACTTTTCAATCTCCGCGGCGATGGCTTCAGTGGAGCCGCGGTCAAAACGGGATCTGGGTACATAGACGACATCCCGGATCTGGTCATTGCGCCCGTTGCCCAGGGCCACATTGGTGGCAACCACCGCGTTACCCGAATTGAGCAGACCTTCAGGTATATCCGGCGCCTCGAAACCAGCCGCCAAAGGACGGATCTGGAGAAAACCGAACTGGTGGGGATCGAGTTGACCGTCCCCGAGCACCACCGCGAATTCGATTTCCACTTCCGCGCTCATCGTGCGCCGACCCAGTTCCAGCAACAGCTTCAGGATTCCCGCCAGCGGAAAAATATCGGACTTCAATACGTGGGCAAAAGAAACCAGTCTGGCCCCGGGCCTGTGGATACCGTCGTAGATGGCGTTGTTTTCCGGCGAATAAACCGAGCCGATGGGATCCAGTGTGCCGTGGCGCTCGGCGTCCGAGAGGTCGAGCAGGGCCAGGTTGAAATCGTCTCGGGCAGTGGGATAAGCATCAGGATCGCTGACATCCACAGCGTAGAAATTGCGCTGGCTGAGTTTGAGCCAATCATCCACCGTGCCGAACTGGGGCAGCACGCCCGGTTGAACCGGACTGAAACGCAGGGACTGTCCGCCTTCGACCACCATGCGACCCAGCCCCAGGGCCACCGCCGCTACACCATCCTTGGGTTTCATCCCGCTGCTGGGGTAGAAATTGGAGGAATGGGCCACGCCGGAAAAATGCGGATAGTCGAATTTTTCGTATCTCTGGCCAACCATCTGCTGGATGATGACCGCCATCTTCTCTTCTTCAATCCTGTTGCTGGTGGCCTCGATGTAACTCTTGGCCGCGTGCGAGTAGGCTGAAGCATAGACCAGCTTGATGGCGTCACAGAGCTGATCCAGACGGACCTTCAGATCCTCGTGGTTGTTGGCCAGCATGTAGGTCGCGTAGACCCCGGCGAAGGGCTGGAACTGGCTGTCTTCAAGCAGACTCGAAGACCTTACGGCCAGAGGATACCGGACCTGATCCAGAAAGGCCTCCAGATCCCCGTAGATGGCCGACGGCAGCTTTGCCTCCAGGAAATAGTTGACGACCTCGGCGTCGTCCACCTCGCCAAGGGCCATCTCGCGCAAATCCCCCTGATCCATGAAAGTGTCAAAAACGTTTGTGCCCACCACCGCGGTCGGAGGCACGCTGATCAAGGTGCCCGGGAAACGGTTATTGATTCCGTAGCGGTAGAGGATCGAGTTCATGAAAGCCAACCCGCGGCCCTTGCCCCCCAGGGAGCCTCCGCCGATCCTTACAAACGCGCTGCTGGTATCGAAATGCCTGCGTGAGAAATCCGCCACCACACCACGCTGGCTCTCAGCGCGAAAATGGCTGATGGATTGGACCAGGTACTCACGCAATTCCTCGCGATCCTTGAATTCCGACACCTTGCGCGGCCGCAGCGAGGCAGCCAGGCCGAACTCGGTCCGCGCCCGCAGCCAGTTGGAGAAATGATCGTTCCTGGCATGGTGATAGATGGATTCAATCGGCACCGTCCGCAATAGCCGATCCAGGGACTTCAGATCGGGCGCCCGCCCGATTTCCCGTCCGTCAGGCATGCGGAACACGAAATCCCCGAAACCGAAATTATCCAGCATGAATTGCCGCAGCTCCCTCAGGAGCTTGCGGGAGCGCTTGTGGATGAACCCCGCGCCGATTTCCTTGGCCACCTCGGCCAGACCGGTATTGGTGGACTGGAGCACTGCCGGCGTATGGGGGTCCACATACTTGACCCTCTTGATGAACTCCACGCCCGCGTCATCGCGCTCGACACCCTTCCAGGGAAACCGCCCGTCCGAAATGACTCCCAAAATGGAGTCCTTGTAGTCCTTGTAGAAATTCCAGGCTTCTTCGTATGTCGTGGCCAGAAGAATCTTGGGACGGGCCCGCAAGCGCAACAGGCGGTGGCTCAGATTGATGCCTTCGACCATCAGTGACTGGGTCTGCTCCAACACTTCGGTATAGAGCATGGGCAGGTAGGAAGAATAGAACCGGACCGAATCCTCGATCAAAAGAATGCAGCGGACATCCCCGTAGTGGGTGTCGTGCCCCACGTTCAGATAGTCCTCGCAGTACTTGATGATCGCCAGCAGAAGACGGACATCACCCGTCCACAGGAAATAACGATCGATTTGGCAAGCGCTGTCCTGGTCACGCATATGCTGGAGTTCACGGGGATTGAAAGCCAGGTTGAAGATCGGCAATTCCCGATGGTTGGTCTTCAGTTGGCAAGCCAGATCGGGGGCCGCCATATCCCCCAGCCTGGACATGGTGATCACCATGTCGAACCGGCGCACCGATGTCAGCTTCAGAGCCTCTTTACCCGTGGACGCCCGGGTCACGTGAGGGGGGAAACTCAGGTTCATTTCGCGGTATTCGCTCAACAGCAACTCGGTCAGACGGCCACCCTCCTCCAGGGTGAAGGCGTCGTACATGCTGGCCACCAGCAGGATCTCCTGCACACGATGGGGCATCAGGTGCTGGAAGCCCGTGAACTGGCCGCCGCCACTGGGTGAGGGGGCTTGATTATCAGGAGTTGTCATGAGGGGAAGCTACGTCATTCGAGGGAGTTCGGCCAGTGGAATCAGGGATTTCGGCGTTAATTTCAGAAGCCCATGGTGATCCCCAGAGTGATGCTTCTTCGACTCTTGCCGCTACCGGGCGCACCCGGCCCGTCAGCCTCCAATTCATGCAGGGAAGGAACGACATACCCCACGAAAGCACCCACGGCGGCCCCGACCAGGATGTCGGTGGGGTAATGGCGGCCGGCCGCGTAACGCAGGTAACCCGTGGTTGCCGCGGCGGCCATGCATCCCCCCCACACCCAGCCGCGGGCGCTGGAATCGGGGTATAGCCGCTCGAAAACACTGGCCAGGAAAACCATGGAAGCAAACGCGCTGGAAGTGTGTCCCGAGTAGAAGGACCGGCGCGAGGTTTTTTCCATTTTCAGAGCCAGCGGAATGTCCGGATTGTCGTTGTAGACGTAGGGTCTGGTGCGCTCGAAGGAGTTTTTGGCCAGGAAGGTCATGGCGCCCTGAAGCAGCATGGTCTCGAGGTACATCACCCCGATGGTGCCGGCCTCACGCGATCCCTGGTCTGTAAGGGTCAGGGAAATCGGTGCTGCCATGGTCGTGTACACCATGATGTCGCTGGCGGTGGCCGCTCCCGGCGACCAGCGACCGGTGGCGGCGCGGTCGAACCTGTTGATGGTTGCCGGATCGAGCTTTGCGATTTCCTCGGGCGTCAGCGGTTCATAACCCCGGTCGACCCATAGCCCCAGTCCGAAGAGAATGGCCGAACTTCCCAGAACCGCCGCTTCCTTGCCGCCCTCCAGTTCGTATTTGTCATCAGCGAGCGCGACTGACGGTCCGGTTGCTTGCACCAGGAGCCAAACAGCCATCAGGGTGATGGTAATTTTGAAGATTGCCGAAGCGTCTTTATACGCTGTTGAATGCAGCATGGTATTTCACTCTGCCGGTTTTGCCGCGCAAGGCTTCTGGTTTCAGCTCCAAGGTCATGAACACATCTTCGGGCACGTCGTATTCGGAGTCCATACCGAAACGGGAAGATGGCGCAAATCCGAAACGGGGGTAGTACTCCGGGTGTCCCAGAACAACGACCCCTACAAAACCCATCTGCCCACACTGTTCCAGGCCCGCGCGAACCAGCGCTGAACCAATACCCTGTTTCTGGTGCCCCGGCACCACCGCCATGGGAGCCAGCCCCATCATCTTGAGGTCCGGTTCGGTCGACAGCGTAACCGGAGTAAACAGGATGTGACCCGCCACCTTTCCATCCACCTCGGCCACGAGGGAAATCACCGGCTTGGCCTGTTCCCGGAGAATATCGACAAGCCTGGCCTCGGCAGGCGTTTCGAAGGCTGCAACATTGAGGGCATGCACGGCGTCCCGATCATTTTCCATTTCAGGTCGGATCAGGGTATGGCCATCGAGGTTCATTTTCCCGCAACCCCCACGATATTCGATGCTCCCGGTTTGAAACTGGTTATGTCCGAGGGATGCGTGGCGATGATCCGGAAACTGGCGAATTGGCTGTACTCCGGGGGAAAGACAATCGGGTCGTATAGCTGCCAGGCCTGGTTGTACTGGAGAAAGGATAGATCCCAGACGAAGGC
>JAGLCY010000230.1 GCA_023270185.1 Candidatus Krumholzibacteriia bacterium | reverse complement strand
ATCAGGCGACGGGTCGAGGTGCAACGCTGACCCGCTGTGCCCACTGCGCCGAAAAAGGCGCTGGCAAGGGCTCCGGTCAGATCGGCCTTTTCACTGATGATGACGGCATTGTTGCCGCCGAGTTCCAGAATGGTGCGTCCCAGACGCGCGCCGACGATACCGCCGATGCGCTTGCCCATGCGGGTCGAACCGGTGGCGCTGACCAACGGGATATTTTTGTCGTTGATCAGTTTTTCACCGATGCTCGAGCCGCGTCCGATGGTCACGCAGCTGACGCCCTCGGGCAGACCATTGGCCTTGAAAACCTCGTTGGCGATGTTCTGGCAGGCAATGGCGCACAGCGGCGCCTTGCTCGACGGTTTCCACAGGCTGCTGTCGCCGCAAACCCAGGCCAACGCTGTATTCCAGGCCCAGACCGCGACCGGGAAGTTGAAGGCGCTGATGACGCCGACCACGCCCAGCGGATGCCACTGCTCCATCATGCGGTGCTTGGGCCGCTCACTCTGCAGGGTGGGTCCGCTCAGGTTGCGGCTCAGACCCACGGCGAAGTCGCAGATATCGATCATCTCCTGCACCTCGCCAAGTCCCTCGGTATAGATCTTGCCCATCTCCAGGCTGACCAGGGCGCCGAGCATATCCTTCTTCGCGCGCAGGGCCTCCCCTACCTGACGGACAATCTCACCCCGATGGGGCGCGGGCATCTGACGGAAGACAAGGAACGCCGCGCGGGCATTTTTCATGACCTTGTCGTAATCCTTGGCGCTGGCCTGTTCGACTTTGGCCAGGATCTCGCCGGTGGTCGGATTCACCGAAGTGAGGTAATCCTTGCTGTCGGCGAACCATTCCCCGCCACAGTTGGCGCCCTTCATCTTCGCCGTCAGGCCCAGGGCCCGGAAGATCTGGTTTTTTGTCACGAGTTTCTGCGTCTTCTTGGCCATTTCAAGGACCCCTCTTCCTTCAGGTTAATAACTCGTCTGTTCCTCGGAACAGACGATGTTCAGGTTCCCGAGCTCGTCGAGAACCGGATTGTAGATTTCCGAAAAGACCGGGCGCAGCACGCCGCGTTTGGTGATCTTGCCTTCGAGAATCAGCCGCGCGGCGATGGCCGCGGGCAATGAAACGGTGCGCGACATGGAGCTGTCTCCATAACGAACACCGAAATCCACCAGGCTCGAAGTCAGGCGCTCGTAGTGCCCATCCTCCTCGAACCAGGCCTTGAATTCGTGAAAGAGCACCACCATGTCCCGTTCGCCGGGTTGGTAGGCAAGCTTTTCCAGCATGATTTCGCCCAGGGCATCCAAGGGCGAAATACTGTCGTGACCGATCGGTCGGCTCGAAAACATGCCCAGCCAGTGCAGGTTCCATGGGGGCAGACAGTCCGGCGACTGTCCCATACGTTCGGCGGACACGACTCTCAGGTCCTCGTCCAGACCGGCACCCAGCATATCCCGCATGAAATCGGCGTAGGTCATGTCCTTGCTGTTCCGCTGTTCGGTGTCAAGCAGACCCATTTTCACGTAATGGAACAGCGAGTTGCACCAGCCGATGTAGCGCAGAGTGCCCCTGAATACCGACCGGACCTCGTCTCCCAGTCCGTAGATATCCTTGTACTCCAGGGAGTCCCGGTTGGGATAGGCCTCGAAATCCCCAACACCCGGCACCTGGAGCAGGCGCATGTCCCGGAACAGCCGCTCGGGTGACACTTCGACAACGTGATTATCACGCCAGTAGCGCGCCCCGTTGCGACTGGCCAACAGCACGCCGCGCGGCGCCCAGGAAAACTTGTAACCGAAGGGATTGTCGTTGGCCTCGGGAGCGGGCAGACCACCGCAGAAGGAGCGGAAGTGCCGGATCTTGCCGCCCCGCGCGTGGACATCATCAATGATGCGCATGGCCGACATATGATCGATACCGGGATCCAGTCCGATCTCGTTCAGGAAGATCAGGTCGTGGTCCCTGGCCGCGGCATCGAAGGCCTTCATCTCATCCGACACGTACGAGGCGGTCACCAGGTTCGTGCACTTTTCCAGGCAGTGGTTGGCAACCAGGGGATGATAGCTGTAGGGCACCAGACTGATCACCAGGTCGTGTGACTCCACCAGCGCGGAAAGCGTTTTTTCGTCAGACATTTCCAGCCTGAGCGCCGTGCCGTGGGGATCATCACCGACCAGCTTGACCGCGTCTTCCAAAACAAGGCTGGTTACCGTCAGGCCGTAGCCGTGGTCCAACAGATACCTGACCAGGGGAGCGGCAACCATGCCGGCTCCCAACACGAGGATTTTCTGCACCCTAGTTCCCTTCCCGTCCGCCGTTGGCGGGCCTACCCGCGGACCTTGTCGAGAGCGTCCTGCAGGTATTTGTAAGTTGGGGTCAGATCGCCGCGGTGGGTGATCACCGCTTTTTTCAGATAGGACGACAGATGCAGTCCCTCGAAATCCGACTGGAAATCCGTCTGGCCAAGGGCCGTCATCATATCCCGCAGAACCTGGCTGAAATGTTCAGATGACTCACGCGGAAGCTCGCAGGGCAGATTATCCACGGCCATGATCACCGGACCGTCGCCCTCTATCCCATCGTGGATCTTGCCTGTCTGCGGATCGTAGACGAAGCAGGGCCGGTCGGGCATCGGAGCCTTCAGGGTCAGCTCGATGCTGCCTTCGATATC
>JAGLCY010000023.1 GCA_023270185.1 Candidatus Krumholzibacteriia bacterium | reverse complement strand
TCCAGATCAGGCTCGATACGGAATTCCATCTCCAGTTCCGGAAGGGCCAGAGGTCTGATTACCTCCACCGCCATGGCGGCTACCTTTCCAGCCCCCTTGACACGATTTTCCCGCAAGGCTTCGGCAGCCGCAACCAGTTCCTGACGGGCTTCGTCCCGATTGACAGCCAGTTGCTCGAGGTCTGAAGCTGCTTCTTCCTGACGGGATATGCGATCCGTCAGGGCACCATGCAATTCGATCAGACCATCCACTGTCCGGTCGTATTTTCGTCGCAGAACCTCATAAAGTGACTTGCGCGCTTCCAAATCATCCAGTTGGGAAGGATCAATATCCACGCCGTCGAGAAACCGTTCCAGATCCCCGGCCGCCTCACTGGCGGCGGCTCCGGCATCCCTGATCATTTCCAGGATGCTCTTAACCCGTGAACTTTCTCCGGCCAGGGGGTCCAGGACACTTTCCGCGGAACCCAACAACTGCCGGGCGTTGACCTGTCCCTCGGTCAACATCTGCCTCGCGGTTCCCGCGGCTTCGAGCAAAGCCCTCGAGTTCCGCCCCAAGGCCAGCTTTTCCCCCAGCATTTCCTCTTCGCCGGGGATCAAGCCGGCTTCATCCAGCTCTTTCCGCTGATAACGCCAGATGTCCAACTGTTCCCGCGCCAACTGTTCTTCACGCAGACGCGCATCGTAATGGTCCTGCAGATCACGAAAACTACCCAGGGCGTCGGCCACCGCCTTCCGTTCGGCGCCATTTTCCAGAATGGCGTCAAGGAAATCGCCCGGGAACGAGGCCTGGGAAAGCAACCGCTGCTGGTCCTGGCTCTGGATGGCCAGAAGTTCCGCACCGATCTGTTCGAGCAGCGGCAAGGAAGAAACCAGCCCATTGATCAGGACCCTGCCCCTCCCCTCACGTCTGAGTTCGCGGCGCAACACCAGGATGCAGTCGGAACCCAGGCGAATGCCGAGATTAGCCGCCGAGTCCCGGATCGACTCTTCCTGCTCAAGGTCGAAGACACCTTCCACGAAGGCCAACTCCTCGCCTTGCCGGATGACCTGCCGATCGGCCTTGCCGCCCGCCAAAAGGGTGAGCGCGCCCGCGATGAGGGATTTGCCCGCCCCTGTCTCACCCGTGAGCATGGTCAAACCCGCCTGGAGGGTCAGGACGAGATCATCCACCAGGGCGAGATTGCCGACACGAAGTTCACGCAGCATCAGGAATTCTTTCCGAAGCGCCGTCGTGTGCCGCCCCAATTCAACTTGTGGCGCATGACGCGGTAGAAGTTGCTCTCCGGGAATTTGACAAGATTGACTTCCCGGTGGGCCTCCCTGAAAGCAAGTCGGTCCCCATTGGCCAGGGTATTGGTGCGTTGACCGTCGGCTGTCAGGACAGCTCCTTCACCTGTCTCGTGAAGCATGAGCTCTATCTTTGTGTCACTGGCAACGATAAGAGGTCTCATACCGAGACTGTGAGGACAGATGGGCGCCACCAACAGACAGTCGACCGTTGATTGGCAGATGGGGCCTCCGGCTGAAAGATTGTAGGCGGTGGAGCCGGTCGGTGTGCTGACAATGATCCCATCCCCCAGAAAACGGCCCAAGGAATCGCCATCCATCAGCAGTTCCATATCCAGGGCGCGGGGCAACGGACCCATGTTGACGACCAGATCATTGAGAGCGCCGGCAGTGGCGATCTTGTTTCCCTCGCGCCAAACCGAGCAGTAGACGCGGGACCGGTTGTCGATATGAAACTGCCCGGCAAGCAATTGCTCCACGGCGGTGGAAAGTTCTTCCAGGGGAACATCGGTCAGATAACCCAGAGAACCGAGGTTAACCCCCAGCAGAGGCACGCCCGACAGGCCCAAAACACGGCTGGCGCGCAGCATGGTGCCATCACCACCAAGCGCGATGACCACATCGACCTTTTCAACCAGGTCCTCATTGGGCAGTACAGGAATGGAAGCCGGGACTCCCCCGGCCAGGTCCTCAGAAGCGAAGACTTCCACGCTGACGGAACTGCAGAGATCTCCAATGATCCTGACCGCGTGGGGCAGATCCGATTTCAGGGGGTTGCCGAACAAACCCACACGATTGATGGGTGCTCGTGAGGTCCCCTCTGATCCACTCATGAGGCGCTCTGGGCCTGGGTTCCACCGCTTCGATGTTCCAGGACCTCCTGAATCCTGCGAGCCAGGCCTCGGCCGGTGAGACCCAGTTCCTCCAACAATTCACTTCGGGAAGCGTGTTCCTGAAAAGCATCAGGAATACCAAGGTTCAACACCTGGAGACGACGGGTCCCGCCCGACCGTGCCGCCCATTCGAGAACAGCGGCGCCAAATCCACCAGCGAGGCTGTTCTCTTCCACAGTCACAACCAGGCGGTGGCGGCTCCAGACCGAATCCAGGAGCTCTTCATCCAGGGGCTTTATGAAACGCATATCAACCACCTCGGCGGAAAGACCCGCCTTTGCCAGAACATCAGCAGCCTCCATGGCTTCCCGCACCATCGACCCCACAGCGAGGATGCAGAAATCGTCTCCCTCGGCCAGGGTTTCGGAAGTCCCGATGGTCAACGGGGTGGGATCCCCCTCGATAGACACGCCGAGCCCGGAACCCCGGGGATACCTGATGGAAGAGGGACCATCGTCCCTGGCCAAACCTGTCGCCAACATATGACGCAACTGGTCTTCGTCGCGGGGGGCCATCACCACCATGTCGGGAATCATCCGCAGGTAGGTATAATCAAAAACACCGTGATGTGTCGGGCCGTCCTCTCCCACCACTCCGCCCCGGTCCACGGCGAAGACAACCGGCAGCTTCTGCAATGCGACGTCGTGAATGATCTGGTCCAGCGCCCGCTGCAGGAAAGTGGAATAGATGGCAACAACAGGCTTCCGACCGTCACTGGCCAACCCCGCGGAAAAAGTGACGGCATGGCCCTCGGCAATCCCCACATCATGGAACCGGGCGGGGAACCGGTCACGCAAAGGAGTCAGGCCTGTACCAGAGGGCATGGCCGCGGTGATGCCGTGGATCCGACTGTCCTTCTCGGCAAGCTCGGCCAGGGTTTCCCCGAACACGGAAGTATAACTGGGAATATCGGGCGGCACGATCTTGATGCCCCGGGCCTTGTCGAATTTTCCCACACCGTGATAACGCTGGCCGTCCTCTTCGGCGAAACGGTAACCTCTGCCCTTCTGGGTGATGCAGTGGATCAGGATGGGACCCTTCAGCTTGCGCACCGCCCTGAGGGTTTTCACCATCAGGGGCAGATCGTGGCCATCCAGGGGGCCGAAATACTTGAACCCGAGCTCTTCGAACAGGATGGTCGGCACCACCAGCTGTTTCAGGCTTTCCTTGATGCGCCCGGCCATTTTCTGGGCCTTGCTTCCGTGGGGCACCTTGCCCAACAGATCCCAGATGTCCGCCTCCAGCCTTACATAGTGTTTCCCGCTGGTGATCCTCGTCAGATATTTTGAAATAGCCCCCACATTGGGCGAAATGCTCATCTTGTTGTCATTGAGAATGACGATCATGTTGGTCCCGAGCTGCCCGGCGTTGTTGAGACCTTCAAAAGACAGGCCTCCGGTCAGTGCACCGTCACCAACCACCGCGATGACCGAGTTTTTTCTGCCCTCCGCGTCCCGCGCGGCGGCAAAACCCAACGCGGCGCTGATGGCGGTGCTGGCATGGCCGACTCCGAACATGTCGTGCGGGCTTTCGGACTGCTTGGGAAATCCCGCCACGCCACCTTTGCTGCGCAGGGTTCCGAAGCGCTCCCGGCGACCGGTGAGTAGCTTGTGGCCATACGCCTGATGGCCAACGTCCCACACTATCTTGTCGGTCGGAGTGCTGAACACCCTGTGCAGGGCCACTGTGATTTCGACGACCCCAAGGCTGGCACCCAGGTGTCCTCCCGATCGGGAAACCCCGGTGATGATTTCATCGCGCAACTCGGCACAAAGCTGCGTCAGGCTGCTTCGGGGCAGTTTTTTAACGTCCTCAGGTCCTGCAATTCCCGGCAGCAGGGGCTCCATGCATCGTCCTTTCCCTACAAATGCTCGGATACAACAAAAAGATTAACCCGGCGCGATGCCGAATGCCAGAGCGAAAAGCCCTCCGAACACCACACCCGCCACCACGTGGGACTTCTGGTGAACCCGGGGATCAAGGTATCCCGCCACTCTCTGGTGCAAATGCCCGGCATCGGGCAGGGAAGCCACCAGATGATACACCACTTCCCGCTGCTGACTGGCTGCCACCCCCAATTTGACGGTGTCGTGGATGAAAATGACGGCAAAAACCAGAGCGAAAGCAGTGTATCCCGAATTCCACCCGGAACGGATCGCGACCAGGACCAACAGACAGGAGAGAACAGAGGCCTGCAGACTCGGCAAACCGCTGCCCTGGGCGACCAGAGCCAGATCCAGGTGACGCTTGGTTGTCGAATACACAACAAGTTTGAATACCTGGCCCAGAACACCACAAACAACAACAACCAGCCAGATGGGCCAATCCGAGAGCATATACATGATTTTACCGATCCCGGTTCCACATCAAACCAGCCAGAGTCAAAAGACGATCCCGGCCTGGACCTGCAGGCAAGGCATCCTTTAGACCTTTGGCACCTTTTTGACCGAGGCGCTCCATCCGCCGCCGGGCCGAGGTCAAACCTTCGGCACGCACCCAGGTAGCCTTGCCTGCGGCTTCATCCTTGCCGACAGTCTTGCCGAGTTGGGCGGAAGTGGCGGTCACATCCAGGATGTCGTCGGCAGCCTGGAACGCCAACCCCAGATCCATCCCCGCCTTTTCGATCCGATCCAACACCGCAGACCCCTTGCCGGCCATCAGCGCTCCGCAGGACATCGAGGCGGCCAGAAGCCGCGCGGTCTTATCCCGGTGGATCAACCGCACCAGGGCGGACGTCACCCGGACACCTTCGGAATCCAGATCGTTCTGCTGTCCCCCCACCATTCCAGCCGGCCCGACGGATCGACCCACAAGGTCAACAAGCTTGCCCGCCCGCGAGCCTCCAGCGCGAGCCAGAACACAAAACGCGAGGGCCTGCAACCCGTCGCCGGCCAGGATGGCCGTGGCCTCGTCGAAGGCCACATGGCAAGTGGGTCTGCCCCGGCGCAGATCATCGTCATCCATTGCGGGCAGATCGTCGTGAATAAGAGAGTAGGTATGGAGCATTTCCAGAGCACAAGCGGCGTCCATCACCTTGGCCCGCCCCAAACCCTTTTGGAGAGACTTTCCGGCCATGGCATCCCATGTCCAAAGGGCCAGGATCGGGCGCAACCGCTTGCCCCCGCTCATCAGACTGTGCCTCATGGCGGATTTCAAACGCGCGGGAACACCCTTTTCCCCATTCAAAAGACGCCGCAGATTCGTCTCCACAGCCTTACGTTCGGCGGCAAGGCCCAACCGGAGTTCAGCCGTTTTCATCCAGGCCCTCTTTCCCGGCCATGGCTTCCCACGTGTTTTCAAGCAACATGGCGATGGTCATCGGTCCCACGCCCCCGGGTACGGGCGTCAGGGCAGCCACGTGTCCCTTCAGGGCATCGGCGTCAACATCACCTACCAGCCGGGTGCCCTTCGGTCGCTCCGGCGCGTCAATCCGGTTGATACCCACATCCACAACAACCGCGCCTTTGCCTATTTCGTTAGTACCCAGAGCCCGTGGAACCCCAATGGCCGCGATCACCACGTCGGCAGCCGAAGTAATGGCCGCCAGGTCCCTGGTTCCGGAATGGCACATGGTCACCGTCGCGTTGGCATCTTCCCTTTTCAGTGAAAGCAAAAGACTCAACGGGCGACCCACGATCACGCTCCGCCCCACAACAGCCACATTCTTGCCGGCCATGGAAATATCGTAATAAGACAACAGGCGCAGGATTCCTTTGGGAGTGCAGGGCACGAAACGGGGATTGCCGGCCACCAGCAGCCCCAGGTTCACCGGGTGAAATCCGTCCACATCCTTTGCGGGATCCACGGCTCCCAGAACTTTTTCCTGGTTGATTTTCCGGGGCATGGGTAGCTGAACGAGGATACCGTCGATGGCCGGATCGGCATTGAGTTGCCCTACCAGGTCCAACACGTTCCCTTCGGGTGTGTCGGCGGGTAAACGATGAGTCACATGGTGGAACCCGACTTCCTCACAACCCTTTTCCTTGTGGCTGACGTAAACCGCGGAGGCGGGATCGTCGCCAACCAGCACCACGGCCAGTCCCGGCTTGCGGGGAGCCTGAGCAACCTTGACCTTCAATTCCGCGAACACCGCATCCCTGACCGGTTTCCCCTTGAGCAGAATCGTATCCACCTTGACTCCTTATTTGGCGAAGGCCGTTGCCCTGGTTTCGCGGATCACCATGATCTTGATCTGGCCGGGATATTCCAGCTCCACCTCGATCCGGCGGCTGACTTCCTCGGCCAGCATGGCGGCATCCGCATCCGAAACCTTGTTGTGATTCACCAGCACCCTGACTTCACGTCCGGCCTGAATGGCGTAGGATTTATCCACACCATCAAAACTGTCGGCGATCTCTTCCAGGTTCTCCAGACGCTGGACATAGGTCTCAACGTTTTCACGTCTGGCCCCGGGGCGGGAGGCGGATACGGCATCAGCCGCCGCGGTGATGAAAGTATAGGGCGACGATGCCTCGATGTCCTGATGGTGGCCGCCCACCGCGTTGATCACAATCTCGTTTTCCCCGAATTTCTTGCAAAGGCGAGCTCCGATCATCGCGTGCGGACCCTCCACCTCGTGGTCCGCGGACTTGCCGATGTCGTGGAAGAAACCACACCGGCGAGCCAGACGCTGGTCGAGACCCAACTCCGCGGCCACGACTCCGGCCACGGCCGACACTTCAGCCGAATGCTTCAACAGATTCTGGCCGTAGCTGGTTCGGTAATTCAATCGGCCCACGTAATAGTAGAGCTCAGGATTGACATTCTGGAGCCCCACATCAAGACAGGCCTGCTCCCCCGTCTCCAGGATCTTTTCATGCATTTCCTGATTGGTTTTGGCGACCACTTCCTCAATGCGGCCCGGATGGATTCTGCCATCGCGAATGAGGATTTCCAGGGCCTGACGTGCGACTTCCCGGCGCACCGGATCAAAACCTGAGATAATGACGGCCCCGGGGGTGTCGTCGATGATCAAATCGACCCCGGTGACCAATTCAAAGGCCCGGATATTCCGCCCCTCCCGACCGATGATCCGGCCCTTCATCTCGTCGCTCGGCAGATCCACGACTGAAATGGTTCGCTCTGCGACATGCTCGGAAGCATAACGCTGGATGGCCAGACTGAGAATTTTCATGGCTTCGCGCCGGGAGGTGCGTTCGGTTTCCTCCCGCACCTGCTGAATACTCTTGCCCGCCGCCAACTTGGCGGCCCCGATCATGTTATCCATCAATTGCTTTTGAGCCCGTTCAGCGGACATGCCCGCAATCTGTTCCAGCTTTGAATTCTGCTCGGCCAGGTGGGTGGAAAGTCGCTGACGGTCCCGGTCGATTTCCTCCTGCCGCCCCCTCATGGTTTCGTCCAATTTGTCCAGGCGGCTTTCCTTCTGGTCTATGAAGGCGACTTTCTTGTTGAGGTTGTCTTCACGGTGATCCAGGGTTTCCTGGCGGCGCTGGCTTTCGGTGCGGATTCTTTCCGTTTCCTGATCAAAACGGGTGCGAGCCTGATAGAACTCTTCCTTGGCCTCGAGTTTTGCCGCCTTGAGAAGATGGGAGGCCTCTTTACGGGCATCATCCAACAATCCCTTACGGACCAGACCGGCCTGGCCGTGGAGCTTTTCATAACGGATCCTGAACGCGATCCAGCCCAACAGGAAAAAAAGAACCGCGGCGGCAATGACATAGGCATACGCCGGAACCTGCGGCATGGTCACTCCTTCCCGGGTTATGGAGCTGTGAAGGAGGAAAGGATCGGACAGACCCGGGTATGGTGGAGCAACCCCGCCCGGTCGTGTGAGCCGGAAGCAACTGAACCGTGTTGCTCCAGGTGGGTCTCCTGTTTCAGTCTTCCGCCTTCCCCGAAGGGCGTGGCTTCAAACCGAAAACTCCGGAGTCCCCTACTCGCAGTGTTGGCTCACTTGTACGACACATCACGTGCCGGGCAGGGAATCACCACCATTTTGCGTGGCGCGATCGTCACCGACTTCCTGGACCAGGAGCCGGGTGAGGTGGTCTGATTTATCTTCAAGCGTGGCCGTTGTTTCCAGGCGTTGTCGTTGTTCCCTGAACAACTCATCGGCGATGTTGACTGCTGCCAGAATGGCAACCCGGTCAGTGGAGACAACGGTTGTATTGCGCGCGACCTCGCTCATACGCTTGTCGACAAAGGCCGCAATTTCCTGGACATATTCGGAATCGGCGCCACCCTTGAGGGTGTACTCCTTGCCGAAAATGGTTACTGTCACGCTTTCAGGTTCCAACTCGGACCGCTTCCCGCTAAAGGTCGGCCCCGGATCCAGCAGGCCGGGAATTACCCTATGGCCTCCAGTTTCTGGAGCAGATCTCCGACCTTGTCTTCGATTTCCTTCCTCTTCTGCTCAAAAACCTCGACGTTTTCCGCTTGCAGGCAGCTTTCGTCGAGTTCGTGTTTCAAACGGCGGTTGCCATCCTCGAGATCGGCGTTGTGGGCTTCCAGTTCGCCACAGCGTTCGCTGAGACGTACATTTTCGGCCCGCAATTCCTTGATCAACGCCACGGCTTCGAGGACCTTGGCCTCCAGAATATTGAGATTGCTGTCCATCAGGTGTCCGCTCTCTTCCTTGATCCCGGCCAACATGATCGAGAACTGAACTTGGAGCAAAATCAGCCCGGATTTCAGTCCTGGCTTCTCGGTTCTATATTCAAACGCCCGGACAGACCCTCAAGAATCTTTACGATAGCCTTGTCCACCGTCTTGCCTTTTAAATTACCCTTTTGCGAGCGGAACTTCAAGCGAATTCCAAAGGCTCCTTTGCCCTCTGAAACCCCCTTGCCGCGATAGATATCAAAGAGTTCCACCTGCTCCAGCAACGGACCGGCAGAGTTGATGACCGTTTCCCGGATGGAACTCCAGTTTGTTTCGGCCGGCACCAGCAGGGAAAGATCCCGCCTGACAGCTGGAAACCGGGTGAACGGTTGGAATTTCATGGGTTCCGGCGTCAAATCCGCCGCACTGAGATTGATTTCAGCAACGGCGACGGGAAGCTCGATGTCGAATCGATCCAAAACACCGGGATCAACCCTCCCTGCCGAGCCCACGACCTTACCGTTGCGGTCCTTAATGAGCCACTGCGACCCGGCCTGCAACCAGATCTCGCTATCAGCAGCCTCAAGCTCAAGGGACAGACGGAGATGGGTGCCCAGGGATTCCAGGGAGCCTTTGATTTCCAGCAAATCGGACGGAATACCGTCAAGACCGGACCGGCGCCAGCCGGCCACCGCGAATTGCAGGAAAACGGGTTCTTCGGGCAAAAGCAGGTCGTCTTTTTGCAGATAATCGGTCCTCTTGGCGCCCGCGGGCCAGAAGGTGCGGTTGATCTGGAACAACCGGACCGGAGTCGAGGCGCCGGCATTCAGATTGCGCCGGACAACGTCCATGAGTGATGGCAAAAGCGTGGTCCGCAACTGGGTATCACCCCCGTGATGGGGGTTGATGACCGCCAACGTCTGGCTCCGCGGATCTTCTTCCGACATACCCAGGCGCTCATTATCACCCGAGCCAAGAAAGCTGGAGGTCACCATTTCATGGTAACCGCAGTCAGAAAACCAGTGGCGCATTCTGCGCTGCATCAGATCATCCTGATCACGGACACCACCTCCGGCGCCGCAGAACCCACTACCGCCTGACAGGTTGTCCAGGCCGTAGCTCCTGGCAATCTCCTCGATGAGATCGATCTCCTGGAACAGATCCCTGCGGAAAGAGGGGATACGAACCATCATGTCCACCGCATTCCGACTGCCTTTTCCGGAATTGCCCATGGGCTGGACCTTGAGGCCGAGGGATTGCAGATGTTGAGCAACCTGGTCGGTCGTTAATGAGGTTCCCAAAACCCTGTTGACCTGCCAAAGACGCAAGGGAATGGATTGGACCGCTTTGCGATCGGGATCCTGACGGTCAGCCCAGGCAGGCAGGATGTTGGCCCCGGCCAGGTCATGATAAAGCTGAAGAGCCCTCAGGGCTGCCTTCTCCACCATATCCCAGTCGGACCCGCGTTCGAATCTGTAGGAGCTTTCACTGACAAGTCCCAGACCACGACTGGCGGTGCGCACCAGCTTGGGGTTGAAGAACGCGCTCTCCAGGATGAGTTCGGTGGTGCTGTCGGTCACTTCAGTGTTGGCCAGTCCCATCACCCCTGCCAGGGCGATCGGACCATCACCATCACAAACCAGAAGGGTGCCTTTTCCGAGCTTTCGTTCCTGTTCATCAAGGGTCGTCACCAGGGTGCCGGGTTCAGCCGCGCGGATGGTGATTGTGTCGCCCGTCAGTTTAGCCCGATCAAAGGCGTGCATGGGCTGTCCCAATTCGAACATCACGTAGTTGGTGATGTCGACCAGATTGTTGATGGGACGGCTGCCGATGGCGCGAAGTCGATTCTGCATCCAATCCGGGGACGGCCCGATCTGAACTCCGGACGCTCCGAAAGCCCCATACCGGTGGCAGTCATCGGGGTCCTCGATCTTGATCTGGAAGCCCAGATTCTCGCTGCTCGGCTGAAAGCTCCAGACAGGCGGCATGGAAACCATGGTCCCGTAGATAGCGGCCACTTCACGGGCCACACCGATATGACTCAACCAATCGGGACGATTGGGCGTGACTTCGATATCCAGGACCGTGTCGGAAAATCCATACAATTCATCAGCGGGTGTGCCAGGAGCCAATTCCGTAGCCAGTTCCATGATGCCGGCCGCTTCGCTGGACAGACCGAGTTCATTGGCGGAACAGATCATCCCAAAACTTTCCACGCCCCTGATTTTGGATTTTTTGATCTTGAAGTTCCCAGGCAGAACGGCCCCTACCCGGGCGAACAGCACGGTCAGACCCTCGCGCACGTTGGGCGCCCCGCACACGACCTGAACAGGTTCACCGGTGCCGTCATCGACGCTGCACAAACTCAGCCTGTCCGCGTCGGGATGTTGTTCCCGTTCCACCACATGCGCGATCACGACCTCGGGAAAGGTCTGCCGGTACTCTTCCAGGCCTTCGACGTTCAGGCCGACGGAGGTCAGTTTCGCCGCCAATTCCCCGGGTGTGTCGTCCCAGGAAACATATTCAGCGAGCCAGTCCAGGCTTATTTTCAAAATACACCTCGGAATTGTGTCAGAAAGCGCAGGTCGTTTTCGTAGAGTAGTCGGATATCACCAACGCCGTACTTGAGCATGGCGATCCGATCAATACCCATGCCGAAGGCAAATCCGGTGTAGACATCTTCCGGGTAACCGACGGCCTTGAAGACGTTGGGATGGACCATGCCCGCCCCCATGATCTCCAGCCATCCGGTCTGGCCACAGACGCCACAGCCGGACCCCCGGCAGACCACGCACTGCATATCCACCTCCACCGAAGGTTCGGTGAAGGGGAAGAAGTGGGGTCGGAATCGGGTGGGTTCGTCGGCGCCGAAAAAATTGCGGACGAAGGTGTCCACGGTGTCCTTGAGGTCGGCCATGCTTATGGACTTGTCCACCACCAGACCCTCGATCTGAAAGAACTCGGAGCTGTGCGACGCATCCGCGTTTTCATTGCGATAGACCCGTCCGGGAAAGATGGATGCCAGGGGGGGCTCGTTCCGTTCCATGGTGCGAACCTGAACCGGGGAAGTCTGGGTACGCAGACAGACCTTGGGATCGATGTAGAAGGTGTCCTGGATATCCCGCGCGGGATGATCATCAGGAAAATTCAGGGCGGTGAAATTGTAGTAGTCCAACTCCACCTCGGGACCGTCGTCCCGGGAAAAACCCATGCCGTAGAAAATGTCGCAGATGGATTCCAGAACCGTCAAAAGCGGGTGGTTCGTGCCGGCGGCGGCGGGAGGGACACCCGGCAGGGTCAGATCCCCCACCAGGTTCGCGGAGGAACCTCCGGTGCCACCGATCTCGGCCTGGCGGCTGTCCAGCAACTCTCCCAGATCCAGCTTCAACCGGTTCAGCTCCGCCCCCATGGCCGGTCGTTCGGCAGGGTCCACATCCTTGAGCCCGCGCAGAAGAGATGTGATCTCACCCTTGCGGCCCAAAAGCGCCACGCGCACAGCTTCTACTTCAGACTCCGACCCCGCAGCCTTGATCCGTTCGCTACCCTCGGACCGCAGTCGGTCGATGGTCTCCTTCATGTCAGGGTCCCCTCTGCCAGGTGGACCCGGCATGGTTGTTCAACCAGGATGAGGCACTTTCCGCGGGACCCGGCAGGCAGTCCCGCGCAAAAGCTGAATCGGCTTAGAGAGCGCTCTTGGAGGCCTCGGCCAACTTGTTGAAAGCGGCGATATCATGGACCGCCAGATCGGCCAGCATCTTCCGGTCGATTTCAATCTCGGCCTTTTTCAAACCATTGATGAAATGGCTGTAACTCATCCCGTTCAGACGGGCGGCCGCGTTGATGCGGGTGATCCAGAGCCGGCGGAAATCACGCTTCTTGTTGCGGCGATCACGGTAGGCGTAGGCCAGGGCTCGTTCCACGGTTTCCCGTGCCGCGGCGTACTGGTTTCCCTTGCCTCCGACAAAACCCTTGGCCCTTTTCAGGTACTTCTTCCGGCGCGCCTTGGCGGCTGGATTATTTGTTGCTCTTGGCATTTCATTGCCTCCTCTATCTCGGCAGTCAGGACGATTACGTTACGTCCAGGAGCCGGACCGGTATGGTGTCAGTTTATTTTCCCAGCATCATTTTATTTGCACAGCATCTTGCGGGCGCGAGCCTCGTCGCTGCGAGCCAGCATGCCGGACTTGCGCAGGTTGCGCAGCCGCTTGGGGCTCTTGGCGGTGAAGAAGTGGCCGTGGAAAGCCTTGCTTCTTTTGATTCGTCCGCTGCCGGTAAGCTTGAAACGCTTAGCGGCCGCGCGATTGGTTTTCATCTTGTTGCCCATTGTTTTTGCCTTTCTATCTATTGTCCGGGTGTCCTGTCAGGTCACCCGTCCTGCCGGCCTTTATGGTCGGCAATGGGAACACTAGTGAACTTTCCTGGGTGCGATGATGAACGTGATCAACCGTCCCTCCCGCTTGGGTCGGGATTCCGGCGTGCCGAATTCATCGACCTCGCCGACCAGGTGATTCAGGAATTCCATGGCCAGGTCCAGATGGGAAATTTCCCTGCCCCGGAACCTCATGACCACTTTGACCTTATGCCCAGCTTCAAGAAAATTGACGATGTGTTTCTTCTTGAAATTGTAGTCATGATCATCGGTCTTGGGTCGGAACTGGATCGTCTTGACCTTGACCGTGTGAGACGCCTGTTTGGCTTTCTTCGCCTTCTTGGCCTGCTCGTATTTGAACTTGCCGTAATCCATGATCTTGCAAACAGGTGGACGGGCCGTGGGAGCTACTTCAACGAGATCGAGTCCCCGATCTTCGGCGATGGCGATCGCTTCGTTGGTATCGAGCTCACCCAGCTGTTCTCCGTCCTCATCAACAACCATGACACGTGGGATCCTGATCATCCGGTTGACCCTGGTCAACTTGCTGTCCTTGATAGTCACTACCTCCCGCTGAGATGATATCCGTTCGATTCTCCGCAAACCGGACGGGCCCGTCCGGAAACAAAAAAAAGCGGACACATTGGTCCGCCACAGGCCTTGCCAGGCTCCGGGTTGCTAAACCGCTCCATCCTCCGGAACGCTCAAAAGAGCATTCGGGGGTCAGCTACGGTGAGAGGGCGGACCTCTTCTTGGTTACGCTGACAGGGGATTACCCAGCCCCGGCCGCGTTGGAATCGATATAATCTAGGTTTTGTTCCTCACCGCGTCAAGGAGATCCTCGGCCACCTGGTCCACCTTTCTGGTCCCCAGGTCACCCTGATGGCGAATCCTCAGGGAAACTTCGTCATTTTCAGCCTCTCGCCCCCCCACGACCAGCATCCAGGGCACACGAAGCACTTCGGCCTCCCGGATCTTGAACCCGATCTTCTCCTCACGAACGTCCTCGTGGACCCGCAGTCCGGCATCCCGGAGCCTGGCGGCCACGGCACGGGCGTAATCGTGCTGGTCACGGCTGACCGAAAGCACGCGGGCCTGTTCGGGGGCGAGCCACAGGGGGAAATCGCCGGCAAAATGCTCGGTCAGGATCCCGATGAACCGCTCGAGCGAACCCATGATGGCCCGGTGGACCATGTACACGTATTGCTCCTGCCCATCGCTGTCGGTGTAGGTCACGTTGAAACGCCGGGGCAGATTGAAATCGAATTGGATGGTGCTGGTCTGCCAGCGCCGACCGATGGCGTCGATCAGTTTCACGTCGATCTTGGGGCCGTAGAAAACAGCCTCGCCCTCTTCCCTGGAATATTCCAGACCATGCTTGTTCAGGGCGTTGACCAGGGAAGCCTCAGCTGCCTCCCATTCCTCGTCGGTGCCGGCATACTTTTCCTTGTTCTCAGGGTCACGCACCGACAACTCCACCTTGAAATCATCGAACCCGAAGGCCCCCATGATTTCCTTCACCAGATCGATGCAAAGGCTCACCTCGTCCTCCAGCTGTGCGGGAGTGCAGAAGTGATGGGCGTCGTCCTGGGTGAATCCACGCACACGCATCAGCCCGTGCAGTGTCCCCTTCAGCTCCGCCCGGTACACGGTGCCCAATTCGGCGTACCGAACAGGCAGACCGTGGTGACCCCGCTTCTTGCGTTTGAACATGAGGATGTGCCCGGGGCAGTTCATGGGTTTGACCACATAGGATCGATCGTCCTGCTCGAAGATGTACATGTCGTCCTTGTAGAACTCCATGTGTCCCGAAGTTTCCCACAGGCCGGCCTGGGAAATATGGGGCGTGGTCACGGTCTGGTAACCGTTGCGACGGTGAACGCCCTTCCAGTAATCGATGATCTGTTCACGCAGGAGGTCACCCCGCGGAAACCAGTAGGAAAGGCCGGGACCCGCCTCTTCCATGATTCCGAACAGATCGAGTTCCCTGCCCAATTTCCGGTGGTCCCGTTTTTTGGCTTCTTCCAGCATTTCCAGGTGGGCATCCAGATCCTTCTTCTTGAACCAACTCGTCCCATAGATCCGCTGGAGCATGGGCCTGCTGCTGTCGCCGCGCCAATAGGCACCGGCCACGCTGGTCAGCTTGAAGGCCTTGAGATCCTTGGTATCGGGAATGTGAGGCCCCTCACACAGATCCTGAAAATCCCCCATCCGGTAAACCGAAAGCTGCTCCTCACCCAGGGAGGCGATCTGCTCCAACTTGAAGGGCTGATCGCTGAACATCTTTTCGGCTTCCTGCCGACTGACTTCCAGCCGTTCGATGGCGACTTTCTGCTTCGCCAACTCCTTCATGCGTTTCTCGATCTTCTCCAGGTCCTCTTCGGTGAACGGTTCTTCCTTGTCGAAGTCGTAGTAGAAACCATTCTCGATGTCGGGCCCGAAGGCGAACTTCACCCCGGGGAACAGATCCTGGACGGCCCACGCCATCAAATGCGCGGTTGAATGCCGCAGGGTCTCGAGGCCCTGATCCGCATTCCGCGTAATGACCAGCATCTGGCCTCCGGCCGTCACCTTTTCAGTAAGGGGATGGTGAACTCCGTCCACCGTCACGGCCAATGCGCTGCGGAAAAATCCATCACTGATCTGACGTACGGCATCGCCGTAAGTCTGGCCCTCTTCGATTTGCAGGGCCTTACCGTCCGGGAGCGTTAGCAACAATTCCGACATGCTGGTCATCCATCCTCAGCTGGTGGCGAAGTTGAACCGGTGGGTTCCGATTCCAACGGTCCTAATTGCCTGTAAGATTGCCAATCTAAGCCGGGTGCCGGATACAGGCAAGCCTCATGACCCGATTGCCACCGGTTACCACCAGCCAGAGATGGCCTCGACACTTCGTGAAACGAAATTATCATGTACCAGGGGAGCATTGAAAATTCGTGAGGGGGATAATTATGAAAACTTTGCTAGTTCTTGTGTTGTCTTGTTTCATGGCTTCTTCCGTTTTTGCGGTCATTGACCCGGACCCCGATATGCTGGGGATCTATTTCGACATGGATGCCGAGAACAACTGCATGTTCGTTGAAGCCAACACTCCGTTTTTCGCTTTTCTGATCCTGACCAATTCCACGGCCCCGGCCATCAACGCCTATGAGTTCAGCTTCTATAACTGCGTGTGCACAGGGTTGGAAAACAATCTCTTCATGATGGCTTCGAACATTGCCCATGGGGCGGATGTAGGTGGGATTGACGTCGGGGAACACACGGCCATCGAAGGGGCATACATCGTTGGCCTTGCCGAGGCGATTCCAACCACCGAAGCCACCATACTTCACTCCTGGCAATATATGCTGCTGGCCGTTCTGCCGGTGCAGATGTTCATCGGTCCAAGCCCGATGCCGTCACTTCCCGGTGGTTTGCCTGTTGTTCAGAATGCTGTTGGAAGCATCCTGATGACCGTGGGCACTTCAACCGGCGGCCCGGACTTTCCGGTGGCCACCTTGAACACCGATTGCATCGTGGCGATTGAGAATGTCAGCTGGGGCGACGTCAAGGCTCTCTATCGTTAGGGCGCAATCTTCACTCAATGTTTCCCTGGAAGGCCCCGGATGCAGAACCGGGGTTTCTTTCGTTTCCTTATGGTTGGCATTTCATATTTTTCGGGCAAAAAGAAAAGGACTCACGATTACCGTAAGTCCTTTATTAGTAGGTGGTGGGCGATACGGGATTCGAACCTGTGACCTCTTGTCTGTCAAACAAGCGCTCTAACCAAAGCTGAGCTAATCGCCCACCGGGAGGCAAAATATTGTCTTACCACCCTGTAATGTCAATTGAAAAGGGGCTCCCTGCGGAATAGAACCCTCAGGAAAGGTAATCAACCAGACGTTCCCCGTGACCATGCTGACGCATCTTGCTGAGAGCCTGGTTCCGGATCTGGCGGACCCGTTCCCGTGAAAGATTGATATCCTGTCCGATGGTCTCCAGGGATGCCGTCTCCTGACTGCCCAGTCCGTAGTAACGAACTACGATATTCCTCTCCCGCGGCGAGAGCAGGTCCATGGCGTCAGACAGTTCCCGCACCAGTTCATGGGAGACATAACCCTGGTCCGGAGTCAGGTCCTCCGGGTCCGCGAGCGTATCGGCAAGTGTCACATCATCGTCGTACAAAGGCTGATCCAGACTGATGAGGGGACGGCTGGCCGCCCGGATCTGCCCCATTTTGCGAAGGTCCAGACTCATGGCCTCGGCGATCTCGTCTTCACCAACCTTGCGGTGGTGTTTTTGTTCGAGATTCTGGGAAATCCGCTTCATCCGTTGCGCCTGCTGGGAGCGGTTGATGGGGAGCCGGACGGTGTTGGTCTGTTCTGCGATAGCCTTCTGGATGGCCTGCCGAATCCACCACACCGCATAGGAAATGAAGCGGAATTCGCGTCGTTCATCAAATCGTTTGCCGGCGGTGATCAACCCGATATTACCTTCGGCAATCAGATCCATGTAACTGAGACCCTGGTTGAGAAATTTCTTCGCCACACTCACTACGAAGCGCAGATTCGAATTGACGAGCTTATCGAGGGCTTCCTTGTCGCCGCCCCGGATACGCGTGGCCAGTTCGAATTCCTCTTCGCGAGTCAGCAGGTTGTGCTTGCCAATAGTTTGCAGATAATGCTGAAGGCTCGAGCTTTCCCGACGGTCACTGCTTAGTTCAACTTCGTACACCCTGAGTCCTCCTGAATAATACTCTGACGGCCATCGCCGTCTCCGTTTCTGAATCCCCCACCGGGGTGAGCATTGAATAAATCTTGACCTGCCAGTTCTTCTTTTTGGTGAAAAGCTTACATTCCATATACGAAATCCCTTCAGCTTGGTTCCAGAATTTCGATTTAAATTAAAAGGACC
>JAGLCY010000229.1 GCA_023270185.1 Candidatus Krumholzibacteriia bacterium | reverse complement strand
CCTGGGATAACGGTCCTCCCAGTAGATCGTGTTCATCAGCAGGTCCATATGAGGCAGGTAATTCTCGAAAACGCCCCGATAATTTTCCGGACGCTGGTAATAATCCTGGAGCACGAACTGGGCGTCCCTGGACTTGGGCTCCACCATGTCCTGTTCCTTGAAAACGACCTTCACCAGGGGACCGACCTGAGCGGCGGTCATCCCGGCGGTTTTTTCCAGATCGGCGACGGAGATCTCCTTCACCGGCAGGCAGTCGAGAATTTCCTGGCAACCCCTCGATACATTTCCATACCCGGCCAGGCCGATGATGATCGGATCCTCGTGTTCCCCCATACCCTCGGCCTGGATGCGGTTACCGATCTGCAACAGATGATTCTTGGCCTCGATCAGGCTGCCGTATTCGTAGGCGTGCTTGAGTTCCAGGAGAGGCGTTTTTTTACCGTTGTAATCCATCCGCTGCGCCAGACAGACCAGACTCTCGATCATGCCCGCGTACCCCGCGTGCACACTGAAAAAGATCAGCCGGCGGTTCTGCTCGTCGGCGATGCGCTCGTAGTCGATGAGAGTTGATTTGACGTCCAGCAGATGCTGGAGCATGGGCATATTGTAGGCTTGGCCCTTGATGGTGTGGGAGAAGAAGAAATAGACCTTCTTCTCCTGCATGATATCGATGGGGATTTCCTTGACGGCCACGACGATGTCCGCGTCGTCCAGGCTCTCATCGACAGTAATACCGGCTTGCCGGTATTCATCGTCAGTAAAAACACGGATTTTCGAAGGCTGGATGGTGAAAGCGAGGTTGGGATCTTTGGTAAGTTCTTTCAGATCGGCCGGGACCAGGGGAACCCTGCGTTCCCACTCGTTCTTGTCTTCCCTGCGGATGCCGATGGTCACGCCCATATATTCACCTGCCAACGACGGCCCGAATGAGGAAAAATCAGGGGCATTGCGCCTCTAATTACCGGAAAACAAAGGGATCCGGTCCGACTAAGCTAGGATGCGCGAGCAGGGGAGTCAAGCCCAGCGAAGCGGAGCCGCCGGGGGCGGGGAAACGGCTTTCAGCCGCCCCCCCGCGAGATGACGGCGAACACTATGGGCAGCAGAAAACCCAGGGCCATGAGCACTCCCCCCGCCCGGTCAGACCCTTGCGGCCACGGACCAGAAAGATGCCCGTCAGGGCCATCACGATCAGCATGCCCACGTATTCGTCGGGGCTGGCCAACAACTCGCCGACAAGCGTCGTGTCGGGAGCGGAGACGAAACGCATTTCAGCCAATCTTTGCTGTGGGTGGACGAATCCGGAATACATCATCGGGGAATTCAAACCCCTACCGCAACAATATGATTACGCAATTGGGTCATCAAGTAGTATGGCCTTAGCCCAAAACAAGCCTTAGTCCCCGGGCCAACCCGTTGCGCCAGTTCACCCAGTTATGACCGGCCGGCCGGGTGACAAAGCTTACATTTGCGCCTTTTTCAGCCAGCGCCGAGGCCAAACGCTCGTTGCTGGCCAGCAGCCATTCCAACTGTCCGCAGTCCAGGTACCAGTTCAGACGTGCCGGATCGCCTTGGCGCACCTCCGCAAGAAAGGATTCCCCGCCGGCGAAGGGATTGCGACGATCCATGTCCGGTGAAAAAAGGAAGGCGCCCGACTGGGCCACGACATTCTGGAATCGGTCGGACATCTCCCACGCCAACTGGGCGCTGAGCACCCCCCCCAGGCTTGCTCCCCAGGCGGTGCGACGGCCGTCGCATCTGATTCTGGCTTCCACCGCCGGCAAAAGTTCATCCCTGAGAAACCTCCGGTACTCAGGGTTGAACGCGTACTCTTCGGTTCGCTCGCCGGGCGGAACAAAGACCAGATGGGCCGGGCCGATTTCCCCGGCCTCCAGCAAGCGGTCCATCACCTGGGGCACACGACCCCAACCAAAAAACGCCTTGCCGTCCTGGAACAGGATGAGAGGAAGCTCGTCCTCTGCCCGACCGGCCGGGGAGTAGACGATGAGTCGGCGCTTTTGACCCAGAATTTTGGATTCGAGTTCCATGCGCAGCACACGACCACGGGGACGAATGCCTGCGGGAACTACCCATTTATCCTGCATATACGCGGGGCCGGTGATGTTGCTGGCGAAATCGAACCAGGGGTTTTGTCTGGGATTAATATTTTCAGGATCAGGATGACGGACGCCCTTGGCGTCCGTATAAGCATATTCAAAATAAGCATCGTCCGGGATGTCGAACGGCGTGATGTCGGCAACGGGCATCGGATCGCGCTGCCAATCGGTCAGATCACTTTGCAGGTGGGTGGCCCAGTCCGGGGGTGTCAGGGCGATGCGCACGGCTCAGGTCCGCAAATCCCGGCCGGTCTTGTCTTTCAAGGTCTGCACTTTTGCATCAAGCCGACCGGAATGCCCCGCGCGGTAATCGATCTTGATCTGTATTGCCACCCGTCCGCAATCCGCGCTCATGCGGTCGAAGCACCGCTTCACCACAGCCATGACTTCGTCGTACTCACCCTCGATACAGGTTCCCATGGGACCCAGTTTGTACGGCAGACCGCTTTCGTCGATGATCTCGAGATTGCGTTTCACGTATTCGCTGACGCTCTCGCCCTTGTCGGTCGGGTAGAGGGAAAATTCCAACAACACCATGACCATTATCCTATCCCGTTTTATTCAGATAATTTCGTCCGCTTGGCGGCCTTCTTCCGATCGTTTTCGTCGAGAAGCGATTTACGCAGGCGCATGGACATCGGCGTGACTTCCACGTACTCGTCACGGTTCAGGTACTCCAGAGCTTCCTCCAGACTCATCTTTATGGCCGGGGCGATCTTCATCTTCCTATCGCTGCCGGACGCCCGCATGTTCGACAACTGCTTGGCCTTCTGGGCGTTTACGACCAGGTCTTCGTCCCTGGAATATTCCCCGATGATCTGCCCGGTGTAGAGATTTTCCCCCGGCTCGATGAAAAACACACCCCTGTCCTGGAGCCCGTCCAGGGCAAAGGCCACCGCCTTGCCGGAATGCATGGAAATGATGCTGCCGTTGGTGCGTTCGGGAATCGACCCCTTGAAATATTCGTACTGGTGGTAACGATGGTGCATCACGATCTGCCCGGCCGTGGCCCGCAGCATTTTGCTGCGGAAACCGATCAGGCCTCGGCTGGGAACGTGGAACTCGAGGAACGTGCGTTCCTCTCTCTGCTCCATGGTGATCATCTCACCCTTACGGGT
Source organism: Candidatus Krumholzibacteriia bacterium (assembly GCA_023270185.1). GTDB lineage: Bacteria > Krumholzibacteriota > Krumholzibacteriia > LZORAL124-64-63 > LZORAL124-64-63 > JAGLCY01. The sequence continues at coordinate 8,583 of JAGLCY010000229.1, read as the reverse complement.
GGCCGCGTATTCGATGATCGTGCCGGACAGGTCGTTCGGCACGTCCACGGTGAGAATTTCCACCGGTTCGGCCTTCCTGCCGCCGATCTCCTTGAAAATGACCTGGGGCTGGCCGACCATGAACTCGAAGCCTTCGCGGCGCATGTTTTCCATCAGGATCGACAGGTGCAGAATACCCCGACCGGACACCTTGAAGCCGTCCCCGGTCTCATCCACCCGCAGGGCCACATCGCGTTCGGATTCACGGAAGAGCCGGTCGCGGACCTGGCGACTGGTGACGTACTTGCCTTCCTGGCCGTAACCCGGGCTGTCGTTGGTACGAAAGTTCATGGACAGGGTAGGGTCATCAATTTCTATGATCTGCAAGGGATCGGGATGTTCCGCATCCGCGAGCGTGTCTCCGATATCCACCCCTTCGAGGCCGACCACCGCGCAGATATCCCCGCACTGCACCTCCTTGACCTCGCGCCGCCCCAGATTGTCGAATACGAAAAGCTGCCTGGCCAGGGTCTTGACCACCTTGCCGTCACGTTTGCACAGCACCACAGGTTGCTTGACCTTCAAGGTGCCCCGCACGATGCGCCCCACGCCGATGCGACCCACGTAATCGCTGTGGTCCATGGCCGCGACCAGCATCTGCATCGGCCCCTCTATAATTTCGGGCCCCGGTACATGGGCGATGATCATGTCCAGAAGCGGTGCGAGGTCCTTGCGTTCGTCATCCAGTTCCCCCACGGCCCAGCCATCACGGCCCGCGGCGTAGACCCCGCGGAAATCCAGTTGATCGTCCGTGGCATCCAGCTCCAGGAACAGGTTGAAGATTTCGTCAAGCACCTCGTCGGGACGGGCGTTGTGCCGATCCACCTTGTTGATCACGACCACCGGTTTGAGATTCAGCTTCATCGCTTTCTGCAACACGAAACGGGTCTGGGGCATCGGCCCCTCGAAGGCGTCGACCAGCAGGAGCACTCCGTCGGCCATCTTCAGGACGCGCTCCACCTCGCCGCCGAAATCCGAATGGCCCGGGGTGTCGATCAGGTTGACGCGGGTGTCCTTGTAGGTGATGGCGAAATTCTTCGAGGTAATGGTGATGCCGCGTTCGCGCTCCAGATCATCCGAGTCCATAATCCGTTCCTGCACCGCCTGATCCTTGCGGAACACGTCGCACTGACGAAGAATCTGGTCCACGAGGGTGGTTTTCCCGTGGTCCACATGGGCAATAATGGCAACGTTTCTGATTTGCATTAACAGTTCCTTGGCACAAGAAAAATCGGCAGGGTTGGCCGCCATAGAATAATCAACTCAGGGAAATGGGCAAATTATTGATTTTAAAAAAGAAAGGGAGAGCATCTTGGAAGCCCTCCCAGTGCTGACCGGACTGTTTTAGTGCGCGATTTCTCAAAAATTAATTTAACAAGATGTTGCACACATTAAAGAGCCGATCACCATGAATTAGTATACAGAATTTTGGGGGTTTTTGCAATAGCGCGGCAAGTCAATCCCGGTTCCGGGGCCACATCTGGGGAAGATTGAATTCGTCCAGAAAACCGCCTTCATCGGCTTTCTCCCGGTAACGCGCGCCGACGATCAGATGCACGCCGCCGGGAATGATCTCCGCCTCCAGGGGCGTCAATCCCATGTCCTCGCCGTCGACCTGCACCGGGACCGGAGGATCGGTGGCAATCACCACTTTACGCGCCTGGAAATGATGGAGACGCCGGGTCGGTTTGTAACGCCAGGTCAGCATGCGGAACAGGACGGCGATCACGTCCCACAGGGAACGGCTGGAAACCACCGTCAAATCGAACAGGCCGTCGTGGGCGCTGGTGTCAGGAGTCACTTTGAGGTTGATATCCCCGATCTTGCCGATGTTCGACAGCAGGATGGTGTTCCCCACGAATTCATGAACCTTCTCGTTCTCGTCCTCGATGAAGATGCCGGCTTCGTCCAGTTTCAGGGCATTGCGGATTCCGGCGACGATGTAGGTGAAAATACCGAACAGGTTCTTCAACCTGCGGGGAGAATCCTGGATCACGCGGGCGGGATAACCTATCGCGGCCATCAACAGGAAGTGGCGATCCAACTCGGGAAGGAATCCCACGTCAAAAGGAACGATCCGTCCATCCTGGATGTTCCCCGCGGCCATTCCCGGGAACCAGGGAAGTGACAGGGCGATCGCCACCACGTTGGCCGTGCCCACCGGAACCATGGCGACAGCCACCTTCTCGTCGGACCGTGCCTGTCCCGATACGATTTCACTGACGGTTCCATCGCCACCGATGGCCACGATGAGATCGAACGGCCCTCCGTCCTGGCTACTGCCCGCGGCTTTGGCCCAACGTTGGGCATCACCCACGCCGCTGGTCACCCGAACCGAACAGACGACTCCGCGCGATTCGAGGGACTCGCGCAGCTGCTGTCCCAGACGCAAGCCCCGGCCCGAGCCGGCCACCGGGTTCACGATCAACAGTGCTCGTTCATAGGAGGTCATGGACATTCCGGTTCCGTGTGTCGCGACCCCGGGGCCGCATACATCTCAAATACAATGATGTAAAAGGAATATAGAGGATCTGCCGGGTGATTCAACCTTCGCTTGGGATTTCTTCAGGTTCCCTCGGTGGGATACAGTTCCCGGTCGTAGGTGCCAAGCCAGGATCTGATCTTGACCATTTCCCCGGGCCCGACCTCCACCTCGTCGAGAGTTTCCTTTTCCAGATCGATCTTCCAGGAACCCAGCCATTCATTTTCCTGGTAGGCAATGGCCACTATCATCCGTTCTTCCACGAAGTCTGAGATGAATTTCATGGCATCCCCGTAGAAATCCTCGCCTGAATTTTCCCCACTGGTGCCGAAGCGGGTGTGGAAATTTTCCCCGAACCCGACGGAAATCTCCCATTCGCTGGTGGTGATGAAAAGCCCATGGGTCGAACCATCAACCGGCCGGGGCACCTCGATCAGCAGGGCCTCCTTTTCGAAGTCCTCGTAGGGATCAAAGCGCGCGTGCTGGACCCATTCCGGCCAGCGCCTGAACACCCGGGTGGCGAACTGGCGGGAGTGATCATTCAAACGGTCGAGATCGATCATGGCAACTCCGCGCGCCCCCCCGTAGACGGGCCTGGATGGATGGTTAGCGCAATGGTCGGGGATACATCAGATTAACCATTGGGATGGAGATCGTCAATCACGCCCGAGGTTGTTTTCGCCGCGGGAGCCATGAGCGGTAGGAGAGCTGATCAGGTTGCCGCCCGTAGAGAAGATCATCCATCCTGAGAGCAAAATGCCGGAACAACCAGGACCTCTTCAATCCCCACCTGACAAGGTTGTGCAGCAGCGTGTCCGGGTGGGAATAGGGACAAACCTTGATGCACTGCCCACAATCCGTGCCCACGGAGCACCAATAGGCAAAGCAGGCCTCCTGGTCGATGCGCCAGCGCTTCACGCCGTCGATGGCGGCGGCATCCCCCGATGGTATGGCCTTGGGAGGACAGATATCCGCGCATTTGCTGCATATACCGCAGAAGTGCAGAACACTGGGATCGAAGTTCCGTCCGTCCATTTCCAGGGGCAGATCCGTGGTCACCACTGCGATCCGGACGCGCGGCCCCAGGGTCGGGGTCATCAGAAGACCCATCCGGCCTATCTCCCCCAGACCCGCATCCCGGGCGACGAGAGGACAGACCACCTTGTAGTTGCCGTCGATATGCGCCTCGGCTTGCCAACCCAACCTGCGGATGAAGGACGCGATCTGCACCGCGATGGCGCCGGCGGCCAGATACTGTTGGGCCGACTCCATGAGAGTCGGACCCTCCGGGGCCGTCCCCAGGTTTCCGTGATCCATTTCCACCGTAATGGCCACCGCGAAACGGTGGCCTCCGGATCCGTTAAGATCGATTTTTTCACCAAAGCCGGGTCCCCGGCCCTTGACCGAATAGATGTGATGGTCCTGCAGGGTCGTCATCCCGCAATCAACCGACCCCAACTTTCGCGCCCATCCCTTGATAAAACCTGTCACCACGGTCGAATCGACATCAACCCGCCCGGAAGCGGGCGGACCCTGCACCAGCGCAGCGAGTTCCTCCACCGTATCGAAACTGGCGGCGGCCGCGGCGAATGAAAGGGGTTCGTACTTACGGGAGTCCGGAGACATCAGCCCCGGCAGAGCGCGGAACTTGTCATCCGAAGCGCGATGCTCGGGATACACGCCGTAATACTCGTTAAACCGGGCGTCGCCGGGCTCGAGGACCGCGCGGGAAAACATGATCGTCCGTTCATCGATGCGGCCAACGACCGCCGGATCGAGAATATTCCGCGGCTTTCCGGTGGGAATCAAAAGAAGAATACCAGCCGCCAACGGCACCGCCAGAAGGATCCAACCGGTGATTTCCCTGCCGGGAAACGCTGTCCAGGCCGTAAGCAGGTAAAGCAGGGGAACGCAAATGGCCATCAGCAGGGAGCGACCGGCAGCGGTTTTCTCCGCCTCAAGGCGTGAAACGACATGAACCCACAGGAAGAGGAGAAAAAAGGCGAAACCATAAAATGTCAGGGCAAGTGGCAACACGGCGACCGAATCTGCTGGCCGAAACTACCGGCGGTACAAAAAGGGCTGTTCGGTGAAATCTAGCCCAAGGCGCCGCCGGGTCAAGAACCGGAGACCTGAAGCCTCTGGGCCAGTTTCGATCTTTGCACTTCCAGGACGAACTGCCGCAGGTAATCGAGTCCGCTCCGGTCACCGTTGGGGGAAACCAGGAATTCGAGTCCGATTTCGTCCCGCCACTGATTCCTGTCCGCCGGACCCGTCGTCAACCGACGGATGACACCCATGACCTGGATCGGTTCCTCCATGTCCGGGAAATGTATGCGGCAGACGACGCGGCCATCCTTCTGGAAACCCGGACAGAACCGGGAATGGTCGGCAATGATCCGGGCGCCGGAAAAACTGAGATCGGCCAACCGGCCCGTGATTACCTCGGATATGGATTCATCATCGGACCAGGGGGATGCGCCCTCCTGCCCGGCGGTCGTTTCGATCTCGACCCTGATGGACGCGGAAACAGGAACCCGGAAGGTCCGGCGGCGCTGGCCGATGGACACTGTCGCGGGCAGGGAAAACAAGGCGCCGGGCAGTAATGCGCCGGAGTCCAGTTCCTGGGCGGCGGGTGCAAGGTAGGTCAGATCGAATTCCAGGGACCGGTCCCCAATCCCGACGCTGGCCTTGATAGCTGTCCCCGGGACGGGAACCTCACGGGCCGGATCAGAAAAATCGGTAATGAGTTTCAGGGCGGGATGGTCGTCCACCTGACAGATTTCCACCAGCAGCCCGGAATTGAGGGTTGCGGTTCCGTCTTTGGACGGCGCCTCGAGATAGATGTCGCCTTCGGTCTTGCGCAGATAGGTCAGGAAGTCGTCCACCGCTTCCCGGCCAACGAGATCCTTGCCGCCGTGCCAGTCACCGGGCAGGTAGATCGATTCCATGCTGGTCAAAAATTCGCTGCCTTTGGCAATGGACAATTCGGTCCGGGACGGGACCTCGGCCAGAAAGAACAGCTGCCCCTGCCCCGTGTCCAACCTGAACTGGAAAGTGCGCAGCCCCCTGGTGTGAAGGGTTACGGAAGGCGCCTCATTTTTTTCCACGGTGCCGCGGGGATTGCGGTCATCGAACTTTTCAAGAAGATGTGAAAGAAAATCCCCGGCCAGGACATCCAGACCCGACATACCATCGGGTCCCGCGGGCAATCCCTCCAGTTTCCCGACCAGTTCAGTGTCGCACCCCAGATGCACCACCTGCAGCGCGCAGCCCTTGATCCGCAACGTGACCAGTGATGAAAAACTCCGACTGCCTTCCCTGACCAGCGAAACTTCCCGTCCCTGAACCCGCAAGCCACAGGTGGACTGAAGAGCCTCGGTTCCGGCCCGGTTAAGAACATTAAGGGTATCAAGCAGCATGATCCGACATCCCCCTGGCAATGGCGGTTAACATCTGAATTAATGACTCTGTCTTTAATTACATCGACAATGCCCTGGTAGGACTTAACCAGGATTACAGGATGACCCGGGAGGTGATTGAGGCTATATTGGCGGGCGGATTTATTGAAAACAGGAAAGCTCATCTCACCACGGCGGTTGCTTTGAACCAATCCAGACCACGCATACCCCAAACCGGGATACCGGCTCCGTTGGGCGCCACCGTCCTTTCCGCCGGGGTGAATTTCGCGGTTTTCACCAAATATGCCGAAACGGTTCAGTTGCTGCTGTTCGACGGCCCTGAAGACGCCGCTCCATCCCATGTCATCGACCTCGACCCCGGGGTCAACCGGACAAACTACTACTGGCACGTTTTTGTCCCCCATCTTGGCCCCGGCCAGACCTATGCCTGGCGCGTCCAGGGACCCACGCGCTCCGGGGACGGGCACCGGTTCGACGGAGAGAAAGTCCTTCTGGACCCCTACGGCCTGGCGGTGGTCGGCCAGGACATCTATGACCGGCAGGCGGCCCGTGAGCCCGGCGACAATTGCGCCCAGGCCCTGCGCAGCGTGGTGGTGGACACGTCCACCTACGACTGGGAAAACGACCTGCCGCTGCCCGCGCCCAGCGGACGCGAGGTCATCTATGAAATGCACGTGGGCGCGTTCACGGCTCACCCTTCCAGCGGCGTGGCCGAACATCTGCGCGGAACCTACGCGGGCCTGATCGAGAAGATCGACTATCTCAAGGAATTGGGCGTAACCGCGATCGAATTGATGCCCATCCACCACTTCGACACCCAGGACGCCCCTGCGGGCTTGACCAACTATTGGGGCTACAGCAGCGTGGCCTGGTTCGCCCCCCACGCGCCCTTCAGCTCCAACCGGTCCGCGGTCGGTCCGGTCGATGAATTCAGGGACATGGTCAAGGCCCTGCACAAGGCGGGCATCCGGGTCATTCTCGATGTCGTCTACAACCACACCGCCGAAGCCGGCGCCGACGGGCCGGTCATCAGCTGGCGGGGTTTCGAGAATTCGGCCTATTACATACTGAAAAAGGACAAGTCCCTTTTTGCCGACTACACGGGGTGCGGCAATACCATCAATGCCAACCATTCCATCGTCAGGAGACTGATCCAGGACTCCCTGCGCCATTGGGTCCGGGAAATGCACGTCGACGGTTTCCGCTTCGACCTCGGGGCCGCCCTGGCCCGCGGCGAAAACGGTGAACCGATGGCGAACCCTCCCGTGTTGTGGGCCATCGAGTCGGACCCGAGCCTGGCCGGCACGCGCATGATCGTCGAGGCGTGGGACACCGGGGGCCTGAACATGGTGGGATCGTTCACCGGCGAAAGATTCGACGTATGGACGGGACCCTACCGCGACTCCGTCCGCCGTTTCCTGCGCGGGGACAAGAACACCATCGAAACTCTCATGGCAAGGATCGTCGGCAGCCCTGACCTCTTCACCAAACCCAAGGACCGTCCCTTCGTAAGCGTCAACTTCGTGACCTGCCACGATGGATTCACCCTGCGCGACCTGGTCTCCTACGATAAAAAGTACAACGAGGCCAACGGGGAACTGGACCGGGACGGGTCCAACGACAACCTGAGCTGGAACTGCGGCATCGAAGGTCCCACCGATGATCCGAAGATCGCGGCTCTGAGGGAAAAACAGGTCCGCAATTTTCTCTGCCTGCTCATGCTGTCCCACGGCACACCCATGCTGTGGATGGGCGATGAAAGCGGCCACACCCGGCGGGGCAACAACAATCCCTGGTGCCAGGACAATGAACTGAACTGGTTCGACTGGGATCTGGTGAACAGCAACGCCGGCCTGGTGCGCTTCACCAGGGAGTTGATCCGGTTTACCGGGTCGGTGGAAATCCTGCAGGACAACCGCTTCTGGTCGGCCACCAGCTCCGACCACCTGGGCGACATCTCCTGGCACGGCACCAAGCCGGGCAAACCCGATTGGACTCCGGACTCGCATTGCTTGGCCTTTACCCTCGAGCAACCGAAAACGGGCCGTAATGTGCACGTAATGCTCAATGCCGGTGGGCAGGAGCTTGAATTTGAACTCCCCGCGGCGCCCCCGGATATGAATTGGGTCAGGGTCGTCGACACTTCCCGGCCCTCCCCCGATGACCTCCCCCGCCGGGAGTCCTCCACCGCATTGGACACGGAAAGTGCAATGGTCCCCTCCCACAGCATCACGGTGCTGCAATGTCAGGATAAGCCTGTGAAATAACGAGAGTTGGACCTGTTAAGGATTTACCGTATCAAAAAAAATCTCTCCTAATGAAGTTTTTTCTGGCTTATCCGTCATGATTTCTGATATTGTATCCTGACGATTCGGGGAGGCTTCATTCGAATCAATTGCTTCTGAACGACAACTGGACAGACATCAGTCTTTCATCTCGCCAGATTCGCCCAGCCTCCCCACTCTTATTAAAAAACGCCCGATATCCTTGCGATACCGGGCGTTTTTTCCTGCCCTGATCAATACCGTTGGTTGTGCCTCTGAAATTGTGTTTTTCCTCTCCCCTTGTTCATTGTCTAAACAAGGGGAGTTTTCTCAGTACGCCATCTTCAGCTTGTGCTTCCGGTTACACTTCAAGGCC
>JAGLCY010000228.1 GCA_023270185.1 Candidatus Krumholzibacteriia bacterium | reverse complement strand
CGGGTGCAGACCATCCTGGGCGCGGTGCCTTTGTATGGCGCCTGCCCCGGCCGCATGGATCCCCCGGCCACCTACCTGACTCCGCTGTCCACCACGCGGGTGTCGATCTTTCGCGGCGGCGGTTATGCGGGATTCGGACCCGGGGCGACCGGCGGCGTCATCCATGCCGATCCCGATTACGAACGGCCGGCCGGCGCGCTCACCGGGGTGACTCCCTATCTGGAAGCCGGTTATGAATCGGCCCGGGAAGGATTCCGCACCGAGGGCGGCCTGTTTGGCGGAAATCGCGCGCTGGATTATAAAATCGGCCTCGGCTACCGACAGTTCGACGATTACACCGCTCCCGACGGCACGGTCGTTCCAGCGGGCCTGAAATCGACCACCGCCAACGCCGCGCTGGGCTGGCGGCCCGGCGAAAACCACCGTCTTTGGAACGCCGTTACTTACGCCAAAGAGAAGGACGTCGATTTCCCCTCCATGCCCATGGACAACATCGACACCGATTTCTGGGTGTACAACGCCGGCTGGCGCTCCGATTACCAGGGAGGGACGGTGACCCGGTTCGAGGTCACCGGTGGCTTTTCGTCCGTCGACCACTTCATGGACAACATCCGGAAGCCCAATCGCAAAATGATGGAAGCCGCCACCGACGCCAAAACCCGCAGTTGGGGCGCCCATGCCCATCTCGACCTGGAACCTACGGGTTCACTCCTGTTGAAAACCGGCCTGGACATGACCAACCTGACCCGGGACGCGCTCCGCACCCGATACATTGTCGCGAGCGGGGACACTTATCGCGACCGTCTCTGGCCCGATGCGGTGCAAACCACCGGGGGCGGATTCGCGACCCTGGAGATCCCCCTGTCCGCCACGACCCGCCTGACGGCCGACGGCCGCCTCGACGCGGTGGACAGCAAGGCGCGCGCGGCCGACGCGGCCAGCGTGGGCGGAAAGACCGTGCGTGAGCAATACGTTCGTTTTTACGGTCCGGCCGCGGCCGAAACCGACCGCACCGAAACCCTGGGCCTGGCCGGTCTGCGCCTGGACGGTGAGTTCAGGCCCTCCCACCGCTACTATCTACGAACCGGATTGAGCTCGCGCGCCGCCGGCGTGACCGAACGGTACTACGCCTTCGGCCCGGCCCCGGGCGGTTTCCAAGTGGGCAATCCCACGCTGATCGCCGAAAAAAAGTGGGAAGGTGAAGCGGGCATCACCGTGACCTGCGAAAAAATCGTGGTGGCCGTCAGCGGATTCTACGCCGAGGTCGGTGATTACATCCTGCCTACCGTCATCGCGGTGATGGATGTCAACGGCGACGGCAACGACGACATCGTCAAGGGTTTTGAAAACATCGACGCCACCATGGCCGGTGGCGAATTGGGGATAGAGTATCGCCCCACCGACAGCCTCTACCTGCCGGTGACCGTGTCCTATGTGCGGGGCCGCAACACCACCGGTGACCGCGACCTGCCCGAAATCCCGCCATTGTCCGGCACCGCCGAAGTGCGCTGTCTGGCCCACCACGGCACAAACACCTGGCTGCGTTTCGGCGCCTATTTCGCGGCCGATCAGGAAAAGATCGATCCGTTGTTCCCCGAAAACCGCACCGGCGGCTTCACTGTCTGGCGCCTGGGCCTGGAAACGGAACCTGTCGAGGGCTTGATGTTGCGTGTGCGGGTGGACAACCTGTTTGACCGGCTTTACAACGAGCACCTGACCCGCGAAGCGCTGCTTCCCACGGGTGGACTGGCGGCCGGCCAGGAGATCCCCGCCCCCGGCCGCGGCCTGAGTATTTCAGCTCGTATGGAATTCTGAGCGACAACTCTGAGCGATTCAGTCAGCACCGTCGAACTTCTTGCCGCGATCCTTCTTGGTCCGCGCCTTCTTGCGCTTTTCGTCCAGACGTTTTTCCCTGGAAGCGCGGGAGGGCTTGGTTTTCTTGCGGGGTTTGGGCGGGATCAGGGCCTCACGCACCATGGTGGCCAGACGCTGGGTCACGTCTTCCCGGTTGCGACGCTGGCTGCGGTGGGAATCGCTGGCCAGGATCAAATCGCCCGCTTCGGTCAGCCGTGAAGCCAACACTTTCAGCACCAGCGCTTGTTCGGCATCGTCCAGCGCGACCGATTCCTTCACATTCCAGCGCAACTGGATCCGCGTATCAGACGTGTTGACGTGCTGACCCCCGGGCCCCGATGACCGGCTGGCCGTGTAGACCAGTTCGCTCAGCGGAATTTCCACTTTGTCATTGATGACCAGTGCAATGGCCACGGTATCCTCTTTCCTGGTGTGCGCCCTCTGCTTCCTGCCCTTATCATATCAGACTCACCCCGGCAATCTGCAAGGAGGAATGATTTGATCATCCGCAAACTCGACGACATCGCCAAGGCTTCCGTGGACATGGAGGGCGTCAAGGGCATCACCAAACAGCTCGTGCTCGGCAGCGGCGACGGCGTTCCCAACTTTTCGTTCCGTGTCTTCACCCTGGAGCCCGAAGGTCACTCTCCGCACCACAACCACGAAGTCGAACATCTCAATTTCGTGCTTTCAGGCCAGGGCGCCCTGATGGACGGCAACGGCAACGCCAATCCCCTCGGGACCGGCGAATTCGCTTTTGTCCCTCCCGGCGAAACCCACCAGTTCCGCAACACAGGCGAAGAACCGTTCGTGTTTATCTGCGCGGTACCGAAGGAATACGAGTAGCAACCTGCGGGATTCCCCCATGCTCGTGCCACAACCGGTGGCACGCCGAACAGAGGGTGATCAGGTTTTCCAACTCGTTTGTTCCGCCTTTTGCCCGCGGCTTGATGTGATGCACTTCCAGAAACCGCGTGTTTTGACAGCCCGGCGCCCGGCAGCGGTGGCCGTCCCTGCTGAAAACCTCCCGCCTTTGTGCCGGAGGAATCACCGAACGGTTTCGTTTCCCCGGCTCCTTCACTTGGGCGTCGCAATCCATTTTCTCACGCTCTGCGCGGCCCAGTTCCAAATCGCCCCGGCTGGTTGCTACCATCGCCCGTTCGCAATCGGGACAGCGGCGCACATGGACCTGGATGGATGCCCCCCGGGGGGCATCACCAACAGAAACTATCCCATCACTGTCACTTACAGAATCCGATGTTCCGCGCTGCTCCGTCAGCAAGGCCAACCCCTGAAGCAGCGTTTCGACCTTTTCACCCGCACTGCCAATTTTGTGCAGTTTTTCCCACAGCGCTTCATAACGGGCGAACTGTTCCGGAGTCATTTCCAGACTGATCCGGACCGGTACCGAGGCTGCCAGCCCTTTGATACACGGCGCAGCCAACAATTCACCTTGTCCAGACCGGCGGGTCCTGGCCTTCTTCCTGACCCGCTCGACCTTACGCGCCAGCTCCCGCCTGCTGGATGACTTCGCCTCTTCGACCCAACCTTTCTCCGTCATCGGCGTGGCAACCTTGATGATCTCCCTCGCCTTTGTGTAACCCAACTCTCCGCGGGTCACCGATTCCTTCACCGCCGGCAACTCCTCCAACTTTCGCGCGAGTCGCATGAAGTCGCCCGTCCGTGTCTTGGACCACTTCAATTCGATCGACGCATACTGGTAGATGGACGAATAGCCCAGCTCACGGAAAAGACCCCGGCGCAATATTTCGCCGAACCACAGGACGACCGCGTGTTCGGCATTTTCCAGAACACCCACGGCCTGCTTCAGGGCTTGATCAGCCTCAAAAGCTGGAAAATTTTTCTGGAATTCAGGGATCAGGGACAACATGACGCACCTCCGCGGAAGAATGAATGGGAGGATACTGCCAATATACGAAAATTTGGCGAAACAACAAGGTAAAATGTTGGTTTATTTATATTTATTAATGAGGCGCCACCGGAAAACATCTCCATGTAATAGTGGCCTTTCCCATTCTGTTGTATGCTGAATGAACCAACAGGTTGGGAAAAATTAAAATAATCCTGATTCAGGGTGTAACCAAAATGTCTCCTCGCGACCTTTATACTATGGACGACGGAGATGGAAACCGGCTGGAAAGGCCGTCGAAAATCCCCTTCAAATTCCCTGATGGGGAATTCATTCCTGGTGGCGAGACGAGACATACCGACCTCGAAATCGAAAAAAAGTTTCTCCAACTCTCCAGGATCGACACCGAACAGTTCAAGTATTTCTACGAGAAGTACCACGACGCCATCTTCGAGTACGTCTTTTGGAAAACCGGAGAGTACGAACTGACCGGTGACCTGACGGGGGATGTCTTCCTGGAAGCCCTGGAAAAGCTGAACAAGTTCACGTGGCAACGATATTCGTTTGGCGCGTGGCTTTTTCACATCGCCAGAAGGACAGTCAGCAAGCACTACCGCAGGCTTTCACATCCTGCGGAACAGGTTTTCGAGACTGAACGCCGCGAAACCAATGTGCCGCCGACACCTCACCAGGAAACGATTCGCAAGCTCGACATGCAACTGATTCGATTGTGCATGCGGCATGTGACCCCCAACAGGCACGATGCCTTGGTGTTCCACTACTGGATGGATCTGACGGTCAAACAAATCTCTCTGCTCATGAAGACCAGCGAAAGCAACGTGAAGAAACACCTGGTTCGTGGACGGAGACAGATTCTCAGGTGGCTGGTGGATAACGGAATGGAACAGGGCTTGTCGGAGGTCGGTCAAAAAATGATTCGGGAAGTGGATGCCCGCGAATCAGGGTGGCATCTGGTGGATGAACTGAACGGAAACTTGTAATACCAATACGGGTAAGGGTTGTTCCAGGGGCTGGGATAAGGTATGAAAGCAAATTTGGACAAATGGATCAAGGACGCGAAGGATGATCTTCCCGACTCAGGTGAATACCGTCGCCTGAACCGCGTCCTGCTCAAGGAACGGATAGCCATCGTGGGTCCCCGTCGTCGCCGATTTCACCGGGTATTGCTGGTGTCCTTCATCCTGGTCTTCCTCCTTTTTTTTATCTGGGCAGCTCAATCAACCGGGTGATCAACGGGGAAGTCATTCGTGACATCGGCACCCCCATTTAAAACACATATAGATTTTATATAAAAAACCCCCGGCAGGGGGTGAGCCGGGGGTCTGGGGGATCAAGGAAGAGCTGCCGGGCGATAAACAGCCCCTCCCTCATTGG
>JAGLCY010000227.1 GCA_023270185.1 Candidatus Krumholzibacteriia bacterium | reverse complement strand
ACACCCAGAAAGACGATGATCTTGCGGATGCTGGCGCTCAGCGCGGCGCGCAGCATCTGTGCTTCACCCACGAAGTGAACGAGTTTCAACACGCGGAAAACGCGCAGCAGTCGCAGGGCGCGAATGACCATCAGGGATTGGGCCCCACTGATGATAAAGGCCAGGTAGGTGGGCAGGATCGACAGCAGGTCGACCACACCGAAAAAGCTGCGCGCATATTTCAGGGGGCGGCCGACGCTCATGAGCCTCAGCAGATATTCGATCGTGAAGGCAATGGTCACGGTCCATTCGAAAGCGCGCAGAGCCGTTCCATACTGGGCGCGAATGCCGGCCACACTTTCGAGAATGACCGCCAGAACGCTCAGGACGATCATCACCAGCAGGATGATGTCGAAAGTCTTGCCCGCAGGTGTGTCGGCTTCGAAGATGACCTCGTGGATGCGGTTGCGCAGGTCACTTCGTGGGGGCGGTTCAACACTGGAGCCGGGGAGCCGTTGTTTCATGTTCTCCTCGTTGCGGGGTCGAATCGTGGTTCTCGCAGGCCGAAAATTCCCAAGGTCCCAAATTCCAAGGACCGGGGGGATGTTACCACGAGTTCACTGATTTCCTTATTCGATATTCCCGTCAAATCAGCGGAAATTCACTTGATAAAAAACAAACAATAAGGTACGGTGACAACAGCCGCGATGGGGGATCGTGGTCAACCGACGAAGGGGACCCATCCACTTCTTTGCCTGCTGAGCCATTTGATCCCGGATCCTGAAATGAAAAGGAGCCGTGATGAAACGCACCCTGCTATTTTCCGTCCTGTTAACACTCGCAGTCCTACTGGCCGCCTGCAGCAACGAGCAGACGGTGGCCCCGGAACCGGTATCAACCCAGGACCTTCAGGTCGTGGACCCCGCGCGGGTTGCCACTGAAATCCTGAATCTTGCCGGCTGGACCCTGGAAGAGGCTGGATCCCTGCCTGATCCCGATCCCGACAAGTGTGTGGACCTGATAATCGCCTTCGACCGTGAGGAAGTGGCCGCCGGCATTTTCCACTATCGGTGGGAAATCCAGATGGGCATGGATGCCATGGACGTGATCGCACTTCACCGGGTCGTGAAGGAGGATGGAGCCAACGGGCCGATTCGCGCCAAAAAATCCGTATTCCTGCAACACGGTGACGCCAAGGATTTCAGGGGTATGTTCCTGCCGGGCACTCTCTCGGCCACAACCCAGGACGACTTCGGCGCGGCGATCTACTGGGCCCGCCGCGACGTGGATGTCTGGGGTATCGACCAGGCCTGGAATCTGGTTCCCGCCGATGCCACCGAATTCGGGTACATGGCCGAGTGGGGCATGGAAAAACAGTCCAGGGATTTGGGTACGGCGGTTGCCATCGCCCGTCTGGCCCGTCTGGCCACGGGGAACGGTTACCGACAGATGATTCTCCTGGGCTACAGCAGCGGCGCGGCCACCGGCTATGCCCTGGTCAACGCCGAGACCCAGTTGCCACCGGGACAGCGTCAGGTTGGCGGTTGGATCCCGGTTGACTACAGCCCTGTTACTGACAGCGATGATTGGAATGAATTAGCGAGTTGCATTTTCATTCCCGAGTATCAGGAAATGATGGACAACGGGGAATATGGCTACTTCGTGGGCTTTGATTTTCTCGGTAATCTGGCCCGTGACGACCCGGATGGGGATTCCCCGGTCTTTCCGGGATTCACCAATCTTCAGACGGCGATGTATTTTGGCGCCGGTCCCGTCTTCGGTGTGGGCGACATCCATTACCTGGCGGGGATCTGGGAGGACGGCATGCCCGTCGACCTGATCCATACTACGGTGGATCAATGGCTGGACTTCATGATCGCCGGGGCTCCCTGGGAACCCGTGAAGTACATGCTGGACTACAGCGTCTGGGGTTGTGGGGAAACCGATGTTCCCTGGGATGATCACTTCGGTGAAATCACGCTCCCGGTGTTGAACGTGGCCGCGGCCGGCGGTATCGGCCCGACTACCTATTACTGTCTTGAGTTGCTGGGCAGTCGTGACATCACCGATCTGACCATTCAATTGATGTCACCTGAAGAGGCCCTGTTCGACTTCGGCCATATTGACCTGTGGATTGCCGACGGAGCCCCGGATCTGGTTTGGGAACCGATCCTGGAGTGGGTCGAGGCCCACACGCCGGGTGGCAAAGGCGGGGGGAGGGTCGCTGACAGCAACTGACAACCCATCTGATATTGGCCGGGCTGACCTCCATGATCAGTCCGGTCATCCTACTGATTCCCCAGCACCCGCCGACTCACGAACCACTGGTACAAGGCCGGCAAAACAACCAGCGTCAAAAGTGTCGAACTGATCAGCCCGCCAATGACCACCGTGGCCAACGGCTTCTGCACCTCGCTGCCGATCCCGTGGGAAAAGAGCAGCGGCAGCAATCCCAAAGCCGTGGTGATGGCCGTCATCAGGACAGGCCGCAGCCGTAGGCACGCTCCCTGGATGGAGGCTTCCCGTGCACTCATGCCTTCGGCCACCAGCTGGTTCATGTAGGTGATCAACACCATCCCGTTTTCCAGGGCGATGCCGAACAGGGCGATCAGGCCGATCGACGCGGGAACCGACATGTTCATCCCGGACAGCCACAGGGCCACGACTCCGCCCACCAGGGCCAACGGAATGTTGATCAGGATCAGCATGCTGTTGCGCACCGAACCGAAATTCCCGAACAGCAGCATGAACAGGAAGATCAACACGATGGGCACCACGAACGACATCCGTTTGCTGGCCTCCTGCTGCAGGCGGTATTGACCACCCCAAGTGGTGAGGTAGCCAGGCGGAAGGTCGACATCGGCGTCGATGGCTTTCTGGGCATCGGCCACGAAAGAACCGATGTCCCGGTCGACCACGTTGCACTGGATGGAAATGAACCGCTGGTTGTCCTCACGGGTGATTTGCCGCGACCCGACAATCTCTTCGGTCGTGGTCAGCTCTCCCAGGGGAATCATGGTGCCGTCCGGGGCGGTTATCAGGATGTCCTGGATACTTTCGGCCGTGTTGCGGGCTTCGGACACGAACCTCACAAGGATGTCGAAACGGCGGATTCCCTCGAATATCTGCCCCGCGATCTCACCGCCGACGGCCGCTTTCACGACCTCCTGGACATCGGTCACATTCAGGCCGTAGCGAGCGATGGCTTTCCGGTCGATCCTGATTTGCAACTGGGGAGCACCGGAAATCTGGTCGACCTGCACGTCGGCCGCGCCGGGGACCTCACGGATGACCGCGGCCAACTCGTCAGCGCTGGATTTCAGGGTTTCCAGATCGTCGCCAAACAGCTTAATGGCAAGTTCGGCCCGAACCCCTTCCATCAATTCATCCACGGCCATGGCGATGGGCTGGGTCAGGTTGACCCGCACGCCGGGCACATTACCCACTTCACGCCGGATCAAATCTTCGATGTCCGCCTGGTTCCTGGCCGTACGCCACTGGTCCTGAGGGTGGAGAATGACGAAAATTTCCGCGCTGTTTATCGGATCCGTATGGGCGCCGACTTCACCGCGTCCGATCCGGCTGACGACTTCCCTGACTTCGGGAATTTTCATCAGGCGTCGTTCCACGATGGTCGACACTTTTTCACTTTCAGTCAACGCGATGGA
>JAGLCY010000226.1 GCA_023270185.1 Candidatus Krumholzibacteriia bacterium | reverse complement strand
TTGGCCAGATCCCCCTCGATGAGCTGAAATTCTTCCCGCTGGCCGAATTCCTCCTGCAAAAGAGCGCAGAGATGGCGGTCCACTTCCACGCAGACCACGCGGGTCGCGTCGGCCAGCAGATGAACCGTCAGGGCGCCGGCGCCGGCGCCCAACTCCAGAACCCGGTCGCTGACATCCAGGGTTTCCCGGGCGATGGCGCGGGCCAGGTTGCCGTCCACCAGGAAATTCTGCCCACGCTTTTTGACCGGGCGGATGCCGTATTTGCGCAGGAGGGAGTGTTGGCTTTCGCTCAAGAAATACTCCGTACGGACGGGGCGGCAGGATCGCCGAACAACTTAATGAATGATTCGGTCGTCCTGTGGTCCACCTCGGCCGGTTCCATATCCAGGATCTCGGCCACCTTTTTCAAGGTGTGAGACAAATATGCCGGTTCATTGCGCTGGCCGCGATGTGGCACGGGCGGCAGCCAGGGGGCGTCGGTTTCCAGCAGAATCATGTCCACCCCCGCGGCGGCCACCAGATCGGGCAACTTACTATTTTTATAGGTCACGGGACCGCCGATGCCCAGCAAAAAACCATGTTGGCGCGCCCAGACGACGGTTTCCTCGTCCCCGCTGAAGGAATGCAGAACGCCCATTTTTTGGGGCACTCCGCATTTGTCTATTTGTTCCAGGGTTTCCGGCCAGGCGTCCCGCACGTGAAAGACGACGGGAAGGCTCACCCGGTCAGCCAATGAAAGCTGGGCGGCCAGAGCCGCGTGTTGGGCGGGTCGGGGCGAAAGGTCACGGTAATAGTCCAGACCGATTTCCCCGATGGCAACCACCCTGGGATGGGCGGCCATCTTTGTTAATTCTTCGAGGGCTTGTTCGCCTTCAGAGGTCAGCTGGCCATGTTCGTCGGCCAGCAGCAGAGCGTCGTGGGGATGGATACCTGCTGTGGCCAGGATCGCGGAGTCACCCTCGGCCAGGGCGATGGATTCGCGGCTGGAGATCAGGTCGTAGCCTACATTCAGGAAGCCGGTGACGCCCTCCTGTCGGGCCCGGGCAACTACTTGGTCCGCTTGGCCGTCAAACTCCCGGCGGTTGAGATGGACATGACTGTCGATCAATGCCGCCCTCCACCATGACTCCCATTACTACCCCTACCACCACCGCGAAATGCCCCAGGCTCCGGCAAACTCCGACTCTCATCCCACTTCAGCTGTTCTACCGGCCATTCCGCCAATCCCTCCTGGTCGGGACTGGCCACGCTGACCGTTTCCTGCAACAGGTCAAGTTTGCGAACGGTTCCCGATCCCTCGGGAGTGAAAACGCTTGTACCAACCCGGGGCAGGTTCTTGCGGGCCCGACGGTACACATCGTTTTCATAGGTCAGACAACAGCGCAGCCGACCGCAGGGACCTGAAAGTTTGCTGGGATTCAGGGGCAGTTGCTGGATCTTGGCCATCTTCAGAGTCACCGGTACGAACTCGTGCAAAAACGTCGAACAGCAGAACTCGCGACCGCAAACCCCGAGACCACCCTTGAGACGGGCCTCGTCCCTGACGCCGATCTGGCGCAATTCGATACGGGTCCGGAAAATGCCCGCCAGGTCGCGGACCAGCTCACGGAAGTCGACTCGTTTTTCCGCGGTGAAATAGAAGGTGATCTTCTTGTGGTCGAACTGACGTTCGACGGTGACCAGGTTCATTTTGAGCTTGCGGGCCAGGATCTTCTCCCGGCAGATGTCCCAGAATTCCCACTCGTCCCCACGGTTGTCGTGCAACCGGGCCAGATCCTGCGCACCAGCGACCTGCACGACGCCCTGCTTGGTAGCCAATTTCCACCACTCGTCCTTGCCCGGACCGACGTAGTTGACCCGCCCCATGTCCCGGCCCCGATCCGCTTCCACCAGGCAGTACTGGCCAACGGCCAGAGGCAGATTTCGCCGGTTGTGGTAATACCCCTTGCGGTGGCCCTTGAACTGGACCAGGACAAGATTTCCCTCTTCCCGGGGAAGCGTGTCCCGGTCAGGGACGAACTGTCCCGGAGGCCTTGTCTCGTTCGGCATGATCTATCAGCCCTTCGAACAATACGGCCATGGCCAGGCCGATATTGATATTCCTGTCTATTTCCAGGCGTGAAGCCTCGATGCGCCCCATGTCATCAAGCAGGGATCGCGTGGTGCGCATCCCGGACACTCCGGCCGTCAATTCAGCGGAGGCCGGCAGGCGCGGACGCCTGTCCTCTCCCAGCTCCAACATGAGCAAGGCATCACTGTAATGGAGATTGAGCAATTCGCATAGCTGGATGGCCCGGTCCCTTCTGAGAGGACCGCTGTCGGCAGCCGCCTTTTTGGCGCCCTCGGCAGGTACACACAGATGGGACATGAGACCCCGATGGAGCTCGTCCGCGGCGATGGCCGCCATGGCCCGGTCGCTGCCGTGGATCCCTTCGAACAGATAGCCGGCCCATTCCAGCATGAGCCGCGCTTTTTCACCGAGCAGAGCCAGGCCCCGGCGAGCATTGCCTTCGGCGGTCCGCGCCGCCTCGCCGGCCTGCTTTTCATCGGCCCCACCGATTTCCATCAACAGTGTGGCCAATTCATTTTCGGGCCAGGGTTCGAAGCGGATCTTCTGGCAGCGGGACAGGATGGTGGGCAGCATCCCCTCGGTGCCCGTGGTCAGCAGGAAGATCACCGTATTGGGCGGGGGTTCCTCAAGTGTCTTGAGAAAGGCGTTGGCAGCCGACTGGTTCATGCGGTGCCCATCGGCAATGATCGCCACTTTGAAAGGACTCTGGAAAGCCCGTCGCCGCAGAAAATGGATCAGCGACCGAATGGTCATGGGTTCGGGATTTTCAGGATCGCCGATGCGGACCTGGGAGGTGGCGGCCGCCGCGTCCTGATGGAAGGGGTTGGCGATCTTTTCTTCCAGCAGACTGCGCACCCCGGCATCGTCCAGGGAGGCGGGCGCGGGGCCGATCCAGCGAATATCGGGATGCTGGAAACCCAACGCCTTGACACAGCTCTCGCAAAGCTTTTCGGGGCCGCAGGTTGCAGGGGAGGAACAATTCAAAAGACGGGCGAATTCGAGGGCGGTATTCTCCTTGCCCGATCCCTCGGGACCGACAAGAAGGAAAGGCTGGCCGAGTTTCCCGGCCTCGCGCACCCTTTGAAGTTTATCTAGAACGGCCGGACGGCCGAGGAAATGGCTCCTGCCCAAGGCGATGCTCCCAACCCGGTTTATCGGGATCGCAGCCAATCGGCGGGATCCAGGGGCGTGCGCCCCTGCCTCACCTCGAAGTACAGTTGAGGATCATCACCGGGGGCGGGCCGCCCCACTTCGGCAATGACCTGACCCCGGGCGATCTTTTCACCCTTGACTACGAAAACCCCATCCAGATGCGCGTACAGCGTATAGTACCCCGCGCCGTGGTCAAGGATAACGCATTGGCCGAAACCGGGCAAATGATCGGAATATTCGACGGATCCGTCGGCGACGGCCGCCACCGGGGAACCTGCTGGGGCCGCGATGTTGAACCCGTTGTTGAGGGTGACGGTCTTGAATTTGGGATGCACCGAACGGCCGAAGCCACGGATCAGCTTGCCGCGCACCGGCCACTCCAGGTTACCGGCCAGCTTGGCGAGGGAATTGCCCGCGGTCGTCTGTTGGGCCGAACGCTCCACCCGTACCTGTTCCAGATCCGTCAGGACGTAGGACAGTTTCTGCTCGTTGTTACCCATCGTGAGCAATTCGTTTTTCAGGCCCTTGCGCTCGGTTTCCAAGTCACGCAGAGCTCCCATCTCTTCGGCCATCAGATCTTCCAGCCGATCGTTCTGTTGGTTCTGCTCTTCGCGGGTCTGCCAGATTTCCGCCAGGGCCGAGTTCAGTTGGCGCTGCTCACGCCGTAGAATCTGCCCCTCTGTCTGGACCTCCTCAAGCATGCCGGCTTCCAGACGAGCCAAGGTCCGACCGACCTTGACGCCGGTCAGGAATTCGGAAAAACTCCCCGAAGTCATGACCATTTCCAGATCGCTGCGCTGGGAACGGATGTACATGGCGCGCAGGCTCTTGGCCAGGGTCTCCTTGCGGGTGGCAAAGGTGTCTCCTCTTTTCTCCAGCTCCGCGGTCAGCAATTTGCTGCGCTCCTGGAGTATGATTTCATGCTGGACCATGTCACCCACGAGCTGGCGGCTCAATTCGATTTCCTTCTGGATCTCCTCGTGCCCCCGCTTGGCCTCCGCTTCCTCCCGGTCCAGGTTCTTGATGCGTTGCTTGCGATCATCGATCTGGCCGCGAAGCCGGATGAGGTTCGTTGAATTCTCCTCGATGCTCTTTTTAAGGAGGTCTTTGCCCTTGGCCTGCTTCGAGGTAATGATGACCGGTTGTTCCTGCACCGGCTGGTCCTCCACCGGCTGGTCCTGCACCGGTTGATCCTGACCCACTGCCGGCAGGACTGCCCCCATCATCAGGACCATCAGAATCAAAATGACCTTCACGCGCCTCATTACATCTCGCTTTGCATGGTCAGGTATTTCCGCATGGCGGAGAAACTTCCGGTCAGACCCAGCACGATGCAGAACAGGATGAAGCCAAAGATCTGCTGGGGAGAGAAGAAGATCACTCCGCCCAGCCGGTCGTCCAGGAACCACCCGGCCAGCCCAAGCAGGCCCATGGCCAAAATTCCGGCCAACATGCCCTGGATCATCCCTTCGCACAGGTAGGGAATCCGGATAAAGGTATTGGTTGCGCCCACGAGCTTCTGGATCTGGATGACCCTGGCGCTGGCGGCCATGGTCAGTTTGACCGTGTTGGATATGACAAACACCGCGGCCAGGAAAACGATCAGACCAACCGCCAGGCTGGCCATCTGGAAACGGAAGTTCCAGGTCTCCAGGGCGTCGATCCAGCCCTGGTTGAACAGGATCTCGGACACTTCGGCCCAGACCGCGATTTCCGCATGGATGGCCTCCACCGCTTTCAGGTGGCGGGCATCCGGCGTCAGGATCAGGTGATAGGAGGCAGGCAGGGGATTGGAGTCGAGCAGGCCCAGGATTTCGGCATCCTCACCGAGGCTCTCCTTGAACTGGGCAAGGGCGGTCTCGGGGGAAATCCAGGTGACGCTCTGCACTCCCGGAATGACCATCAGCCGCGGCTGCAACTCGGCCATTTGTTCGTTTTGCAGCCCCTCATGCAGGAACACCCGCATGTCGATTCCCGCTCGGGCTTTCTCCAGCATATTGCCCATGTTGAGGGTGGCCAGAGTCAGGATGGCCAGGACCAGCAGGGCGGAGCCCATGATCAGAATGGTGACACCGGTGGTCAACTTCCGTCGGTGGAAACCCGCGAAGGATTCCCTGATCAGATAGGCGACCTGGGCTTTCTTAAACATTGAGGCGGTCCTTCCTTGCGGCGGCAATGTACATCTTGTCGGCCAAATTGGCTTTGCGGTCCACGGGGACCCGTCGTTTCTCGTCCGATTCGATCCGGCCGTTGTTGATCACGATGACCCTCTGCCCGAAGGTTTTGACGATCCCGTGATCGTGGGTGCTGAACAGCACACTGGTGCCGGCGTCGTTGATCCGGAACAACAGGTCGATGATTTCCTGGGCGTTGACGGGATCGAGGTTGCCGGTCGGCTCGTCGGCCAGCAGGATCTTGGGGCTGTTGACCATGGCCCGCGCGATGGCCACCCGCTGCTGCTCGCCGCCACTCAGTTGGCGGGGCAGACGGTGCCTCTTGTCGTACAGGCCCACCTGGGTCAGCACTCTCATGTTGTTTTTGAGGATCATCGCATGTGGCACTCCCACAACAAGTTGGACAAACGAGATGTTGTCCTCGACACTGCGGTCCTCCAGCAGTCGGAAATCCTGGAACACGAAACCGATTTCCCGGCGCAGCATGGGAACCTTGCGCCGGCTCATCTTCGAGGAAAGCATGCCCCGGACCATGACCTCTCCCTTGGTGGGAAAAGCGTCCATGGCGATCAACCGCAGAATACTGCTCTTGCCGGCCCCGCTGGGCCCGGTGAGACACATGAATTCCCCGTTCGCCACGGTGAAACTGACGTTGTCGACCGCCTTCTGGTCGTCGTAGGCGAGGTCCACATGGTAAAATCCGATCACTGTCCGTGAGTCCAGGGGACCGCCGGTGACCGGACCATTTCGCGTGCTTTCAGTTTTCAATTCCGCCTCCAGAGCGCAGTTATGGCCTATTTGACATGGGTTTTTCACTGTCTCCCCATACCGTGGCCTTAAGTAACCCTCCCACGTTTGCACAATCCATGCCCGCTACTCTTCATTCTGCCTATTGCACTGGAACTTCAGCCTTGCCTGACCCTGGGATTCTGATCCCCCTGGAAGGTATGGAGTGGCCTGCGGCATACACAAAGAGCCA
>JAGLCY010000225.1 GCA_023270185.1 Candidatus Krumholzibacteriia bacterium | reverse complement strand
TGGCTCTTTGTGTATGCCGCAGGCCGGACCGACGTACCGGGGGGATCAGAATCCCAGCGTCAGACCAAGACTGAAGTTCCAACGTTTGAGGTGGATACTCTTAATCGAATCGTGCCGCAAATCCTGCTGCTCGAGCAGGAGCACCCAGGACTCGACGCCCATGTTGTTCTGGGTATGGGTCGCTTCCAGGACCAGGCTGACATCCACCCCCGAGGGAAAAGGCGCCAGGCTGCTGACAACGTTGACTTCGAGGCCCGCGCCGGCGTGCCAACTGTTGGGCATCATGTCGCTGAAGGAATCGAAAGAGGGCTGGTTGATCCACTCCCCGGTATGGTTGTCCAGAAGTACACCGTCGAGGGTCATGTCCTGGACCCGGTACCAGGTCCAGCCGTAACCCAACTTCACATAGGGTTTGAATCCCCCTCTGTAGATATCGAACCGGAAACTGCCGGCGTACTCCCAGAGATGGAACACGGAATCCACCGTGAGCACGTCACCATTGGTGGTGGTCAAGGCCATCCCCAGCGGGCTTCTGGAATTCAGCAACGTGTTCTGGGTGGCGAATCCCTTGCCCAGGTAGAAGCTCACCTGCCACCACCAGGCCTCCGGATCGGTCTTGACCAGTTCACCCGAAACAATGCCATCCGGGGCAACGACACCGACCTTGCCCAGAAGTTCGATCCCCGTATCCCCGTTGAACATCAGGATGCCGATTTCGTCATTGAAACTCAACTTGGTGACACCCGCGTTGAGGCCCACGAACCTGGAGGGAATGTTTTCCGAGGGGAAAAACACCGGGTCGTTGCGCTGCAGGATTTTGCGGAAGGGATAGGCGACCAGCCGCCAGATGAAATCGATGGGCGGCACACTGGCCAATACCGGCAGGGTCAGGTTCAGGAAACCCCAGCTGTTGACAAAGGAATCCTGCAGCCCGAGCGGAAACAGGGTCTCGAACATGTGGGGCTCATAGCTGTTGGACCCGCCTTCGGATCCGGACCGGTTCCAATGGGGCTGGAACATGGGTCCCATCGGGGCGAGGTTACCCGTTTCGGAATGCGGAATGATGCCGGCGAAGGGCGATTCGCTGGCGGGATAACCCCAGCGGACAGGCAGCAACATCCAGAACCAGTCTCGTCTGGCGACCGGATCGGTCATCACCGGCTCGATCACCCGTTCCCAGTCCGGCCAGACCTCGATCCTGTCGGTAGTGGCGTAGGGCACGACGTCACCGCGCCCGAATCTTGTCTGGTCCTTGCCGGTGATATCCCCCTTGTGCTTGACATACCACTCGCGGGGATCCAATTGGCCGTTGATCTGTTCGGTGGCCCCGCCCGGCCCGATGTCCTTGAAAAGTCCCGGGTAGGGATAGGTCCCGTGGGAATCCCGGTTCTTGCCCCCGGGAGAAGTCAAAACCTGATCATACCCCTTGTTGTCCGCTCCGATGAAACAGATCGGATGGGTGTTGACGACGGTTTCCTCCTCATCCCACCAGGCGGCGTACCGGCGCCACTTCCAGAGCGTCTGCTCCCCGTTTCTCTCCGGCACCGTGGAACGCATTTCCCGCTTCCAGTCCTCGACTCCGAGATAGACGTTTGGACTGGAGTAATCCATACGGTAGACCTGATTATGGAAGTAGTAGTCGATGGCCTTGATGACCAGAGGATCACCCTCCTCTTCCCCGTACAGAGCCCCCTGAGCGAGAATTCCCCGGACCTGATCCGCCGTCAGCAGGGAAGTCACGCTGCCCCGCGGTGAGATTGCGACGTTGATATGCTCCCAGTCACCCTCGTGGTTGTTGCCGCCGTCGTTGGTCGGATAGAACAAATAATACTGCAACACGAATTGGTAGCCCATGACCCCCTGCCGTGGGGTGCTCACTTCCTGGATGAACGGATGCATATAGACCTTGAGGTATTCCCTGTACTTCTGGGGCAGAACCTGGGAAAAACCGTTTTCGAATTCCTTCTTCCAGGACTCGGGACCCTCACCCGGCCAATCAAAGAAAAACACCTGGAATTCCCCCGCGTCCGGTGCGAGAGATCTTGGATTCAGGGCTTCGAAGTCGGGATCGCGGGGATCGAACCGTTCCAACAGGTCGGTCAGAAGGCAGTCACCCGAGGGATCGTAGTGACGAGCCTCCGCGTTGGTCGAGTCACAGGGTTGGCCTACCAGGGTGTTCAGGTTGACCATTTCGGACCGAACCAACTGCTTGGGACTGCCCAACAAGCTCCAGGTATCGACATGAAGATTGGAGGATTGGCTCTGGTCCATGAAAAGTCGGAAATCCATGGGCAGATTGGTTGTGTTCAGCACCATGATCGGGCCGAACCGGGCGCCCAGTGTCTGAAGAAGTTCCTGGCGGGCATCGTCGATGCCGTCCACCGGCGCGACATCCCTGTACCCGGGAGCGTCGCGGTCCCCGAAAAGTTGGAATTCCTCGCTGGAAGTTGTCTGCTCAACCAGTGAGGGATATTCCAGGGGGACATAATGGAGATACTCGTCCCGCGGGATGGCCTGCCCCAGGACGGCTCCGGCAAACATGACTATCCCGCAGACAAGAACAAACAGCCCAAGCGTGATTCCTCTGCCTTTGGCAACGAACATCAGGGACTACCTCCGGATGGTATAACTCATTCCGTCGGTGGCACCTTACCATGTCGATGGCCGCTTGCCAAAAAAAAGCCGCGACCATCCGGCCGCGACTTCAAATCCCTCAGATTGGAAACCGGGGTCAGCTCTTTTCGTCGATGAAGAACTGCTTCTTCAACCCCTCGACATATTCAGCCAGTGCTTTTTCGATCTTCTGGCCCTCCACCAGTTGGCGCAGATTGTCGTTCAATTCCTCGTAAGTGTACATGTGGCCGATGATCCGATCCTGGATCTGGAAAATATACCAACCCGCCGGGGTGAGAACCGGTTCGGTGACCTCACCAACCTCGGCTTCGGCAAGAGCCTCCTGGAACTGGGTCGACAGATCCTCCAGATGGAACGTCCCGAGCACACCGCCGTTACCGGCCGAGACGGGATCCCCACTGACCTCGGCGGCCACCAGCCCGAACGCCTCTCCGTTCAGGATCCTTGTTCGGGCGGCATCGATTTCGATCTGGGCGGAATCAATATCCTCCTGAGCGACCTCGATGGGCATGAAAATCTGGCTGATGGCCCGGCGGCCGTCATCCTGAACCGAGTCGAGTCTCACCAGGTGCACGCCCATCGAACTGACAACAGGATCACTGATCTCGGCGATCGAAAGAGCAAACACCGCCCGGTCAAGATTGGGATCGAACAGGTCGCCGGGCGCCACGACTCCCACAATACCGCCCCGCTTGGCGTTCGGCCCCTCCGAGAACTCGCGGGCCACATCGGCAAAGGACCGGCCCGATTCCAGGGCCGCTTTTATTTCGACCACCTTGGCCTGGATCCTCTGGCGAACTTCCACCGACGGCTGGACCGGCACCAGGATGTTGGCGATGGTCAGACTGTCCGGTTCGGCGGGCATTTCATCCAGGTGGGCGAGGTAGTAGTCCCGCACCTCGTTTTCCAGAACCTCGATGTTGGGCCGGATGAATTTCCCGACAACCAGCCGGAGATACTGCTGATCCCGCAGCTGTGATTTCATTCTGGCCCGGTAATCGTCCAGGGTCATCCCGCTGCGATTCAGTTCCCGGCGCAGATTGTCCAGTGATCCGAAGTGCTCAATGAACTGGTCGATCTTTTCCTGGACACTTTCCTCGATCGCCTCTTCATCCACCGTCATGTCCGCCTGTTTGGCGGCGGCAATGACAAGCTTGCTCTCGATCAGCCTGTCCAGCATCTCCCGACGCACATCGGGAGAATCGACGGGTATCGTTTCTCCCGCATATTCCTTTTCCAGCTTGTAGAGTTCGACCTCGCGGTCGAGGTCGCTCTGCAGGATCGCTTCCTCGTCGACGATGGCCACGATCCGGTCCACCAGGCGTGGCCCCGATCCCTGGGCCCAAGCCCGTGGCACGGGAAGGAGAGCAGCCAACAGGACCGCGCAGACAAGCATGCGGGGGACATTCAGTCCCCCACCTGCAGGAAGCGTCACGTTGTGGGCTTCAGACTTCAACGACATGGCCTTTCTCAGCGGTTAGTTGCGCGGCACCAGGTTTTCCGGCACATCCACGGCGGTCAGTTCCTCCCAGGAAGCCACATCCGCAAGTCTTTCCTCGTGAGTGGTCACCGGGATGCTCTCCTTCCACTTGGCCATCATGGCCAGGAAGACCACCTCCTTGCGGTTTTCCCTTATCCGCTGGCCGACCGCTTCACTGACCTCGATCATTTCAACTTGCCTCTCCGGAACCACCGATTCCAGGAGAACGACACCGTAACGACCATTGGACATTTCGAACGGTTCGCTCAGTTCGCCCGGTTGGATCGAGAACAGGGCGATGGAGACCGGTTCCCCCGGGCTTTGGATAACACCTTCCAGCTTCCCGGACTTGGACTTGTTGTCCCTGTCGGTACCGTAGGTGATCAGGATTTCCTTCCATTCCATTCCCGCGGAAATCTTGGTACGGGCTTCAGCCGCCAACTCGGCATCCTGACAGACCACCATACGACCGGACCGGTTCTCCTTGGCCACATATTCATGGGAATGCTCGGCCCAGAACGCCTCCAACTCCTCGGCGGTAACCCGTTCCTCGATGTTAACGACCTCGGAATAGAGCTTGTTGACCATCATTTCCTCGACCTTGAGATCGACTTTGTCGGTCACTTCGGGATCTTCGAAAAGACCCATGTCCTGGGCCTCGAAATTGAGGAGGATTTTCCCGAGTTCCGCTTCGATCTTGTTGCGCAGACCGCCCATCAAGTCCGTGTCCTTGGGCCTCTGGAAAACGTTCATCTTGTCGAAATGGATCTTATAGTCGAGAAGCGTGAACTCCTTAACCTCCCCATCCAGATTAATGTAGGAATAGAAAAGCATGTCCATGTCCCGGGTTGCGATGTCCAGGGGGCTCAACTCGTCCTGTTTCCGGGGATCCTGGGTGCCTTCCCTGAAAAGGGTCTCACCTGCCGGCAGACCCTGGTAACATTTCCAGAGGGCGTCCGGATCAATGGTCATCTTGTACTTCTCCAGAACGCCATTTTTGAACTCCTCCTTGATGTGGGCCTTCTTGCGGTTCCAGGTCACATCCAGGATCTGGGCCTTGGCTTCCTCCAGGGGAGGCTTCTTGCCGGGATTCTCCTTGAGAACCCTGAGCACCCAATAACCGTATGACGAGCTGATGGGCACGGTCGTGCCACCGATCTCGGCATTGAAAACCCCATTTTCGAATTCGGGATTGTAGCGGCCGAACGGAACAGTGATTTCATAGCGGCCGGTCGGAGCAGCGCCACCGTCGTGGAATTCACGGACGACATCTTCCCAGTCGGCTCCTTCGTCGCCCATCTTCCGGGCCGCTTCAGCGTCCTCCAGGAAGTTGCAGATCACATAAAAACAATCCCGCGAGGAACCCATCTTGGCGTAAAAAGTCTCCAGTTCCTCTGGGCTGATCGTTTTTGCCGGTTCCGAGATCACCCTGTCCCACATCACCATGCTGGCTTCGTATTCGGTCAGGGTTTTGCGGGCGTTCGCGATGCCGGGGTCATTCTGCAACCCCATGTTTTCCGCCGTCTGGACCATTATTTCCTTGTTGATCAGGGTTTCCAGGAAACCCTTCTTGCCCTCCATGAGCGACATGTCCATTGGAAATCCATCGGCGGCGCGAGGAAGTTCGTTCTCCTCCAGCCTGACCAGCCTGTTCTCGTAATAACCCGCCTTGATATCCGTGTGGCCCACGGTCGCGAGCACGATGTCTTCATCCTGGCCGCCACCGCAACCGGTCAGGATAGCCGGCAGAATCAGGACAGCAAGAAGGGGAAGAAGCGAGATCGCGCGGACGGACCGGGAAATCCGGGTCGAACTGGGGCTCTGGGAACTCGGGGACATGATCACTCCTTAGTTTCGCAATTCGGCTAAACGCTCGAGCATGACGGACGCCACAATCAGGTGCTCCTGACGGTCCGCTGGCATTTTCATGATGAATTGATCGACAGCCTTGAATTGAAGACCTTTCGGGCCTGATGCCATCAAGCCCTGAATTATAGTTGGTGGGGGTTCCTGTCCGCCAGCGAAAAAGAAATCCACACTCAGCCGGCCGCTCTTGATCTCCATGATGCCCAGGGCTCCGGCCAGGATTCTCAATCGCTGGATGGCCAGCAGATTATCCACCGCCGGAGGCAATAAACCGTACCGATCCTTGAATTCGTCCCGCATACGGTCGCAAGCCGCGGTTTTCCTGAGCCGGGCTATGCGACGGTAGAGGTCCATTTTCTGCTGGGCGTCTCCCACGTAATCATCTGGGAGATAGGCGGAAACCCGGAACTCGGTCTTCACTTCCAGCGGTGCAACACCGCCCCCGCCCCGGAGTTCCTCGACAGTTTCCTCCAGCAACCGGCAATAGAGGTCGAATCCGATGGCCTCCATGTGTCCGTGCTGCTCCTCACCCAGAAGATTGCCCGCGCCCCTGATTTCCAGATCGCGCATGGCGATGTGATACCCCGAGCCCAGGGCCTGGAATTCCTCCAGGGCGGCAAGCCGGCGGCGAGCCTCGGGGGTCAAACGCTCCCCGGGCGGGGTCATCAGGTAGGCGAAGGCCCGGTGGTTGCTGCGCCCCACCCTGCCGCGCAACTGGTACAACTGGGCCAGGCCGAACCTGTCGGCCCGGTCGATGATGATCGTATTGACCCGGGGCATGTCCAGACCCGATTCGATGATGGCCGTGGAAACCAGGACATCGAATTCCTGGTTGAGGAACCGCGCCATGATTCCCTCGAGTTTCTCCTCTTTCATCTGACCATGGGCCCAGGCCACCCGCACGTTGGGCAGCAACTCACGAATGAGTTGGGCGGTGCCTTCGATGGTCTGCACGCGGTTGTGCACGAAAAACACCTGCCCCCCGCGGTGGAGTTCGCGCAGGATCGCTTCAACCAGGACCTTTTTGCTGAAGGTGCACAATTCGGTGTGGATGGGCAGCCGGTCCCTGGGCGGCGTGTTGATCAGGGACATGTCCCGGGCCCCCATCAGGGCCATGTACAGGGTGCGGGGAATGGGTGTGGCGCTCAGGGTCATGACATCGACCTGACGCTTGAATTCCTTGATCCGCTCCTTGTGACGCACACCGAACCGCTGTTCCTCATCAATGACCAGCAGGCCCAGATCCTTGAACTTCACATCCCGTGAAAGCAGCCGGTGCGTACCCACCAGGACATCCACCTTGCCGGCCGCGCACCGGGACAGGATCCCTTTCTGTTCGGCCACCGTCCTGAACCGGCTGAGGGTCTCGATCCGGACCGGAAAATCCCGAAAACGCTCCCCGAAGGTTTCCCCGTGCTGCTGGGCCAGCAGGGTCGTGGGACACAGGATCGCCACCTGCTTGCCCGCCGTCACGGCCTTGAAGGCCGCCCGGATGGCCACTTCGGTCTTGCCGAAACCCACGTCGCCGCACACCAGGCGGTCCATGGGCTGGGAATCCTCCATGTCCTGCTTGGTGTCGGAGATGGCGGTCAGCTGATCGGGTGTCTCCTCGAAAAGGAAGGAATCCTCGAGAGCTTTCTGCAGGGGCGCGTCGGAAGGAAAGGCAAACCCGGGCCGGGCTTTGCGCGTGGCATAGAGTTCGATCAACTCCGCCGCCATGGCCCGGATCGCTTTGTTGGCCCGGCCCTTGACCTTGAGCCAGCTGCCTGATCCCAGCTTCGCCAGGGGCGGATTGGCGCCCTGGTCCGAACTGTAACGCTCGACCTGGTCGATGTTCTCCACCGGAACATAGACCTTACCCTCGTCGGCGTATTCAAGCAGCAGGCATTCCCGTTCCATCCCCTGGACGGTGATCACCTCGAGGCCGCGATACCGGCTGATGCCGTATTCGAGATGCACCACGTATTCCCCCGGTTTGAGGGAAGCGCGCTCTTTTACCAGTCCTGAACTGCGATGGCGGGTCCGCGTCGGGCGCTGGTAACGTTCAAAGAATTCATGATCCGTCAGACAGGTCAATCCGGCCTCAGGCCAGATGAAACCGGCCGACAGCGAACCCACGCGCGGCCTGGTGGCCGGAGGGTTGTCGTCCGTGTCGTCGAGCAGGTCGGCCAGGCGGTCAGCCTGACCCTTGTTGTCGCACAACAGCAGAACCGTTTCCCCCTGCTGTTCCCTGGCCAGAAGGTCCGAGCGCAACTCGGAAACATGACCGCCCCGCAGTTTTTGTCCCGTGGACTGGAAAACCAGGCTGGCGGACGGTTCCCGTTCCAGCCACCGCCCATGTTCGTCACCGGCGATCCAGGAGCCGGTCAAAAAGACATGGCGCATGCGGGGTGACTCCAGCCCCGCCGCCGGCTCCACCAGTTCCTCGATTTCCGGCAGGGCGGGATCCTTTTCCAGCCGACCGGTCCTGAGACGCGGCATTTCCGCATCAAGAAGGTCGGACTGCTCCTTGAGTCGAGGAGGGTCGGTCCAGAAAACCGTGGTGCCGTCTGCCAGGTAGTCCTCCACCGTAGCGACGGGGCCCAGCCAGGGCAGAAACGATTCCAGCCCGTCATCGGTCAGGCGATCCTCGATGCGTGCTTCGAGGTCATCCAGAAAATCGGGGTCAAGACCCTCGGATGCGATTTTCCTCTCCACCTGGTCCAGGCAGGACAAGACCGCGTCGTCGTCAAGCAACAGGTGGCTGACCGGCAAAACGATCGCGTCTTCACTCCGCCGGGTCGTACGCTGGGACTCCACGTTGAAACGGCGGACCGAAACTATTTCGTCGTCGAAAAACTCGATCCGCATCGGCTCTGGGGATGGAGTGAAGATGTCCAGAAGGCCTCCCCGCCTGGCGTAATCCCCCACCTTGGCCACCATGCCCGCCGGACGATAACCACGCCGGGAAAGCTGGAGACAGAGATCATCCATATCAACTCGCTGACCACTCTCCAGGTGCAGAACAGCCCGCGCCAGGACCGCCGGTGCCATCACCCGCTGGCGCAGGGCGTAGACCGAGGTTATGACCAGGTGGGGACCAGCGGTTCCGAGTCTGTGGAGTCCAGCGAGAAAATCTCCGACCAGAGCCGGTTCGGGGGAATTGTGATCGAAGGCCAGAACTTCCTGCTGGGGCAGGTGGACCACCGCTCCGGCACCCAGCCAGGTTTCCAGATCGTCGGCGAGTTGGTCGGCGGACTCCCGGTCCGGAGTCACCACCAGGCCGGGTTTGCCCACCCTTTGGAACCAGCCGGCCAGCAGCAAGGCCCGTGTCCCGCCGTGAAGACCGGAAAGCAGGAAGGGCCCGTCCGGAGCCTCATCCAGGGCGGACTCCACCCTCTCGACGGCCTTGAACACGCCCTCGTCGTAATTCGGATCCGGAAAGGCGGCGCGCAGTAAACCGGTCGGCTCGCTGCACACCTCGTCGTGGCTGTCCATTTGGCCCTTGTGACCGGTTGCCCCGGCGGAGCGGGTTCCGGTTAGAACGTGGCGCGTTGCTCGTTGAACGGCGTGATCATCCGCAGCCGTTCGATGATCGGAGGCAACGCCTTGATCACGTATTCCACTTCATCCTTGGAATTGTAGCGGGACAGTGAAAAACGGATGGATCCGTGAGTCAGGGTAAAGGGCAGGCCCATGGCCCGCAGGACGTGGGAAGGTTCAAGGCTACCGCTGGTGCAGGCGGAACCGCTGCTGGCTGCAACCCCCACGCGGTCCAGCAGCAACAGGATCCCTTCCCCTTCGATATACTGGAAACTGATGTTGGTCGTGTTGGGCAGGCGGTGTTCCCGATCACCGTTGGCCTGTGTATCGGGAATGGCGGACAACAGTCCGCTTTCCAGATCATCCCGCAGCGAGCGGACCACGGTGTTTTCGTGCTCGACATTGGCGGCCGCCAAATCGCAGGCCACGCCCATGCCCGCCAGCGAGGCCACGTTTTCGGTGCCCGCCCGACGGCCCCTCTCCTGGTGGCCGCCCACGATCAGAGGCCTGATTTTCGTTCCCTTGCGCACATACAGGGCTCCTACCCCTTTGGGAGCATGAAGCTTGTGGCCCGACAGCGAGAACAGGTCGATGGTGGAGGATTTCAGGTCCATCGGCAGCTTGCCCGCCGCCTGCACACCGTCCACGTGGAAAATGGAACCGTTCTCCTTAACGATGCGCCCCACGGCTTCGACATCGAAAATCACGCCGGTCTCGTTGTTGGCCATCATGACCGAAACAACGGCCGTATCATCCCGGAGCGAGTCGCGCAATTCATCCAGGTCCAGACACCCGGCCTGGTCGACCTTGAGATAGGTCACCTCGTAACCGTGCCTCTTTTCGAGATCCCGGCAAAGACCCAGAACCGCCGGGTGTTCAACGGAGGTGGTGATCAGGTGCTTCTTTTTCGGATTGGCGTGCAGGGTGCCGACGATGGCGAGGTTATCGCTCTCGGAACCCCCACCGGTGAACACGATCTCGTTCGACTGCGCCGCCCCCAGCAGAGCCTGGACCTTGTCCCTGGCCGCTGCCACTTCATCACCGGCCCTGGCTCCGAAGGAATGCATGCTCGAGGGGTTGCCGAAATGATCGGTCAGCAGGGGGATCATCTTCTCCAGGACTTCCGGGGCCACCGGAGTCGTGGCGTTGTTGTCGAAGTAGATATCCTTCTGCGGCCGTTCGGGCAGCCCCTCCATCATATTGAAGCTCTTGTTTCCGTTGTTTGTCACTTGTTCACCTCGATCACTTCCAGATCCTCGCTGATGAATTCACGCAACTGGGCCTCGACGTAGCCCTTGATGGTCACGTCGGAAGACTTGCAGGCCGCGCAGGCGCCGGTCAGACGGACAAACACCTGGCCCTGACGGTAGCGCACGAATTCTATGTCGCCGCCGTCGTTGCGTAGAGCCACCGAGATGTCCTCGGTCAGCAGTTCCTGGATTTTGCCCACGATTTCCTTGTCCACCGGATCGTGTTCGACGGATGGCGCGACAGGCATGCCCTCGAGCTGGATCAGTCCCCCGTCCGGCATGGGGTCGGGGGCCTCGCCGCGTTCGATCTTGTCCCAGCAATCCCGCAGCAGATCGCCGATGTCGTGATGGCAGTCACCACAGCCGCCTCCGGCCTTGGTGAAGTTGGTGACATCTTCGAGGTCCTTGAGGCGATGATTGTAGATGGCTTCCCTAACCGTGTCCTTGGTCACCTGGAAACAGTGGCACAACAGGGTGGCCTGGTGGATCAGGTGGCAAGGAACACCGCGACCCAGTCGTTTGTAATGATCGATCATCGCCGCTTCGAGAGCTTCGCGACCCATGACCGAACAATGCATCTTCTCACGGGGCAGTCCGTCCAACTCCTCGGCGATATCCTCGTTCGTTATCCGCGCGGCTTCCTCGAGGGTCTTTCCCTTGACCATCTCGGTCAGGACGCTGCTCGAAGCGATGGCGCTTCCACAACCGAAGGTCTGGAATTTCGCGTCGGCGATCCGGCCTTCCTCGTCCAGCTTGAACGACAGCCGCAGGGCGTCGCCGCAGGCCATTGAGCCAACCTCGCCCACGCCGTCGGGGTCCTCGACCTCGCCCACGTTGCGGGGGTTCATGAAATGGTCAAAGACCTTTTCCGAGTAATTCCACATGGGAACAGGCTCCTTGAATCGCGGACATCTTTAGTCATATTTCTACCCCAAGGAAATGAAACGCCTGGGAATTTGCAAGCGATAGGTTGTGCCGTAGAGAATGTTTC
>JAGLCY010000224.1 GCA_023270185.1 Candidatus Krumholzibacteriia bacterium | reverse complement strand
TGGGCCATCGGCGCGGGTGAAGATTACGATGACCAGGCCTACCAGGACGACGTGGAAAGCACGGCCCTGTATGATCTGCTGGAGAACGAGATCGTCCCCACGTTCTACGAACGCAGCAGCGACGATGTCCCGCGCGAATGGACGCGCATCATGAAGAATTCCATGCGGACGGTGAACGCCGAGTTCAACACCAACCGCATGGTCGAGGAATACACCGAGCGCTTCTACATTCCCTGCATCGAAAACGCCGCGCGGTTGAGTGCGGACGGTTTCACTCGCGCGAAGGAACTCGCGGACTGGCGCAGCAGGATGAACGACGGTTGGGACAAGCTGAGGATAATCGAGGTCTACTCGCCTCCGCTCTCGGCCCAGCCCATGGGTTCGACTTTGCCTGTACGGGCAACGCTCCAGCTGGGCGACATCCCTGCCGACGAAATCCTGGTCGAGGTGTACCATGGGTTGTTGGACTCGGGGGGAGAGATCGTCAACGGGGAAACCGCCACCCTGTTCGCGGATGAAGATGCCGGCGATGGTACCGTGACCTTCTCCGGCGACATCGCCTGCCGCCGGGCCGGACGACGCGGATTCACCGTGCGGGCCGTGCCGCGCAAGGACGGTTATCCCCTGGACAGGTTCGAAACCGGCCTGGTCTCCTGGTGGGACGGTCCTTCAGGCGACGCTACCGAAGACCAGACAGGGTCCCGTAGCATCTCCGTTCATCGCGCCTGATAAGCGGGCCGGACTCCCTCGTAGAGATCGGCCTGGCCGAACAGATCCGCGATGAGCTTCCTCTCCTGAACCGGGGACCTGCCCGTATACGGTGTCGTGGCCAGGTGTCGGTTCTCCGTGTGAACGAGCGCCAGGTAGGAAGCCAGGTTTCCATCGAGTTCCCGGCGCAAACGGATCGCCTCATCCCGCCGCCCCAGTTCTTCGTACAGTTCGAGGACCCGCACAGGATACTCGGATGGTCCCGGGTCCAGACGATGCGCGGCTGTGGTCAGATGGAGCGGGATTATCCGGAGTCCCTTTTCCCGCAGGATGATTCCACCGTTGTCCAGGTGCCGGGCCATGTTTGGGGGATCCCAGACGAACGCCATCCCCGCCAGGGTGCACATCAGGGCCGCGGCGTACCAATCACCCCGCATCCGGTTACCGATGCCCGGGTCATCCATCATCTGGCGGGCTCCCTCCAGGGCCTGAGCAATCCAACCGATCAATCCGACGGCCAGGATTCCAGCGGAAATCATGAAGACTCCCTCGATAACCGCGGGCTGGAGTGATCCCGCCTTGGCCCCCATGCTGCGGCTCCAGATCTGCAGACCGTTGGTCAGAACCAGGACCGCGCCGGCAACCGGCCAGGCCGCCCAGATCACGGCCGCGCCCCGCCGGGCACAACCGGCCAACAGGAGGCCCAATCCCGGAGCCATCAATCCCACGATTCCCACCGCCCAGGGCTTGCGCAAAATGGGCGGCAATTTGTGCCGGGGCTGACGTTCACCGCTTCCGGCCAGAAACGCGGCGCGGGCCCACACGGAAAATGCCGTCACCAGTACCAGCGCCCCGATCAAGGCCACAGGCCAGAGCGGCCAGCCCTTTCCTGTGATGTCCAGAATGAAGTTTCGACCGGCAAACATTCCCAGGCCGGCGGTTCCGCTGATCATGCCTGCAGTGAGCAATTCTTTACGGTGTCGGTTTTCCGGATTGAAATGGACCGAAAACGGTCCCAGCAGGTAAGTCAGGATCACAAGAGGAGCAAATTGCAATCCGTCGCTGGGCGGTTTGCTTTCCAC
>JAGLCY010000223.1 GCA_023270185.1 Candidatus Krumholzibacteriia bacterium | reverse complement strand
AAGGCCATCAACAAGAACACCGCCGCCTTCATGGTGGAACCGGTCCAGGGCGAAGCGGGCATCAACATCCCGCCCAAGGGCTTCCTCAAGAAGGCCGCCGCCTTGTGCAAGGAAAACAACGTGCTGTTAATCACCGACGAGATCCAGTCGGGACTGGGCCGCACCGGCAAGATGTTCGCTTTCCAGCACGAAGGTATCCGGCCCGACGGCGTGATCATCGGCAAGGCCCTCAGTGGTGGCTTCTACCCCGTGTCGGCTTTTCTGTCGGATTCGGAAGTCATGAGCGTTTTCAATCCCGGCGACCACGGCTCGACCTTTGGCGGCAACCCGCTGGGCATGGCCGTCGCGCGTGAGGCCTTGAAGGTTCTGGTCGAGGAAAAGCTGATCGAAAACAGCGCCAAACTGGGTCCCTGGTTCATGGGTGAACTCAAGACCATGAAGTACAAGAGCATCAAGAAGGTGCGCGGACGGGGGCTGTTCATCGGGTTGGTTCTCGATCGGCCGGCGCGGCCCTACTGCGAAGCGCTGATGGATGAAGGGATGCTGTGCAAGGAGACCCACGAGAACGTGATCCGGTTTGCTCCTCCCCTGGTTATTTCCAAGAAGGAACTGAACATGGCGTTGAGGAGGATCAACAAGGTGTTCAAGAAGCTGGGTTAGGCGGGGAATTTTCCTGCTGCGGTTTGAAAATGGCCCGGAGCCAATTGGTTCCGGGCCTTGTTTTTTGTTGTGAGTCGGTTCCATGCTCGCCGGGATATTGGATATCATTGCGAAAAAGTGCCCCCGGGGGGTCCCCGATTGTGCCCTTTTATGAGGGTTTGTCATGGAATTGGGTTCGCTCATAGCTTCCAGACCCCAAAAGTCCCCCCAAACTGGAATCCTCAACCCCGATGACGAACTTAAATAAAAATGGTATCCTCCCGATCGATATCCTTACCCATCTCTCCTCATCTCAAGGAGTCTCCATGCACAAGTTCGCCCCTTGGGCGGTACCGGGCCTGATGGTTATGTGCGGATTGGTGTCTTGCGCCAAAGCCCCCGCGCCGGCCGAGGAGCCCCAAGTGCCCACCGCCCCGCAAGTCCAGGAAGACGTCAAGATCGACCCCACCCTGGAAGCCTTAATCGACTCCGCCCTAACCGACCCCTACGCCTACGAAAAACTCGCCGAACTATGCGATGAGGTCGGCCACCGCCTGACCGCCTCTCCCGGAATGAAAAGAGCCATCGCCTGGTCCATGCAATCGATGCGTGATGCCGGCTTCGACAGCGTGTGGACCGAACCGGTCACTGCCCCCCATTGGACCCGCGGCAACGAATGGGCGCGCTGCACCGGCCCCGTGGAGTTCGACCTTTCCATGACTGGCCTCGGCCTGAGCGACGGCACGGGCCCTGACGGCATCGAAGCCGAAGTCATGGTTGTCACCGGCTACGACGAGCTGGACGCGCGCGCCGCCGAGGCCAAGGGAAAAATCGTCCTGTTTGACATGCCCTGGGAGGGTTACGGCAGCGTAGCCAGATACCGGGTCGGTGGAGCCAGCGCCGCTGCCCGTCACGGCGCGGTCGCCGCCCTTGTCCGGTCGGCCACCGGCGTTAGCCTGGGCGCGCCACATACCGGCATGATGCGGTATGC
>JAGLCY010000222.1 GCA_023270185.1 Candidatus Krumholzibacteriia bacterium | reverse complement strand
TTCCAGATTGCGGTCGTCGTTCATGACGCTGTTCGGCCTTTCAGGGACATCACGCCCCCGTGGGGCGGATTAAGGTTATGGGGATCCGAATTCGTGGAAGTTAACCTAATTCTCCGCCGGGAGGAAGTCTACCCTTGGGCAGTGTCCCCTTGGGCGGGTTTGCTCTGCCGGAGTTGCGACAGGAAATAAAGCCACAGGACCACGGTGGCGTAGAATTTCAGGGAAACCAGCAGACCCATGAGTCCACCGCCTTCGATTTTGAACAGGAAGGACAGCGGCCAGGCAATTATGCCTATGGCCAGGCCGACGGGGATGGCCACGCTCATCGTCATTCGCCCCTTGAACATATGGACCAGGGCAAGCATCGCAGCGGGCAAAACGAAGACCAGATGGTGCTCCCAGGAAAGCGGCGCGATCAGGACAATGGACAAAAGCACGATGGCGATTTCCTCATTTACATACTGCCCCCGAGGCCGATTGTTCATTCTCCAGCCAACCCAGACCAGGACGCCGAGGATGAGACCGGCCAGAAGGCTCGGTACCAGCCGGGCAGCCACCGGACTGACGGCCAGGGCGTAATCAGGGTGGAGGAACAGCCGCGCGGTGAATCCGTTGATGCTCTGGTTCCACGGCATGGCCGGCGAAAACAGGTGGAAGGGTGTTTTCGCATAACCGCCGGTGGGAGCCACGAAGTGCAGCCAGTCTCCCCAGGTGCCGCTTGGCAGGACCACCAGGCTCACAAGGGCCAGGGCAACGGTGTATCCCAGGGCCCAGATGGCGACTCGATACTGCCGCCGGACCAGCAACAGGGGCAGGAAGATCGCCGGATATGTTTTCAGGATGATCGCCAGGGCCAGGGGCAGCGCGGTCACTGCGGCGGGTTTGTCTTCGCGCAGCCAGACCCAGAACAGGCAGATCTGGACCATCACGATGAGATTGACCTGACCGTGCCCCAAGGTGACGGAAACGGAATGGAACTGCAGGGCGTAAAGCAGCAGGACCGGCAGGATCAGCCATTGCAGGGAGTCCGATTCTTCTTTGGCTGAAGGTTTCAATGGAGAAGGCAGCCGGAATATCCGGAACAGAAGAAGGTACAGCAGGAACAACAGGCTCAAATGATTGACGACTAAAACCGCCGTTTTGACGCCCTCGTAGGAAAACCAGGAAAAGGGAAGAAAGAGCAACAGGCTCGGCGGCGGATAGAGATAGGGAAAAACCTTCTGCTGAAGCTGCTGCTGGGTGTCGAGCCAGGCGTTTGTCTGGTAGGGAGATTCATGCTGGTTGAAGGCGACGTCCGACGCGTAATAAAACGAGGGCAGATCGATGTACTGTTTGTCCGCCATCTGAAAACCGTTGGTTGCCAGAAAAGGGACATAAAGGAAAACGAACACCAGGATGAGAGCCAGACGGCCTTTGGCAGCGGACACGGGTTATACCTCCAGCACACACACCACAAACATCAACCAACGGGAATTTCGGATGCTTCATTTTCCCGCGAATGTTTCCTATAAAAGGATGCTGAACCCGTCCCGGCAATGAATAAATTTCTAGATTTTCAACCTCCCCTCATGATGCAACCGGTGGCATCCCGAGCAAAGGGTGATCAGGTTATCCAGTTCATTCCCGCCGCCCCGGGACCTCGATTTGACGTGATGGACCTCCAAAAACCTGTTGTTCCCACATCCCGGCGCCTGACAACGGAAGCGATCACGTTCCAGGACTTCCATTCTTTTTCCCGGCGGGATGGTGGCGGTGTTGTGTTGGCCTGGTTGTTTGATTTGTCCATCACATTCGGCGCGAGCGATGTCGGCCTTCGATAATTCCATTTCGCCACGACTGGTCTGGACTGTTGATTTTCCACACTCGGGGCACTTGTGGATATGAATCTGGAATAGTGGGGGGAAAACCCGCCGGCGGGTCGGTTTGGCGGAAGTCATTTTATTAAGCCCAGTTGCGACGGTTGATGTTCCCTGAACTAAAGAATCCAGCCCCGCCAGCAACGTATCCACCCTGTTCTGTCCCGCGGGCACGGCTCCCAGTTTGTGCGCCTTTTCAACCAGTGCCTCGAAGCGGGCGAACTGTTCGGGGGTCATTTCCAGTCCGACATGTACGGGAACTTCGGCAGCCAAATCCATTTCCAGGGGATTTTCCGGCAGCAAGCTATGCTGGCCGGCCTGGGCCGCGCCACCACGCCGACGGCGAGCCTTGGCTTTGACTCGCTTCACCTTCTCCGCCAATTCCCGGCGTCCGACCGAAGTTGCTTTGGCAACCCAGCCCTCCTCGGTTTTCGGTGTGGCGACCTTGATGATTTCCAGGGCATTGGTGTAACCCAAGTCGCCG
Source organism: Candidatus Krumholzibacteriia bacterium (assembly GCA_023270185.1). Classification (GTDB taxonomy): domain Bacteria; phylum Krumholzibacteriota; class Krumholzibacteriia; order LZORAL124-64-63; family LZORAL124-64-63; genus JAGLCY01. Next base: position 6,268 of record JAGLCY010000222.1, on the reverse strand, counting down.
GTGGCCAGGGACTGCTTTACAATGGGCAATTGCTCCAACTTGCGGGCAAGTCGCATGAAATCGTTGCTTTTGGTAGCAGAGAATTTCAATTCTACTGTCGAATACTGAGCCATATTGGAATATCCCAACATGCGGTAGAGGCGGCGGTCCATGATATCGGCGAACCAGAGAACGGCGCGGTGTTCGGCGGCCTCCATTTGCCGGATGGCCGTTTTGAGGGCGGAATCGGCGATTGCAGCGGATTGGCCGGATTGGAATCCAGACACTTTGCCGGATATTTTACCGGCCATTTTGCCGACATCGGTCGTACAGGTATCCATGATGATCCCCTTGGGGGGAGGGTGACCGGGAGGTCAATCGGGAGGAGAACATCAGTATAGCGAACAAAAGACGAAAAACAAGAAAAAACTACTGGGAAAAGGGTTTTTTCGTGTATCTCCCATCAATTATGGGTAAATATTCCAGCACTCCATAACTCGATTGTTTTCGAAAGGCCTGCCCTTGCCCCTGGAAATCCATCCCCGCTCCCGTTGGACGGAACTGGTTCTGAACCAACCGCCGCGAAATGTTCTGGACCGCGAGATGCTCACAGCGCTGGTCGCGGCCCTTGATGAACTGGCCGCCGGCCCCGGGCCGCTTCTATTGATCAAGGCCAACGGGAAGCATTTCTCCACCGGCTATTCCATCAAGGATATTCCCGAAGAAATTTTTCACCGTGACCCGGGCGTTCGCGCGTCGGCGCCATTCGAACAATTGATGGACCGCCTTACCGGTTATCCCGCGCCCATCGTGGCCGCGGTGCAGGGCGACGCCTACGGCGGGGCGGTCGAACTGTTGGCCTGTTGTGATCTGAGGGTGGCGGCCGAAGGTGTAAGGCTGGGGGTGCCGCCGGTCAGGTTGGGGCTGGTCTACAGTCACACGGGTTTAAGAAGGATGATTCGCGGGTTCGGCTCGCCCATGGTTCGGGAAATGTTGATGACCGGCGAAGCTGTCGAGGCCGACCGGGCTTTCCATGCCGGGTTTTTCAACCGGTTGGTGTCCGGGGAGAAAATCGAGGAAACCGCGGAACAACTCATGGAGACCATGGCCAAGGGTGGACCCGGGGCATTGCGGGGGACCAGGCGGATTCTCAATCTGCTGGAAGAGGCCGAAGTGTTGCCGGACGAAGCACTCAAAGAGATTGCCGAACTCAGACACGCGTCATGGTCGGGGGAGGAATTCGTCAAGGCGAGGGATGCGTTTATTGATAAGAGGCCGTCGCCATTTGGAGGGGATTGATTCCCGGGGAAAGGATTGAAAAATCATGTTTATCAGACTTGGATTGCTCGTTTTCCTGTTGGCCGCGATGCCGGCCCTCGTGCTTGCCGACGTCGGGAGCACTAACCGGAAAAAGACCGAATATGACGAATTCGGTAACAGGATCGGACCGGAAAATGACGACATCGAGTTTCTGGAAACTGAAACCGAAGAGTCACCGGATTCCCCGGAATTTCCAAAAATGTTCGACGGCATGATTGGTTGTGGTTTCGGTTACGGCCTTCCCATTGGGGATTTTTATTCCAACCTTGATTCAGGTCCGCTCTATTTCGGAGAAGCCCGCATTGCCATTTCGGGAAAGACATATATAAAGTTCGGTTATAGGAAAATGAACATTTACCGGGATACCCATATGGTCATTGACACAGATGGAACCTATCAAGGCACTGTCGACCTGGCCCTTGATGTTAATCAATATCTCTTCTCAATAGGATGGCTGTCCGCGCCCAGGGAAAACAGCAATCTGCGGATGTATGGGGAGTTCGGTGGGGTCTATGGCAACCATGTGATGACCGCCAGTGCCGGTGGATATTCGTATAGTGATAACGAGGGCAGGTTGATGTTCATCAGCCAATTCGGCCTGATCGTGCCGTTCAGTGATAGTCGCGTGGGTATGGACCTGGGCGCGTCGGTATTGTGGAAATCGGTCCTGGGGAAAACCGATGAAGGCTGGGGGGCGATTCTTGCCGCTCATGTGGGACTGGTGGTTCTTATCGGCGGTGAGAAAGATGCAATCGAACCGGCCTCGAACTACGGTTGGTAGGTGTTCGCTGTCCCGAAAGAAGAGGTGAGCTTTATCGGTTCACGATTTAGAACTCGCATACAGATCGCAATCCTGCTGGTGAGTATCCTGGCAGCTACAACCGTCTGGGCCGGCACCGGAAGCGCGGTGCAGGATCGACTTGACGTGGACACCCGCGAGGGGCAGCCGATCGTCGTACATGTCGTGGTGGCGCTTTGCGACAACGCCAATCAAGGGATAGTCCCTGTTCCCGCGTCGCTCGGCAACGGCCAGGATCCAAGGTCGAATCTATACTGGGGCGCCCTTTTCGGGGTGCGGACTCATCTGTCTGAAGCCGCGGGTTGGAAAAAAATGGAGGCGGAGATTCCAGAGGACCCACGCATACTCGATCGTGTCGTCTTGTATACAAACCTGAAACGCGGTGGGATCTCCGTGCCGGTATATGTCGTCGCCGACGCATGGGATGGAGCGCACATTCGGGAAGCATTGCAAGCGTACCTTCGAATGGCAGCGGGAAGTTCCACGGAGAAAATTGAAGTAGGCAACGGATCCGAACAGATGGAGCTTCGCGCTGGAGGTTCCGCTCATCTCCTGGCTTACGTGGGACACAATGGACTGATGGAATTCTCCCTGGAAACATCCGTTCCTTCCGAGAACGAAGTCCAACCGAGGAGCGCCGTGGTCCTGGCGTGCATGAGCAAGTCGTACTTCCTGGAGCATCTGCAAGCGGCAGACGCGCATCCTCTCTTGCTGACTACGGGGTTGATGGCGCCGGAAGCGTACACACTTGATTCGGCTATTCGATCATGGGTTGAAGACGGGACAACAGAAGGTGTCATGCAGGCGGCGGCGGTGGCATATGATCAGTATCAGGGCTGCGGTCTCAACGGGGCGCGGCGGCTTTTCTGGGGTGCGGAGTGATTGTAGGCTTCCCCATCAAGCGGGTATTTCAAAAAAATCAGAAGTTGAATTTATCCATAAACTCAAACATCCAGTCCCCTTCACGAGTACGCGCCGCTTCAAATCTAAATTGCAGCGTATCGATGTTCAAATGAAACCCGGCCCCATAGGAAAACATGCTCCGCCCGGCCTCGGCCCCGTGATACCAGGCATCCCCGGCATCAGTGAACAGATGGAACCCGGCCCCGATGATTTCCCCGCGCGGCGAAATCGGCATCAAAAACAAGGGCATCCGATACTCGGCGGTCAGGATGTAACCCTCTTCACCTTCACGCTGGGCGTAGGGATAACCGCGAACCGTTTCGGGCCCACCGAAGTACAGCGCGTTATCGATGTTGGTTGCCCCGTCGGTCTGACGCCCCCATCCGCGCAATGCCAGGATATGCTTGCGCCAGGGCATGGGGACAAAAACCCGGGCATCGACACTGGTCTCGAGATAGGACTCGTAATAATTGCTGCTGAAGGAGTTGGCCATCCCCTGCAGGAATATCCCGCGCCGCGGGTAGTAGGGGTTGTTGCGGGAATCCAGGCCCACCGCGCCGCGGAAAATCCAGTGATTCTCGACGTTGGCTTCATAATGGGCCGAGCCAACAGGCGCTTCCGTCTCCCGCTCAGGCAACTGCCAGTTGTAGGAATCGCGCTGGTTAAATGATCCGTAGTTCGCACCCCCCAGCACATAAAACGGCCCGGCGAAATTCCACTTCATTTCCCAGTCGAGATCCCATTTGCGATAGCGCGTGGGCCGGAAAACGAATTCCGCCTGTTCGCCGGTAGCGGAGAAAGTTCCCTCCAGACCATCGACCCCGAACAACCAGGGACGATGCCAGGAAACCAAACCGTTCTGGATGTAGTAGACCATGAGCTGGGCCCGGACGGTTTCGCCCTTGCCGCGCAGGTTGCGTTGCTCGATCCAGCCGCCGAGCATGTATTTGTGGCGCCTGCTGTACCGGACCGAAGGGCCGTAGAAGGTGGTCATGTCCTCTTCGACGATGACGTTCAACACGACTTCGCCCGGATTGCTGTCGTCGTAATCGATCTCCACGAAACGAAAGTAACCGCAGTCTTCCAGGGCATCCCAGGCGTCGTCGTTCTGGTCCAGGTTCAGGGTCTGGCCGATTTCCAGGCCCATGATCCGTATCACCTGGACGGTTTCGGTTTTTTCGTTGCCTTCGATGTTGATGGCGGTCAGGACCGGGTCGGGATCGGGCTCCGGGACAATGACTTCCTCGGCATTAGCCAGGGAAGCACCCGTGGCAACCAGCAGAGCCAGGCAGATGACAAAAAGGAATATTTGCTTGAGCGGCACAGTGAACCCTGTCCGGAGTAAATGAGTAAAGTGAGCCGGGCTCATCCCGACCGATCAGGATTAATTATGCCCAACAACGTTCAGATGTCCAGCGGTCTCATGAGCGTCGGCTTCCTGCTCAACCGACGGGACAAATTCGTCATCCACCGGCGGAGCGGCCGTGTAGATGGCGAGATTCACGCAGGACAGGCCACAAGGGGCCAAATCGTCCGCAAGGTCCTCGGGAGTCAACCGGGTCAACCGGGACTGGATTTCCGCGGGCGAAGGCGCTGCTGCCGGATCAAACAAATTGCCCAGAAAATCTTCCAGGACTCCGCGCACGAACTGGTCGATCAAACAAACCAGGAATTCCGGCTCGGGCATTTCCGGAGTGTCCAGGAATGTACGGTAGAAGCGGGCGGGCCCATCGATGGTCAGGCTGCAGCCGCCGATCAGGGCCTCGTCATTGTTCGAGCCGAGGCGCATGGGAGCCTGGCGCGACCAGTTCAGGTTGATATGCTTGTTGGCGGCCAGGAAGATGAGGCGGCTTTCGGCGGGCACCTGATGGTTGCCGTGGCCGATGTCCAGGTAGTGGGCTCCGTCCAGATAGACGGCTTTCAGGTCGCTGTCCTGAATGAGCATGGCCATTTGGCCGGGTTCCAGTACGAGGGAGATTTTTCGGCCGCGGAGGAACTCCAGGTCCAGGGGGCCCTGGATCAGGCCCTGCTTGTGGTCCAGGGTCCATTCGAGAGGACCCTCGTCCGTCGGAAGGGATTCCCAGGTGCGACTGCTCTGCAGGCCCATGGTGGTGGTGAAATCGCTGTTCATGATCAACGGCCCCCATTCCATTGGAATTCCGATTCCCAGCCGAGTCCCAGCAGATAATTGCGTTCCTCGGCCATCTCGCTGAAGCAGGCCAAACCGACCGACAGGCGGTCCGCGTCGGTCTTGAACCAGCTCGCGGCCGGCACGTCGGTTTCGAGATTACGCACGAGGTTCATCGCTTCCTCGATCATGAGGATGAGGCGGGTGTCCAAGGCCTCGAGCTCGGCGATGGCGTCGGCGCTGTTGCCGACAAGGCTGACGACGCCCTCCCGGTCAAGGCGGCGAAAGATGAGGCTGATCCGCTCGATCAGACCGTCGATCATCTGTTCCATCTCGGAGCTGAGAATCTGGGCCCTGGTCTCGGCGATACCCAGCAGATGCTCGCCGCATTCCTTCAACATGAACCCCATGGCATATCTGAAGACGCGCTCGGCCTCGGCCGCTTCGGCCTCGGAACGGTAGTTCGAGTAGGTGGGCATCTTGGCCATAAGGTTCGACATCTCGGGAAAGCTGAGGCTTGCTGGATTGGTCATGTTTTCGGCTCCGCCTGATGCTGTTTTGCCCAGATGTGATCCCTGCGGATGTTCCGCCGGGCGATTCAAGGTGTCGGCCATATTGCGACCTGCCCGATCGAAAGAGCTTCTTCAAAGGGAACGGCAAGGAACGTTCCACCATCCGGGGAAAGTTCACGCCCTCGCGGGGAAATCCGTGAGATGCCTGAATGGCGGGAATTTAGGAGAAAAATTTCTGGAAAATCAGGGGCCAATGGAAGCCGGGAGGGCGTCTAACACCCTCCCGGACACGGCATTCCGCAATAAGTTCCGATTTGGCTCAATTGGTAGGCGGATGGAGCCATCTGGTCACGGGATTGGACAAGCTGCCAATGCCCTCGATCGTCACCTCGACCACGTCGCCCGGTTTCAGGAACACCGGCGGGTCGCGGAAAACACCCACGCCGCCGGGCGTGCCGGTGGAGATGATGTCCCCCGGCAGCAACGTCATATTACGGCTGATGTAGCTGATCAAATGGTCCACCGGGAAAATCAGCTGGTCGGTGTTGCTCTGCTGCATGATCTCGTCGTTCCAGCGGCAAGTGATCTCCAGACCGCGGGCCAGGTCGGGCAACTCGTCAGGGGTGA
>JAGLCY010000221.1 GCA_023270185.1 Candidatus Krumholzibacteriia bacterium | reverse complement strand
GCGGCCCGGTTTACCGATGACCACCGCCAGTTCGCCCTCGGCGTCTACCTGTTTGAGATCTTCAGGCAACTCGATCGGTAATCCCGGTGCCTGCAGACAGGTGGTGGCCTTGCTGAACAGCAGCGGTTTGGCGGGCAGTTTCTTGTTCTGCTCTTCGGCGTGGTCGCGGTAATTCAGGCCCACCGCGATGATCTTGGAAGGCAGGATGATCGGCGCCAACAGCCGCGTCCTGGCCAGGTCCAGGTAGGGCAGGGGCAGGTTTTCCCCGGTGGCAATCAGAACTTCCATTTCGTCCAGACGATCGACGTGTTTGTCGAACAGGTCGCGCACCCGGCCCAGGTCGGGCAGCAGCGCGTGCCAGTTGCTCGGCAATGACGGATCGGCCGCCGGCAAATCGATGCCGACGGTTTCGCTCAGGGCAAGCCCGGGTCGCGGGTCCAGCCCCTGCGTGGTTGTGATGAGTTTCATGGGGGGATTATGGTGGACGGAGAAGATGGCGTCCATAAAGGAAAGGCCGGGAGCGAACTCCCGGCCTTTGTGCGGTTCCATCCGCTGGGTTTTTCAACCCTTCCTATTTGATTTCGATCCGCCTCGGTATGCTTTTCTCGCTCTTGGGCAGCGAGATCGTCAGCACGCCGTTCTTGAACTCGGCGCTGATGTCGTCCGCGTTGACCGCGTTGCCCAGGCTGAAGGTCCGGCTGAAGGTCACGTGGCCAGCGCGCTCGTTGCGGCGGGATTCGAAACCTTCGGGAACGGTTTCGGTGCGTTCGGCCTTCACCCACAGGGTCTGGTCCTCGATGCTCAGGTCGAGATCCTCGTGGGCGACACCCGGCAGGTCCATCAGAACCCGGAATTCCTTCTCGCCTTCCAGGATGTCGGCGCGGGGGGAGCGACCGCGGGTACCGTCGGCTTCGTTCAAGTTGTTCATTTGGCCGTTAAGGGCCGCGTCCAGCATGCGGGTCACGGGGAAAAGGGTATTCATTTCTGGTCCTCCTCTTGCACTTGTGGTATGAAGTTGGGCCAGTCGGTTACGGCCCAGGATTTTTGCTCTCACTGGCCTATATACAATGGCCGTGCCAATCTGGAAAACCACACGGATGAAATCCATTAACATCCAAAAACACATTAAGTTACATCTACACAAAGGAAGCTCGGATTCGAGTTTATCAGAAAATCCTGGCCCATTCCTGACAGCCAAATACCGCCAAAATGACATGCATGACAGACGGTTTGTCCGTCTCCTGCTGACATTTTTGATGGTGACGGTGATAACAACCCATGCGGTCGCCCAGACCGAGCCCGTTTCCCCGTCCCTTGTCGTCGGTGAAATCGAGATCGATGGCCAGGACATTTTTTCCGAGAAAGAGATCGAAAACACCAACAACGGCCTGCGATTCCTTCGCCGGTCCATGAACGGGCTTCATGCCAACACCCGGCATTACGTGCTGCGCAGGGAGCTGCTGTTCGAGAGCGGGGACACCTTCAACCCCGACAAACTCGCCGAGACGGAGCGGAACCTGCGCGCGCTGGGGTATCTCAACAATGTCCGGGTGACGGCCGTCGACACCACCAGCGACGGCCGCGTAAACATCCGAGTCGCCACTCGCGAAACCTGGACCTTGCGCACAAGTTTTTCCTATTCCCTGGCCTCGGGTGGAGATCAGCGCTGGAACCTTCAGCTTTCCGACAGGAATTTTCTGGGACGCGGGGTCACACTGGGAGCCGGTCTGGGTCAGGACGAAAACGCTTCGTACTGGAACACCTGGTACCGGCAGCGTCGGTTGTTCGGCATGGGGCTGCATCTGGGAATCGATTATTCCAGCCGGGAGGACGGTTACGTTCGTCAGGTCTTTGTGGGCAAACCCTTCTACGCGCAGGGCGATGCCTATACCATGAATATCAGGTTCTGGGATAATCTGGCGGACAATCGTTATTACCTGAGCAACGCCGGGCCGGCCGGCATTGATCCCACCGAAACAGACCGCCTCTACGCGCTGCTTCCCTTCCATGATTCGGGAGTGTCAGCCGGTTTTCAGTGGCGTGTGAGCAAGTCGGATGATGGGCGCATCTGGCGGCTGGGCGGCGGGGTCAGGGTGCGGCGGACGGTCTTCGATCTGGACGAACCCGGGTATCTGTTGTCCGATGGCCGGATCGAAAATCTGTCCTGGCTCGCTGAACCGGGGCAACCCTTCGCCCGTGACCAGGGCACCACTGTGTTTCCCTACGTCTGGATTCACAGCCTCGGGCGCGCCTGGGCCAAGGGGCGATTCATCCTGCAGTATGGTCCGGTGGAGGATTTTTCCACGGATATCGAGTTCGATCTCAAGGCTGGTCCGGCGGGCGGCAATCTGGGGTCTTCCGCCAGTTATGGCGAATCCCGGTTCCATGTCGAGGGCGCGTTCACCAAATGGACACCGCTGGTCGGTGGCTATGCGGTCCTGCGCGGAGCGGGTGCCGGCGACACCGGCGGCCGGGATGTGCGGTACTACAGCTACGATTTCGTGACGGGATGGATTGGCGCGGCGGGTAACCAAAACAGCCCCTGGATCACCCGTCTCTTTGCCGAGTACGGCCAGGGCGCGAACCTTCTCGGGTCGCGGGCGTTGTTGCTGGGCCTGGATCGGGGAATGCGGACCCTTGAATTCGACGGCATGGCCGGGGATCATCTGGCCCGCTGGAACATTGAACAGGGAAAGGCCATGCCCTGGGAACTGGCCGGCCTGTTCCGCATGGGCTTCGCCGGTTTCTACAGTGGAGGCATGGCCTGGTGGAAGGATGAGGACCGGGAAAAATCGGGCATTCGCCACGAAGCCGGTTTTGGGCTACGATTCGGTCCGACCCGGTCGGCCAATTCACAGATCGCGCGGCTCGACCTGGCCTGGGATCTGAACGGGGACGGCAGTCCGGTCATCACCGCGATCACCCGCGGGTTTTTCTAAGAGGAATCGAACTTGTCAGCCACACGCAGCGTCGCCAAGAACACTATCCTGCTGACCATCGGTCTGTTCAGCGGTCGTCTGCTCGCCCTTTTCCTGCGCAAGAAGATGACGCCGATCCTGGGCCCGGACGGACTCGGCATCCTGGTCACGGCGGTGAGCATCAACACCATCCTGTTGACGGTTTCGCGTTTTGGCCTGGGAGTGTTGCTGACCAGGGAGATCACCAGGGCCAAGGTTCTCACCCTGCCGCTGTTCTGGGCGACCATGCGGATCAGGTGGGTCGTCAGCGCGATCAGCTATCTTTTCATATTCGGGATGGTCACCGTAACCGGTTATGACGCGTTGACCCGTGAGGCCATCCTGATCCTGACGTTGGGCATCTTCATAGAATCGGCGGGCATGGCCTGCGACTCGGTTCTTCAAGCCCACGAAAAGGTCCAGTACCAGACTGTCGGACAGGTCGCTTCGGCCGTCGTCTACTTCGGTCTGGGTTGGTGGTGGCTGAGCGCCGGTCATGGCGTGATGGGTGTTATCTGGGCCAATCTGGCCAGTCAGGTGACGCGCCTGGCGGTCATGGCGCC
>JAGLCY010000220.1 GCA_023270185.1 Candidatus Krumholzibacteriia bacterium | reverse complement strand
GGCGAGGACACGCTGCCTGAAGTGGTTCCCGTGGAGTCCGGCAGCCGGCCCGACCTGGTCATCGACGCCATTGACAGCCTCAACACCAAGGTGACGCTTCTGACCTGGTGCGCATCCAACAACATTCCCGTGATTGCCAGCATGGGAGCGGCAGGCAAATGGGACGTGGGGAAGGTGCGCACGGGGGATCTCTCGGAGTCGACAATCTGCCCGTTGGCCCGCAAGGTGCGGTCCCGTTTAAAAAGGCGGGGGATCACAGACGCGATCCCGGCAATCTGGTCGATCGAAAAGGCTTCCGCCCATCGACCCGCCGCGCTCAAGGAGGTCCGCGAGTTTGCGGATCCTGAAGAACCTGCTCCTTCGTACACGACCACTCGCGAACGTCACACTCTCGCCAGCCAGATGACCCTGCCCGGTGTGTTCGGTTACGGCCTGGCCGCCATGGCGTTGGATCTAATATCCCGAGAGGAATGAAGATGAGTACAAAAACTTTGATGTCCCTGACAGCTGTTCTGATGCTGATCCTGGCCGCGGGTTGTGCCGAAAAGGAAGCTCTGCTCGAAACCGAACTGAAGACCGACATCCGCGACGTGGTCCTTGAGGGTGAGGCCTGGTGGAACAAGGGCAGCATCGAGGATTACATGGGAACCTACTGGAAATCACCGGAATTGCGCTTCGCGAGTGGGGGGAAGGTCACTTTCGGCTGGCAAAAGACCTTGGACGGTTACCTGAAGCGTTATCCCGATCGCGCCGCGATGGGCCGCCTGGTGTTCAGCGACCTGGACATCACCATCCTGTCCCACGAGTCGGCCCTGGTTTTCGGGGCCTGGAAGCTGGAACGGGAACACGATCAGCCCCATGGTCTGTTCACCCTGCTGTTGCGCCGGTATGATGAGGGGTGGCGGATTGTCCACGACCACACTTCGAGTGCGGAATAAGTGGAAAACTAAGTCATTTAAATTCAGTCGGTTGAACTGTTCCAAAGGCCCCCCGGGGGGCCTTTGGTATACCTTTGGTGGAGCGATTCCCTATCAGGATCAAATCACTGGCCACTTTTTCTCAGAACTGATATATTAGATATCAGAATCCGGTACCCAGTCTGCCTCAAAGGGAAAAGAACCCATGGAAAGCCCCACCCTGCCCCTGATCCGATCTTCCCTGCGTGAACAGGTCTACGACATCCTCCGCGAGCAATTGGACAATGGCGAACTCGAACCCGGCAGCGTCATTCGCCAGGATGATATCGCCCGGAAGCTCGGCGTCAGCCGCACCCCCATGCGTGAGGCCCTGCTGCGTCTGGAGCTGGAGGGATTCGTGGTCATCAAACCGCGCAGCGGCATCCGGGTCCGCAGGCTGACCGAGCAGGACATTCGCAACCTCTACCAGATGATCGGTGCCCTGGAAGCCTCGGTCCTGGTGACCGAATCGGCGGCCCTGACCGACGAGAAGATTGCACGGATGCGCCGCCACAACGACGAAGGCCGCGCCGCCTTGGCCCTGAATGATTTCGACCGCTACTACAACGCCAACCTCGCCCTGCACGACAGCTACCTTAAACTATCGGGCAACGGTGAACTGGTGCACGCGGTCACGGCCATGAAGCAGCGTCTGTACGATTTTCCCCGCAAGCGGACGTTCATCAAGGCCTGGGAGTTGGCTTCGGTCGACGAGCACGAGGACATCATTTCCCACCTGGAGGCAGGCGACTTTGCCCGGGCGGCGGAAGTCGTGCGCGAGACCCACTGGTCCTTCGAGGTGCAAAAGGATTTCATCCGCAGCTATTACATGGACGAACTCGGCGCCGAGGACGGGGCATGAATTCAGCCGTGGTCTTCAACATCCAGCGGTTCAGCGTGCACGACGGTCCGGGCATTCGCACCACCGTATTCTTGAAGGGCTGCCCGTTGAACTGTCCCTGGTGCCACAATCCCGAGAGCAGGAGCGGCCGGCCCGAAATCGCGATCAAGGCGGATCGATGCCTGGGTTGCGAGTTGTGCGCGCCGGCATGTCCGCAGGGAATTGCGGGGCCTGTGAATCCGCTTACGAACACCAACCGGCCCGATTCCACCTGCATCCACTGCGGGGCCTGCGTGGATGTGTGTCCGTCGGGCGCCCGCGACCTGCTGGGGGAAACCATGGGAGTGGACCGCCTGCTGGCCGAAATCGAACGGGACCGAACCTATCACGAGGAATCGGGCGGCGGCGTGACCTTTTCCGGGGGCGAGCCCATCGCCAACGGCAACGCGCCCTTTCTGTTGGAATGTCTCCAGGAATGCGGAAAACGAGGGATTCACCGGTCTGTCGACACCTGCGGTCACGTTACGACCGACACGTTGCTGGCCGTGGCCGAACGCGCGGATCTGCTGCTCTACGATTTGAAAATCATGGATGACGCGCGGCACCGGCTTGTCGTGGGCGTCGGTAATGAGCGGATCCATAACAACCTGAAAATCCTGGCCGACAGGGGCCACGAAGTATGGATCCGGGTGCCCCTGATCCCGGGTTTGACCGACGACGTGGAAAATCTCACCGCCGTGGCTGAATTCGCGGCGGGACTTGCCCGGCCCTTTCCGATCCACCTGTTGCCCTACCATGCCATTGGCGGCGACAAGTATGGTCGCCTGGGTCTGACCTACCAGCTTGGGGATCTGGCGCCGGCAGATCCTGTGCTCGTGAACGAACAGGCCGACAAGATGCGGGCCTTCGGCCTGGAAGTGCATATCGGAGGATGATGATGAACGAACGGGTCAAAAAACTTCGTCAGCGGAGCCTGGCGTCCCGGCCTTCCATCTCGGCCGAACGAGCTCGCCTGCTGACTGAATTCTACAAAGCCGAAGAAGGCAAACATTCGGTGCCGATGATGCGCGCGCTTTCCTTCAAGTATCTCTGCGAGCACAAGACTGTTTTCATCGGCAAGGGCGAACTCATCGTCGGCGAGCGTGGTCCTGAGCCTCTGGCCGTGCCCACCTTTCCCGAATTGACCTGTCATTCGCCGGAGGATCTGGAAATCCTCGATACGCGCCCAAAGACCAGTTACAGCGTAAGTGCCGATGTCATAAATACCTACCGCGACGAGATCGTGCCTTTCTGGCAAGGCCGTTCGTTACGCGACCTCATCTTTCCCCAATTGCCGCGACAGTGGCACGACGCTTACTCCGCGGGGGTGTTCACCGAGTTCATGGAGCAGCGCGCCCCGGGTCATACGGTGGCTGACGGCAAGATCTACAGAAAGGGTTTGCTTGATCTGCAACAGGAAATCGATGAAGCAACAAGCGCCCTTGATTTCGCGATCGATCCCGGGACGCCCGCTCGCCGCGAACAGTTGCAGGCCATGCGCGTCGCGGCCGAGGCGACCATGATCTTCGCGCGTCGCCACAGCGAGAAGGCGCGCGAGCTGGCCGCCGTTGAAACGGACCAGGCCCGCCGGGCTGAATTGGAACACATCTGTGAAGTGTGCGCCCGCGTTCCCGCCCACGCGCCGCGCACGTTCCAGGAAGCCCTGCAGTCCTACTGGTTACATCACCTGGGAGTGGTTACCGAACTGAACGGTTGGGACAGTTTCAATCCGGGCCATCTCGATCATCACCTGGAACCGTTCTACACCAAAGAACTGGCCGACGGTTCTCTCGACCGGGAATCCGCCCGCGAACTTCTGCAATGCTTCTGGGTCAAGTTCAACAATCACCCCGCGCCGCCAAAGGTGGGGGTCACCGCCCAGGAGAGCGGTACTTATACCGATTTTTCAAACATCAACCTGGGCGGGCTCAAACCAGACGGAACCGACGCCGTGAACGAGGTGTCGTACCTGCTGCTGGAGGTCATCGACGAGATGCACATCCTGCAACCCAGCAACAACATACAGATTTCACGGGAGAACCCCGACCGCTTTCTGAAGGCCGCCGCCAGGGTCATCCGGCAGGGTTACGGTTTCCCTTCGGTGTTCAATGCGGACGCGATTGTGGAAGAGCTGCTCCGCCAGGGCAAGACCGTGGAGGACGCCCGCGAGGGCGGGGCCAGCGGTTGCGTGGAAGCCGGCGCCTTCGGCAAGGAGGCCTACATCCTGACGGGGTATTTCAATCTGGTCAAGATTCTCGAACTGGCCCTGAACGACGGCTTCGATCCGCGTACGAAAAGGCAGCTGGGACCACACTCCGGGGATCCGCGCGAGTTCGAAACCTTCGACGAGGTGATGACTGCCTGGCGCGCCCAGCTCACCCACTTCATCGATATCAAGATCCGGGGCAACGCCGTGTTCGAAAGCATGTACGCCGAACACGCGCCGGCTCCCTACCTGTCGCTGCTGATCGACGATTGCATCGCAAAGGGCAGGGATTACAACGCCGGCGGCGCGCGCTACAACACGAGTTACATCCAGGGAGTGGGCACGGGAACTTTGACCGATAGCCTGTCGGCCATCAAACATCTGGTCTTCGAGAAGCAAGCACTGACAATGGATGACCTCTTGAACGCCCTGGGAAACGATTTCGCCGAAACCGAAATATTGCGTCAGATGGCCCTGAACAAGATTCCGCGTTACGGCAATGACGATGACATGGCCGACGAATTGATGATCGAATGTTTCGACGCGTTCTTCAATGAAGTGGACGGACGTCCCAACGGTCGTGGCGGCGCCTACCACATCAACATGCTGCCGACCACCTGCCATGTGTACTTCGGCACGGTGATCGGGGCCACTCCCGACGGACGCCGGGCCGGAACTCCCCTGTCGGAGGGAATTTCCCCGGTCCAGGGCGCCGATCGCAAGGGACCGACCGCGGTCATGAATTCGGCCGCGAAAATGGACCACCTCAAGACCGGGGGCACCCTGCTCAACGTGAAGTTCACGCCCCAGGTGTTGGCTGGTCAGAAGGGGATTGACGCGATGGCCGGCCTGGTTCGTGGCTATTTCCGTCAGGACGCCCACCATGTGCAGTTCAACGTCGTGCGTGCCGATACCCTTCGAGAAGCCCAAAATGATCCCGAAGGCCATCGTCACCTGATCGTCCGCGTGGCGGGCTACAGCGACTATTTTTGCGATCTGTCCCGTGAATTGCAGGATGAGATCATCGCCCGAACCGCCCACGGGGAAATCTGACCAATAATCGAATAAACGGGTGCTTCCCCGGTTAAATGCCTGTACATTCCGAGCAGAATATTCAAGTCGCGGAACCAACGTTGCGGGCCCAGCGGTCCGCTCAGACGTAGAGGGGATTGTTATGAGCGATGATCAAAGATTCGATGGTCCACAGGGTCCCCAGATCCCGGAGATCAAGATACCCCAGTTCGACCGGAGCAAGATCCAGTTGATCGTCGGCGGTGTCCTGATCCTGATTCTGGCCCTGACCAGCTTTTACACCATCGACCCGGAAGAAACCGGACTCGTCCTGCGCTTTGGGAAATACGTGCGCGCTACCGATCCAGGGCTTCACTTCAAGATACCCTTCGGCGCCGAACGGGTTCTCAAGGTGCCCATCCAGCGTCAGCTGAAGGAGGAATTCGGCTTCCGCACCGTGAAGGCGGGCATTAAGAGCCAGTATTCGGTCAAGCCGTACCAGGATGAATCCAACATGCTCACCGGCGACCTGAACGCCGCGGTGGTGGAATGGGTGGTGCAGTACCGGATCGTCGATCCGTACAAGTACCTTTTCCAGGTGCGCAACGTGGAGAAAACCTTCCGCGACATGAGTGAAGCGGTGATGCGCAAGGTGGTCGGGGACCACATCGTCAACGAGGTCCTGACCGTCGGCCGCGCCGAGGTGGCCCTGCAGGTGACCATCGAGTTGCAGGAACTCTGCGACCAGTACGAAACCGGCATCAAGGTCGATCAGGTCGTGCTCCAGGACGTGAACCCGCCCGATCCGGTGAAACCCTCCTTCAACGCTGTTAACGAAGCCCAGCAGGAGAAGGAGAAGCTCATCAACCTGGCCCAGTCCGAATACAATCGTGAGATCCCCAAGGCCAAAGGCGCGGCCCAGCAGACGATCCAGGAGGCGGAGGGTTACGCCATGGACCGGGTCAACCGTTCTCAGGGAGACGCGCTTCTGTTCACGGCGATCTACGATGCCTACCGTCAGGCGCCCGAAGTAACGCGGACCCGTATGTACCTCGAAACAATGACCGAGGTTCTGCCCCAGGTGCAGAGCAAGATCATTGTCGACGACGGTCTGAAGGGCGTGCTGCCGCTGCTCAATCTCAATTCCAACGAGACCAAGGGAGGTAAATAGCATGAACAAGCTACTCATTCCCCTGATCATTCTCGTGGCGCTCGTTCTGTTCAATTCCGTGTACATCGTGCAGGAGCCGCACCAGGCCATCATCACCCAGTTCGGCAAGCCGGTGGGCGACCCGATCATGACCCCGGGCCTGAACTTCAAGATTCCCTTCATCCAGAAGGTGCACCGGTTCGAGAAGCGTTTTTTGGAGTGGGACGGCGATCCGAACCAGCTGCCCACCAGGGACAAGCGCTTCATCTGGGTCAACAACTACGCCCGTTGGCGGATCACTGACCCGTTGCTGTACTTCCAGCGCCTGAACAACGAACGCGGCGCCATGACACGTCTGGACGACATCCTCGATGGTGAGACCCGCAATGCCATCGCCAAATACGATCTGGTGGAAGTGGTGCGCAGTACCAATCGCGTACCCATGGAAACCGAGGTCGACGCCGAGGACGAAGTTACGATGGAAGACATCGAATACGGCCGCGATGTGATCCGTTTGGAGATCCTGGCCAATGCCCAGAAGCGGACCTCCGATCTGGGCATCGAGATCCTGGACGTGGAATTCAAGCGCATCAACTACGTGGCCGAGGTTCAACGCAAGGTCTACGAGCGGATGATTTCCGAACGCCAGCGCATCGCCGAACGCTTCACGAGCGAGGGGCAGGGCGAGGCGTTTCGGATCCGCGGTGAAAAGGATCGCGAGCTGCTCAGGATCCGTTCCGAGGCCTACAAGACGGCCCAGGAGATCAAGGGTAACGCCGACGCCGAGGCCACGAACATCTACGCCAAGGCCTACAACCGTTCGGCCGACACCCGTTCGTTCTACGAATTCCTCCAGACCATGGAAGCCTACAAGACGACCCTGGACAAGGAGAGCTCACTGGTCCTGTCGACGGATTCTGATTTCTACCGTTTCCTGAAAACAGGTGATTCGCAATGAGACGCGAAAATCTGAACCGTCTGTTCCTGTTCGTTTTCCTGGCCGTCACCTTCCTGGTGGCGGCCGGCCCTTTACAGGCAGGCGAAAAGCCGATCTTCATGTGGCAGGTGAAATCCGAGACCGCCACGGTGTCGTTGGTGGGTTCGATCCACGTGGGCAAACCGGATTTCTTCCCCATGGCCGAACCATTCGAAACCGCGTTTGCCGCCGCGCCTGTCCTGGCGGTCGAGGTGGATATGACAAGTCCGGCCAATCTTCAGAAATCGGGACTCCTGGTAATGCAGAAGGGCATGCTTCCGGATGAAACCACCTTGGAGGATTGTCTGTCGCCCGAGCTCTGGAAGCGGATGGAAAAGTACGCCGCCGAAAACGACATGAACCTGGCCATGTACTCGAAATTCAAGCCGGGTCTGGTGGCCATGATCATGGTCCTGGAGGAGTACAAAAAAGTGGGGTTCGATCCCGAGTTGGGCATCGACAAGCACTTCCTCGACGCGGCCACGGAGCAGGGCAAGGAGATCCGCGAACTGGAGACCATCGAGGCTCAACTCGACCTGTTCTTCAGCATCGACGACAAGCTTGACGATATCCTGATGACCGAATTCCTCGACCAGATGGATGACATCGTTGCCATGACCGATGAGATGGTCGCGCTGTGGAAATCCGGTGACGTCAAGGGCCTGGACAAGCTCCTGCAAGAGCAGATGGGCGAAGATCCGGCCATGGAGGAATTCTACCGTGCCCTGCTGGATGACCGTAACGTGGGCATGGCCGACAAGATCGACGAGTGGCTGAAAGCCGACACGGATATCTATGTCGTGGTGGGCGCGGGTCACTTCGCCGGCAAGATGGGTATCATCAGTCTTCTGGAGGGGAAAGGGTATAAGGTTCAGCAGATGCGCCATTAGATCGGTGGGTTGAAGGGCCTGCATACAGACGCGGCTTAGGATGTCCTCGTACCTGCGGATTACCTAAGCCGCGTCTGTATGCAGGCCCTTCAACCCGCCGAGCTAACGGTGCATTTGCCAAGCCTCATATCCCGACACTCTTACAGGAGGAGCGGATCGGGGTGTTACCGTGGGTGATTGACCGGGCAGGCAAGGCATACACAAACGCGGCTTAGGTAATCCGCAGGTACGAGGACATCCTAAGCCGCGTTTGTGTATGCCTTGCCTGCCCGGTCACGCTCCTATGGCAACATCCCGTCCTGCTTCAACCACTCATAGGATGTCTGGAAAATATCGGTACTGGTACGCAACCCCAGCTTCTTCTTGATGTGCGAACGATGCACCTCGACCGTGCGCGGGCTGATGTTCATGATCTGGGCGATCTCGGCAATCTCCTTGCCCTGGCCGGTCAGCTGGAAAAGCTCCAGTTCCCGGTTGCTGAGGACTTCGACCGGTGAGCCGGCGGGGATTTCGGACCCCAATTGATCAAGGGCGATCTGCGTCATGCCTTCGCTCAGGAAGGTCTTGCCGCTGAGCACGCAGCGGATGGCTTCGAGGATCTTTTCGGTGCCCGCCTGCTTCATTATGTAGCCTTTGGCCCCGACCTTGAGGCAGCGGACCGCGTAGGTATATTC